>CAYQBV010000302.1:0-1717 GCA_964415705.1 uncultured Chthoniobacter sp. | reverse complement strand
AGCGCGAAGGCATGCTCGAAGCCGCCGCGAAAAGCGCCGTGCGCTCCGTCGGCAGTGGCGTCGGCCGCTCCATCGTCCGCGGCCTCCTCGGCGGACTCTTCGGCGGCGGGCGGAAGTGAGCGTAGTCGGCGGTCACTCGGATGATGGAGCAATCTTCCCGGGCGGGTGATTCGTGATCGGTAAAGGGTGATAGGCTGCGAACGGACTCACCATTCACCGATCACCATTCACCGATCACCATTCACCATTCACCATTCACCATTCACCATTCACCATTCACCGATCACCGACGGCCGATACCCTACGCCAGCCGCTCGGGATTCAAGGCCTGGAGCGCCTTGGGCACGAACCGGCCGTTCTCGCGGACGAGCTTGCCGTCGAAGTGAATCGTTCCGCCGCCGTAGTCGGGGCGCTGGATGCTGACGAGGTCCCAATGGACCTGCGAGCGGTTGCCGTTTTCCGTCTGCTCGTAGCACTGGCCGGGCGTGAAGTGGAAGGAGCCGTTGATCTTTTCGTCGAACAGGATGTCGCGCATCGGGTGCATGATGTGCGGGTTAAAGCCGATGGCGAACTCGCCGATGTAGCGCGCCCCGACATCGCTATCGAGGATGGCGTTGAGCTTCTCGGTGTTGTTCGCGGTGGCCTTGACGATCTTCCCGTCCCTGAACTCCAGCCGCACGTTATCGAAGGCCACGCCTTGATAGACGGTCGGCGCATTGTAGGAGATGCAGCCCTGCACGGAGTTGCGCACGGGCGCGGTGAAAACTTCGCCGTCCGGGACGTTGTAGCAACCGCCGCTGGAGAGGGCGGCGATCCCTTTGATGGAAAAGCGCAGGTCGGTGCCGGGGCCTTTGATTTCCACGAGGTCGGTGGCGTTCATCGCCGCGGCGAGCGCGGCCATCCCGGGCTCCATCCTGGCGTAGTCGAGGGTGCAGACTTTGAAATAGAAATCCTCAAACGCCTCGGTGCTCAGCCCGGCGCTCTGGGCCATGGAGGGCGTGGGCCAGCGGAGCACGCACCAGCGGGTTTGTTTCACGCGCCAGTCGAGCACGGCTTTCATGCGCTTCGAGACCAGCTTCATGCGCTCGGGCGGCACGTCGCTCATTTCGGTGATGTTGTCCCCGCCGCGGAACGCGATGTAGGCGTCCATCTTTTTCATCAGCGCGAGCTGCATGGTGGATTGCACCGCGAGATACTCCTCCTGCGCGCCGAGCGCCATCTCGCGCGACACGCGCGCCTGATGCGTCTGCACGAAAGGCACCGCCCCGACCGCGCGCGCGGCGCGGATGAGCGCCACGGTCATCTGCGGCGGGATATCAAAGGCGTCGATCATGACGCGCTCCCCCTTCTTCAACTTGGTGGAAAAAGTGATGATGCCGTGGGCAAGTTTGTCAAAACGAGGGTCGTGCATGAGGGGGCGCACGCTAGCCGGGTTCGGATTGTTGCCAAGTACCGTGTGCTGCTTGCGCTCGGCAAATCCGGACGCGTAAGCTCCGCGCCCATGAGCCGCGAAAAAATCCTGTCCGTCGCCGATCTCGTCCACCAGCGCGCGGCGCTCGCGGCGCAGGGTCGGCGGCTGGTTTTCACGAATGGCTGCTTTGACCTGCTGCACGTCGGGCACGTGCGCTACCTCCAGGCCGCTCGGGCGCTCGGCGATGCGCTGGTCGTGGCGGTCAATGGCGATGCCAGCGTGCGCGCGCTCAAGGGGCCGACGCGC
>CAYQBV010000301.1:0-5645 GCA_964415705.1 uncultured Chthoniobacter sp. | reverse complement strand
GGTCGCTCCAGCACACCGGAAAGGCCGGGGTGATCGGGCTGCGCGCGCCCGGTGGAAATGCGGATGACGCCGGTCCGTTCGCCGATGGCCTCGGAGGCATTGAGCACGAGGTTCATGACGATCTGCCGGAGCTGGGCGGCGTCGGCGTTCACGGCGGGGAGATTCTCGGCGAGGTGAAAGTCGAGCGCCACGCCCTTGCCAATCGCGCTAGCCAGAAGGTGCGCGGTGGCCTGCACGAGTTCACTGAGGTCGAGGTCGTGGACGATGAACCGGCCCTTGCCCGCGTAGGCCAGCATCTGTTTGCACAACTCGGCGGCGCGCTGCGCAGCTTCCTCGATTTGCTCGAGGCACGGGAGCAGCGGCGAGCCTTTGGGCAGGTCGAGGAGCGCGAGCGTGGTGTTGCCGATGACGCCGGTGAGGAGGTTGTTGAAATCGTGCGCGATGCCACCGGCGAGGACGCCGAGACTTTCGAGCTTTTGCGTTTCCTGCAGCTTGGCCTCCACGCGCTGCCGCTCCTCCTCGGCCTGTTTCCGCGCGGTGATGCACATCGCGGTGCCGGCCATGCGCGTGGGGTGGCCTGCGGCGTCGGAAAAGGCGCGGCCTTTCGCAGCGACCCAGTGGACGGTGCTGTCGGTCCAAACGGCGCGAAACTCGATGTCGTACGGGGCCTGCGTGGCGAGCGCGTGGGTGATCGCAGTGTCGGCGGCGCTGCGGTCACCGGGATGGAGCGCGCGGAGAAAGCGCCCATAGTTCATCGGCTCGTCCGCCGCGATGCCGAAGATCGCCTTGCAGCGGTCCGACCAGGCGAGTTCGCCGGTGGCGATGTTCCAGTCCCACGTGCCCATCTGCGCGGCTTCGAGGGCGATGGACAGCGTTTCCGCACCGCGACGCTCCGCCGCCTCCGCGCGCTGGCGGGCGGCACGCTGGTCCGCGTCATGGAGGGCGCGGCGGACGGCGAGCGGGAGTCGTTCGAGGCGGTCTTTGAGGACGTAATCCGTGGCCCCGCTTTTCACCAGCTCGACGGCGAGCTCCGCGCCGATCGTCCCCGAGACAAAGATCACCGGCAACCCCGGAGACAGCGCGTGCGTGACTGCCAGCGCGGCGTCGCCCCGAAAGCCCGGCACGTTGTAATCCATGAGCACCACGCGGGGCCGAATCTCCGCCAGCGCCACGCGCAGCGCGCCTTCGGTCTGGACGCGCTGCGCGGCAATCTCGAGCCCGCCGCGGCGCAATGCGCGCTCAAGGAGTTCGGCGTCGGCCGCCGAATCTTCGAGGATGAGGATGCGCAAGGGAGCGGACATAACCTTCAGCGCGAGCGCGCAAAACCTGAAGCGACGGCAAACCCGATGAACCACGATGAGAGCTTCATCTTCACGGGCAACAACATCCGACTTACACGGCGAAAAAGCCAGCCTCTTTTCGCAGCGAATCTCCACTGCTGCGGCCCATTGCATCTCTAGGTTTTCACCTAGGGAAAATCCTGACGAACAAGGCTAAATGACACGTTGATAACGCGGAGGTTGCGCCTAACAGTAACTCCGCAAGTCCGCACTCCTCTCCCCCGCGACCCTCCCAAGCACCTCCGCCCCGCCGAACCTTTCCTCCGTTCCCTCTCAAAAAACTACCCCACCATGAAAACCATCCGTCCCAACTCCCGCTCCATGAAAACGCCGAACACTCGCAACACCATCTGCTTCCTCGCCGGTTCCATCGCCGTCCTGCTCGCCGCGCACTCCGCGACCGCGCAGAATACCGTCAATAACTACACCGGGGCTGTCGCTGGCAGTCTGCTGACGCCGGGCAACTGGAGCCTGACGCTGGTTCCCGTGGTGACCAATGACGCAGTGTTTCCATCCACTGCGCTGACAGGCATCCGCACCATGACAACCGGGGATCTCACGGTCGGTTCCTTCAACGTCCTGGCGAACCCCGGCACCTTCTCGATCCGCAACGAAACCGCCGGAGCCATCGACAGCAACCTGACCCTGGGCGGAGTAGGCAATCTGGGCAACTCGGTGAGCGGCACGGCGGCGGACCTGCTCTACGCGGCCACGGGCAGCATCTTCAATATCATCGGGGCCAACGGCGGCGGCGGCGGCGGCACCGGCCTGCTGAAGCTGATCCTCGGCCAGAGCGGCAACTTCAACCTCGCCGGAGCCGCGACCTCGACCATCTCCGCCGTCATTTCCGACGGCGGCAACAACTACGCCCTGACCAAGACCGGCACCGGGACCCTCACGCTCCAGGGCGCGCATACCTATGGCGGCGTCACCACGATCAGCCTTGGCACATTGCAGATCGGCACCGGCACCGCGGGGCAAAACGGCTCCGTCGCCAGCACCAGCATCGTCAACAATGCCGCGCTGACGTTTAACAACGCCGACGCGCAGACCTACTCCGGCGTCATCAGCGGCCTGGGCACTCTCACCAAGTCCGGCGCGGGCACGTTGACTCTTTCCAATGCCAACACCGTCACCGGCACGACTACGATCACCGCTGGCATCCTGCAACTGGGCACTGGCGTCACGGGGCAGAATGGGTCGCTCGCGAGTGCCAATATCGTGAACAACACCACGCTGAATTTTAACAACTTCGATGCACAGTCTTATGCTGGCGCGATTAGCGGCAGCGGAGCCGTGACCAAGACCAGCACCGGCACCCTCATCCTCTCGGGCTCCAATACCTATGCCTCCGCGACGATGATCAACTCCGGCGGTGTGGTGAATATCCAAAACGGCCTGGCCTTGGGCGGGGCCGGTGGTTCAACGACCGTGAGCAGCGGCGGAGCCTTGGAGATTCAAGGCGGCATCCTGACCTTGATCGAAGCGCTGACGCTCAATGGCACCGGCATCAGCTCTGGCGGGGCGTTGCGGAACATCTCCGGCGTGAACATTTACAACGGCGGACTGACCCTCGGGAGCGCCGCGCGGGTCAACTCGGACGCGGGCCGGTTGATTCTAAATAACACGGTCGCCACGGCTGGCGCCACGCTGACAGTCGGCGGGGCTGGGAATACGGCGGCGGTCTCCGCCATCAGCGGAACCGGCAGCCTGACCAAGGAGAACACGGGTACCCTGGCGCTTTTCGCCGCGAATACTTACACGGGCAACTCGACCATCAACGGCGGCGCGGTCCTGCTGGGCTCGGCGGAAACGGCGGGAGCGTCCGGGCCTTTGGGCACCAAAGCGGCGGCGGCGGCCGGTTCGATTCTCTTCGGCGGCGGCACGATGCAGTACTCGCCGCAGAACGCCAACGACTACTCCGGTCGTTTCAGCACCGGCGGCGGACAAGCCATTAAAATCGACACCAACAGCCGCAATGTGACCTTCGCCACGAATATCGTGGGCAGCGGGACCAGCGTGGCCAAGAGCGGCTTGGGCACCCTCACCCTGAGCGGTGCGGCGAACACTTACGACGGTGGAACCACGGTCAGCGGCGGCACCGTGCAGGCGTCAGTCGCCGGCAACCTGCCCACGGCCGGAACCCTCGCGGTCACCGGCGGTGGCGCTTTCAGCATGGTCAATGGCGTCGCGGATACCGCCTATGCCACCAATAGCCTGAGTCTCGCCAACGGGGCCACCCTCGCCTTCGACTGGGTGGGAGCCTCCGCGGATCGGCTGACCTCGACCACGGCGGCGACGACCGCTGGGATCATCGGCATCAGCGTGAATCCCATCAGCTCCCCCGCCGGTCCGCAGACGCTGCTCAGCTCTGCCCTGGGTGGTCTGACCATTCCGAATGGCACGCAATACTTCCTGGCCAACAACAACACCTATACAGCGACACTCACGCCGGGGGACACGGCCGTCACCATCGACACAGTAACCACGGGTCTGACTGCCCTCACGAACAATGCCTTCTGGTACGGCAACACCCTGGCCGCCGCGAACACCGCTGGCGTGGATAATGCCATGGCACTGTCCAATGGCACGGTGAGTAACTGGTCCACCACTTCCGGCAGCTACACGGCCACGGCCTTGGTCCCCGGATCTTCGGCCAACGTGGTTTTTTCCGCCACCGGCGCGACCCAGCAGAGCAATATCGTCCTCGGTGCGGATATGGCTTTGAATAGCGTGACCTTCAACGAAACCACGCCCGTCACCGTCGGCAGCGGCAATTCCCTCACCCTCCTGAGCACCGGCACGGCCGCGACCAGTGCGATCAGCACCAATCAGGATGCCACGATCAATGCGGGCGTCATCCTAGGGGCCAGTCAAACCTGGACCACGGCGGCGACAAAGACCCTGACCCTCGGCGGCACCATCGGCAATGTGACCGGCGGGGCCGGCCTGACCATTGCCGGAACGGGCACGACTGTGATCAATGGCACGGCCGCCTACTCTGGTTCGACCACGGTGAGCAACGGTGCGACCCTCACCTTTGCCGCAGGCAGCAGGAAGACCTTTCTGGGTTCTGCCAACACGCTCGTGGTGACCGGTGTGGTCAATGTGGCGAGCGATGTGGATGTGCAGCACTTCGGAAGTTCCGGCCTGAACGGCGTGATCAATATGTCCGGCACTGGCGCGCTGACGATCCGAAGCGCTGAGGCCAATCAGGATACGAATGCCGGTATCGGTGGAGGTGGTTACGGGATGCTGAACATCACTGGCGGGACGGTCAGCGTTCTCGCCAGCGGTGGCAATCCTGGCAGTATGAACATGGCGAACGGGGGCAACCAGGCTCTCCTTCGGGTTACTGGTGGAACACTAAATGTCGGTCAGATCATTTTTTTCCGCAATGGGGCTGGTTCGGGCGAACTGACAATCACGGCGGGGACTATCAACAAGTCCACCGGCCCATTCGTCGTCGGTGATCGCGGCACTCTTAACTCAGTGATCAACATCGCTGGCGGTCTTATCGACAACACTAATCAAACCATCGGATTGAACCGTTCCACCGGTGCCACTGCGGGTTCTGCCCTCGAAGTCGTGAACTTTAACGCTGGCACAATTATTACTAGGGAATTTTCCGGGGCCAACGGTGGTTACCAAACGATCATCAATTACAATGGCGGCACGATCAAGGCGAGTCCCGGCATCTCCTCAACAACCTTCACTCCCACGCCTGCCGCAACCTCCAGTGTATCCTCATATATCAACGGGAGCGCGGCTTTCGCCGGCAA
Source organism: uncultured Chthoniobacter sp. (assembly GCA_964415705.1). Classification (GTDB taxonomy): domain Bacteria; phylum Verrucomicrobiota; class Verrucomicrobiia; order Chthoniobacterales; family Chthoniobacteraceae; genus Chthoniobacter. The sequence continues at coordinate 523 of CAYQBV010000301.1, read as the reverse complement.
CCCGGTTGGCCAGCAGTTCGCTGGCGGCCTCGTGATGGACACCAACGCCCTTAACACCACCATCAACGGCAACCTGCTGGCTCCGACGGGCAATGGTGTGACCACGCTGTCCCTGGCCACCGGCGGCAGCGGTTACACCGGAGCACCCATCGTGACGCTCACCGACTCCGGCACCACGCAACCGGGCACGACGGGCCTGACCAACACCATCACGATGGCCAGCACGACGGGGGTCTTGGTCGGCCAGTCCATTACCGGTACGGGTATCCCGGCTGGCTCGATCGTCACGGCGGTCACGCCCAATACTTCGATCACGATCTCGCAAAATGCGACGGCCGTTGGCTCACCCACGCTGGCCTTCAAGGGTCAGGGCGCGACGGCCTACGCCATGACCTCCGCGGGTGCGGTCACGGGCTTCGTCGTCACCAATCCAGGTGTCGGTTACGTCGGCACGGTGTCGGCGACGCTCGGCGGCGGCTTTGGCACCGGCGGCAGCGGGACGGCGGCCACGCTCAACGCCATC
>CAYQBV010000300.1:0-5649 GCA_964415705.1 uncultured Chthoniobacter sp. | reverse complement strand
CGAAGCCCACGATCGCGCCGGCCTTCAACCCGTTGTTTGCCACCGTCGAAATTTGCGTCAGCAGCGTGCTGACGTTGCCCGTGCTGAAATCCGTCCCGCCGCCCACATGCACCGCCAGCGTGGTGCCCGCGTTGACCACGATATTCGCCGCCGTCCAGCTCGCCGTCGCGCCGTTGTAAAGTGCGGCGGGTTTCGTGAATTGCAGCGTGCCTCCGCTCACCGTCGTCGGGCCCGTGTAGGTGTTCGTCCCGCTCAGACTCAGCGTGCCCGCGCCGAGTTTCGTGAAACCCACCGCACCGCCGCCCGCACCCGTGGAGTTCACCAGCGCGTTCGAGTAAGTCACCGTCCCCGTCGCGTTCGTCGTATCGAAACCGAAACTCGCACCCGCTTTCAGGCCGTTGTTGCTCACCGTCGAAAGCGCGGTCAGCAGCGTCGTCACATTGCCCGTCGTGAAGTCGTTCACTCCGCCCACATTGACCGCCAGCGTGGCTCCGCTCGCGACGCTGATATTCGCCGCCGTCCAGCTCGCCGTCGCTCCCGCGTAGAGCGCGCCGGGCAGCGAGTATTGCAGCGTCCCCGCGCTCACATTCGTCAGTCCGGTGCCGCTGCCAAAGCCCGAGAGAGTCAGCGTGCCCGCGCCGGTTTTCGTGAGATTCGAACTCCCACCGCGGGCCAGCGATCCCGCCAGCCGCAGCGACCCGCCCGTCACGTTGGCCGTCAGCGTTTTCCCCGCCGCCAGCGCCACGATCCCTCCCAGCGTGTCATTACTCGTCGCCGTGTGTTCCAGCATGCCGGATTCATTCACCGCCACGTTGTTATTAAAAGTCGTCCCCGTCCCGCTGAGCGAACCGAACCGCAGCTTGGCCGCCACGCCGTCGATACGGATCGCCTGGATGAGCGTGTCCACCGCACTCACCGTCCCGCCGCCGCCGAAGATCGACATCGTCCCGTCCACCACCCGCAACGTCGCGCCGTCGAGATCGTTCGCCAGGTTGTCGAGGATCAGCTCCCCAGCCCCGCCGTTTTTCACCAGCTCCAGATTGGCAAAACCGCCATCCGACACCGCCCCGATCCGGAAGTCCGCGCTCCCCACCACCACGAGACTCTTCCCGTTTCCCGCGCCTAAAACCGTGGCATTCGCCGCCAGCACCCGCGTCGCTCCCACCGCGCTATTGACCGTCAGCGTCGTCACGCCGGGATTCGCGTTGAAAATGACATTTTCGACCAGCGTACCTGCCGCCCCGTCGAGCGTGACCACCGTGCTCGCGAGCAGGTCCACATCGTCATCACCCGGATCAAGCCCGAGCGTCAGCAACTGCGTGCCCGACCACGTCACACCGTGCGCCATCCCGGCCAGCAGCAGCGAGGCGATGGACGACGCCAGGATGGCCCGCGCAGAGGCACGAACAGTCGGAACGAGAGCCGATTTCATGGTTTTTTGGGCAAGGGATTCCGCAGGTGGGTGGGCGCGGAATGAGACGATTTTATCCGCCTTCCGGGCCTGCGCCACCCCCAAGTTGCATTTTCTGAAAAAATTTTTGCAACAGCCGCGTGCCGTTTTCGCCACGCAAATCCCGCATTGCACCGGCCCTTAACCCCGGATCTCAGAACCGTGGCTTTCACCGTCCGCCGGCCGCGGGGCGCTGGAAACCTGATACGTCCGCCCTTTCCAACTCACCCCGCCGCCGGCGGAGCGCCGCCAGCTATTGAGCCCGATGGCGAGGCCGAGCGCCTGGGCAACCGGATGGAGCACGCAGCTCAGCCAGGAAGTGCGGAAGCGGACGGTGAGCAGGATGCGGATGAGGAAAATGATGGCGATTTGCGCGAAGACGAGCGGGCGCGGCGTGAGGACGGCGAAGACAAACGGGAGCAGGAAACCGCAGAGTTGCCACGCGCCGATGGCGAGGAAGCCGAGGAGCGATTCCTCGAACGCGGCGCGGAGATTTTTGGTGAAGCCCTCCCACGTTTCGCCAAACGAACGATACATCCGCACGCTGGAAAACTGCAGCGAGTCGCAGTTGAACAGGCGCATCCCCTGCCCCATTCGCGCGGTGACAGCACGGCCGAGGGCCACGTCTTCCACGAGGTGATCGTGGACCGCGGCATGGCCGCCGATGCGGTCGTAAGCGGCGCGGGTAAAGAACATGAACTGGCCATTGGCCGCGCCGAGAACCCGCCGCGCCCAGGCCGGCACGCGCGCGGCAAGGTGCGGGTGGTTTTGCAAAAAGCGGAGCAGCCAGTGCGGATACATGACCATGCCGAGGAAGACGATCATCGGAATGATCAGCCGCTCGCCGCAGGTCGCGGTGAGGAGCGCGGGCCACGCGGAGACGAGGTCGGCGCGGTGCTCGCGGGCGAAGGCGACGGCGGCGGAGACGGTGCCGGGCGCGTGCGCGGTGTCGGCGTCGGCGAAAAAGAGAAACGCCCCGCGGGCCTGCGCGGCGAGTTGGTGGCAGGCCCAGCCCTTGCCGGTCCAGCCGGGCGGCAGCGGCGCACCGGTGAGCACGCGGAGGCGTCCGCCGCGGGCGGTGAGGGCGCGGAGGATTCCGCCGGTGCCGTCGGTGGAATGGTCGTTGAGGACGAGGAGTTCGCAGTGCGGGTAATCCTGCGCGAGCAGGGAGCCCGCGCAGGTGCCAATGTTCAGCGCTTCATTGCGCGCCGGGACGAGGATGGAAACGAGTGGGGCAGCGTCCGCCGGCGGCGGCGCGGCGGGGCGCAGGCGGTCGAAGCACGCGAGATTCGCGACCACGCCCGCGAGACCGAGCAGCAGCCCGGCGAAGATGGCGAGGTGGTAGAGGGTTTCGAGGTGCGGCATGGGGCGCGCACCACAAGGGGCGCAAAATTGGGTTGCCATGCCCGGGTGACGTTGCCCATTCTTTTCTGGGCCGTTCACCTTTCCCGATCATGAATCCGCTGCTGGTTTTCCTCTCGAAATTCTCCTCCCGCCTGAAGTGTTTGCTCATCATCTTTACTGCCGTGCTGCTCGGCGGTTGTGTCGATTACGACGAGGAGATGTGGCTGAATGGCGATCTCTCGGGCCGCGTGAACATGGTCATCTCCGTGCAGGAGGAAATCGTCAAGGGCACCACCGGCTTGGAGAAAGACCTCAGCGAGGAGGGCGTGCGGCGCGATCTCGAGCGCCTGCCCGGAGTGAAGCTGGAGAGCTTCGAGTCGTTCCGCGAGGCGGGCAAAATGGTCGCGAAACTCCGCATCACTTTCGACTCGCTGGAAAAGCTCACCCGCCACGAGACCAGCGCCGGCGAGAGCACCCCGCTCTCCCTCCTCGGCACGCTGAACCTGCGCGAGGAAGGCCGCAAATGGATCCTCGAACGCAGCCTCACCGCCCTCCCCGAGACCAAGGCCAAAAGCACCGGCAGCGACCTATTTGCCAAAGGACTCGGCAGCCTTTTCTTCTCGAAAAACCACCTCACTTACAAGCTCCACCTCCCCGGCGAAATTATCACCGCCAACAGCCAGCGCCTCGACGGCAAAGAGCGCACCGTCGAATGGAACTTCACCCTCGCCCAAGCCATGCGCGAACCGCCGGTGATGCGGGCGGAGTGGAGGAAGGGGTTCTCTTGGGTGTGGCTGTTTGGTGGAGCGGGTTTTATCGGCATTGTGGGACTCACGATTGTGGCTTATCTAAAACGACGCGTCCGGGAATGAAGAACGCGCAGTTCTTGGAGAGACGTGGTGAACTCCGCGGACCATGCTCTCACGGGACGAGGAACGAACTGCCGCTGTAAGGGTCATTTACTTCGGCTCCACTTGGGAAGCCGCGCACATCAATATACCCGGACCCTCCATAGGGGCTTACGACAAAACCCGGCTTTCCGGGAACGCTACGGGCGTATGGAATTCTGCTTTGCGTACGATTGAACGCCTGTGGGCGGGTAATCCGGCGATTAGTCGGGATGTTTCTCTCAAAATCCAGCACTACGGTCTGACTACGCATTCTGTTTGCGAGCTGCGTCACGTTAGCCGGCGTTGCTCGCACCAAGACTCGCTTTGTCGAAAAGTCGTAGAGCTCTTCATTGTGGTAGCTAAGGTATATGTCCACAGGTGGCTTGGTGATGCTCTTGTCTTGTGCCATCAGATAGCTGTCGGTCACCCTGTATGCGGCTGTTCCTGGAAGGCTTATCCTCCACTGGTTTCTGCCTGTTTTCGCCCAACGGAAATTTCCTTCCGCGGCAAGATATCCTCCTGTCAGTTTGTTGGTAGAAACTTCCCTTTTGCGGCCGGTTCCGCCTGGGCGTATTTCAAGATAGGATTTGGATTCCAGCTCGATTTGTGTCGTCCGCACGGGCATAATACTTACGTGCGCCCATGTCCCGACGATCTTATTTTCAGGATAATCCACGTTTCGCACATCACCTGCGTGAGCTAGAAACTTCGGGTCCGGAACTGCGCAGGAAGCGAGCAGTGCAGTCACAGTCAAAAGAGCTGAGACTTTAAGAATATTTAGGGTTGGTGGCTTTTTCATTTCGTAGAGTTGAATGGTGCGTTCATAAATTGTCGAGCGCCCGCGTCCGGTCTCGAAGATTACCTCCTACTTCACTTGATTTGGCCGGAGGCGCTTTCGGAGAAATCTTTGGCGCAGGTTTAGCCGGTTCGCCTTCTTCTCGTCTCCACGCATTGCCGGTCCCCAAGTTTTGGAACGCACCATCTCTGAAAGCCCATTGGCCATCGAAATCTCGACGGATTCGCATCTGGTTCAAAAACGCGTCGGAGAGGTTTGCAGGAGAACGTGAAACGACTTGAGTAAGTCCCCGTTCGAGTCGAACCGTGCCGTCGCCATCCCGGACAATTTTCCCGATTGTTTTTTCTTTGATTGCAAAGGAGGTCGCGCCTGCGGAACGACCACGCACGGTAGGAGAGAAGGAAGAATCGACGATGAAGTCGAACGCGGAACCCCGGATGACAAAAGTGCTCGCCAGCCTCGCTGAGCCGTTTGCGTCCTGCTTGTTGATCGGTCGCAAATCCCGGTAGGTTCCTTCAGGAATACCGTGCGGATTCGAGCTTGGCACCAAGCCTTCCTTGGGCACACCCGCTTCGGGGAGGATTTGCGTCGGGCGTCCCGCTCTTTGGTCACGCAGGCCACCCAGAAGCTTGAGATTCTGTTCCTCGATCGGCGTGAAATCCATCTCCGCCAGCTCGTAGCTTTTTCCAGCGACAGGCCGGTACCACGGAAACTGGGAGAAAATCTTTTTGAGGTCCTTGTCGCGAAATTCCGCGCCCCGGCGGGCGACCATCTCATTGATCGCGTAGCGCAGCTTGTCATCGGTCATTGACTGAATGTCTTCGAGCTTGAGCAGGCGGGTGCGCGTTTCTGGGTAGCGCTCTCCGGGCAGGCTGGTCGCGACCGTGCTGGCCGGATTGTTCGAGGGCGAGACGGCGCGAAACTGCTGCGTGCCCAGGTCGAAAGTACATTCCCACGGACTGGGCACACTGCGGTCCTCGTTCGAGCCGACGCCGACAATGCGCAACGTGATGGTCCGCGAATCCGGGCTCCACGCTTTCGCATTGATGAGGACGTGAAAGCGGTCCGAGGTCGGTTTGCGTCCCGTCGCAGTCAGGTAGAAGGCCCACGCCCGATCTTGGAGTTCCTGTCCTTCGCCCTGAAAACCCGTCGCGACGATGTAGTGCGGG
>CAYQBV010000299.1:0-5659 GCA_964415705.1 uncultured Chthoniobacter sp. | reverse complement strand
GGTCCCAGCCCCCACGCAGGAGAAAGCCGCCCTGCTGGCCCTGTGGAAGGCCGAGGTGGGCCGGCAGTTCCCTGACTTGGTCGCGGCTCAGATCGCCTCGGCCCGCGGGATCACCCACATGATGGCCCGAGACGACAACGGCAAGTGGCAGTCGGTCACCGACCCCGTCAAGATGGCCGAGCGGCTCAATGCCGGCTCGGAGTTTTACCGCTTGACCGCCGTGGCGCCGTCAGCCCAGATGATGGTCAGCGTCATGGACCGCATGTTTGGCAGCCCCAAAGCCTCTCTCGAGCTGGAAGTCACCCAGGCCCCGACTGAACTGAGCGATGCGGAGCTCGCGGCCGGCCTGGTGGCGCTTCTTGATAAATTGAAAAAGCCCGACGATGCACCATAACTGGTGCAACACGCAGTTTTGCTCAATGTTTCCACACTTCTGTAGTTAACATAACGTGCATTATCAGACCTTGCGTGGGGTGTTATGAGCGCATTGACGCTGGATGAACGCTTGCAGCTTGATGCGTTAACGGCGGAAGCGGCTCGCCGCACCAGCTCGCGGTTTGTGACGTTCTTCGCGGACGCCGGCCCCCTGGCGCGGAGCGGCTACCCCAAGCACCTCGACTTCTTCGCCGCCGGCCACACCAAAGAACGGCTGTTCATGGCCGCCAACCGCGTGGGCAAGAGCGAAGCGGGCGCTTACGAGCTGACCTGCCACCTGACGGGCCTCTACCCCCACTGGTGGACCGGCCGGCGCTTCACGGAGCCTGTCGAGTGTTGGGCCGTCGGCACCAACAGCCAGACCACCCGCGACATCGTGCAGGCCAAGCTGCTCGGGAGTGTCCAGGCGCCTGGCACGGGGATGATCCCGGCCCATCTCATTGCCCGCACCATCACCGCTCGCGGCTTGGCGGGGGCGCTTGAGGGCGCTCAGGTGCGACACGTCACCGGCGGGCTGAGCCTGCTGGGCCTCAAGTCGTACGAGCAGGGCCGGCAGAGCTTCGAGGGCACCTCGAAACACGTCATTTGGTGTGATGAAGAGCCGCCGGCCGACTGCTACACCGAAATGCTCTACCGCACGGTCACCACGAAGGGCATCGTGATGGTGACGTTCACCCCGCTGCAGGGCATGAGCGAGGTGGTCAAGGGGTTCCTTGAGCCGGAGACCCCCGAGAGCGCGGAGTTTAAGACGTTCATCCAGGCGGGCTGGAAGGACGTGCCGCATCTCGACCCGGTGGAGCGTCGGGCGCTCATGGCCACCACCCCGCCCTACCAGATCGCGGCTCGGACGGAAGGCGAACCCAGTTTGGGCTCGGGCGCCATCTACCCGATCGCGGAGCGGGAGATCTTGGTGCCCACGGCGGAGGTGCCGGCGAACTGGCCGCGGGTGTATGCCTTGGATGTGGGGTGGAACCGCACGGCGGTGATCTGGGGCGCGAAAGACCCGGCAACGGGACGGATCGTGCTGTATGACGAACATTATCGCGGCCAAGGGGAGCCAGCGAGCCATGCGGAAGCGATCAAGGCTCGTGGGGCGTGGATCCCGGGGGTCATTGACCCGGCGAGCGCGGGCAGTAGCCAGGTGGATGGGCGAGCGCTGCTCGACATCTACGGCCGGCTGGGGTTGCATCTCGAGCCCGCGGTGAATGCGGTGGAGTCGGGTTTGACGGAGACATGGAACCTGCTGGTGTCGGGGCGCTTGGTGGTGCAGGAGCACCTGAGCAACTGGCGCAGTGAGTTTCGCAAGTATCATCGGGACGAACAGGGCAAGATCGTGAAGGTGGCGGACCATTTGATGGATGCCACGCGGTATTTGGTGATCAGTGGGCGCGGCGTGATGCGGACGGTGCCGCGTCCGGTGATGGCTGCGTCGGTGCGGCGGTCCACGCCGGCGGACTGGATGGGGGCGTAATGACAGCAGACCTGCAGCAAGCGTTGGATCGGTTCAAGGTCGGCAGTGATGCCGATGTCGAGCAACGGAACCGTGAGGTGGATGCGTTGCGGTTCCAGGTGCCGGACCTGTGTTGGCCAACGGAGGTCAAGGACCAGCGGAAGCCGCAACTGATCGGGGGCGTGGCGATCCCGCAACGGCCGATGCTGTCGATCCCGTCGTTGGACCAGCCGATCCAGTTGGTGCTGAACGCGGAGAAGGCCGCGCATCTGGGTGTGGCCATTCATCCGTTGTCGGATGATGCGGAGGAGACCACGGCCGAGATCATTCAGGGGCTGTATCGGCGCATTGAGGTGGAGAGTCGAGCGTCGTTGGCGCGGAGCTGGGCGTTTGAGCGAGCGGTGAAGGCGGGCCGCGGGTATTACCGCGTGATGACGGAGCCGGACCCGGACTCGGACGACCCGTTTGACCAGCGGATCATGATCAAGCGCATTTTGCAGCAGGGCAGTGTGGTGCTGGATCCGTTCGCGCAGGAACCGGACTATTCGGACGGGGCGTGGGCGTTCATTATCAATGACATGCCGTGGGCGGCGTACAAGCGCCGGTATCCCCACAGTGCGATGGCGTCGTTCTCGGAGGACGAGCTGTCGGCCATTGGGATGAGTACCCAGTCGTGGGTCAGTGGCGACGAGGGTGAAGGCCGAGCGGTGCGGGTGGCGGAGTATTACCGCATGGAGTATGAGACGGTGTCGCGGGTGTTGCTTGATGACGGCACGGACGCGCCGGAGGGCCAGGTGCCGCAGGGGCGCACGGCGCGGACGGGGAAAGAGGCCCGCACGCGCCAGGAGAAGCGTCCGACGTTGTATTGGTCCACCATCAATGCCATTGAGGAGCTGGAACCCAAGCAGGAGATGGACGGCCGGTATATTCCGATCATTCCGGTGGTGGGACGGGAACTGATCCCGTTCGAGCAAGAACGCCGCTGGGTGGGGATGATCGAGCCGAATAAAGATGCCGTGCGGCTGTTGAACTACAGCGCCAGCAGTGCGGTCGAAATGGCCAGCCTCGAAACCAAAGCCCCCTACACGATGGTCGAAGGGCAGGAGGAAGGCCACGAAGAAGAGTGGCAGTTGGCGAATGTCCGCAACTTCCCCTACCTGCGCTACCGCAATGTCAGCCTGAATGGCACGCCGGCTCCGCCCCCGCAGCGCACCCAGGTGGATACCTCACGGCTGGGACCGTCGATGCTGCTGTTGCAGCAGGCGCGGGATTTTATTCATCAGGGCACGGGCGCGTTTGAGAGCGCGTTGGGGCAGCAGAGCCCGAATGCGAAGAGTGGCCGGGCCATTTTGGCGTTGCAGAACCAGCACGAGACGGGGTCCAGTCATTTCCTGGATAATTTGGCGGAGATCAGCCTGACGTATGAGGCGAAGGTGGTGTTGGACTTGATCCCGCACATTTACGACCGGCCGGGGCGTATTGCTCGCATTCTGGACAAGGAAGACGCGCCCAAAACGGTGATGCTGAATGCGCCGTTCACGATGAACCCGCAGACGAAGCGCCCGCAAGCGATGCCGGGTGGTCCTGGCGGACCGATGCCCGGTCCGATGCCCGGACCGATGCCGGGAATGCCCGTTCAAATGCCCGGAATGCTAGGACAGGGACCGAAGAAGCCCGCCGAGAACTACGACCTGCGAAAAGGGCGGTACGGCGTTACGGTCTCGATCGGAAAGAGCTACAAGAGCCGGCGGGAGCAGGGCGCGGATGAAATGGGCAACTTGTTCCAAGCGAACCCCGCGTTGTTCCCGATCTTGGGCGATATTTACCTGAAGTTCCGGGACTTCCCTGGTCACCTCGAGGCGTCGGAGCGCGTCAAGAAGATGCTGCCGCCGCCGCTGCAAGCGCAGGGGGCTGAGCCCGATCCGCAGCAACTCCAGCAACAATTGCAGCAGGCCAGTCAGATGGTCGAGCAGTTGGGCAAAGCCTTGGACGAAAAGACGCGGCTCCTCGAATCCGACGGCCAGAAGCTCCAGCAGCAGGCCCAGGTGGAATTGCAGAAGCAGCACATGATCCACGAGCAGGCGCGCGAGAAGCTCCAGGCGGAAACAATGCAGGCGCAGGGCGATCAACAGGCCAAGATTGAAATTGAGCGGATGCGCAACGAGACGCAGATGACCATTACGGCCATGAAGATTCGCGCGGATGAAGCGGCGGCGGCCTTCGCGGCGGCCGTGGCGAAGGATCAGGCTGACACGGCGCATGACGTGACGTCGGTGCAGCAAGCGGCCAAGCAGGCCCATGAGCAGCAGATGGCTGAGCGCGACAGCCTCGATGCGGAACATGAGCGCATCATGGCCGCCGAGATGCCCGGATCACCGGATCGTGACGACTAAACAGGGATTCTTGTAAAGATGCGGTAATTGTGTAGAATAACCAATTAATGTCGATAGAGACGATCGAAACACCCATTCCCGTCAGTGATCTGACGATTACGTCCAGCCATGAGACGCCTGAGCAGATCCAGGCCCTGCTGGCATCGGACGTGGTGGTGGACTCGACCGTTCCCGACGTGCCGCGTGAAGAACCGGTCGCCCCGGTCAAAGCCAACCGACGCAGCGACCCGACCGAAGCGGTGCGATCCGCTGTCGCCAAGCAGCGGGAAGCCGAGCGCCGCGCCGAAGCCGCCGAAGCGCGGATGCAGCAGCTGGTACAGCCCCTCCCGGTCAGCCAGGACGCCGCCCCCGATTGGGCGCGGTTCAAGCACATGCCCGGCGTGCCGAAGGTGGAGCAGTTTGACGCCTACGAAGACTACTCGATGGCGCTGGCGGAATTTGTGGCCGATGCCCGCCATCAGGAACGTGATGTCGTGCGGCATCAGGCGTATCAGCAACAGCAAATTGAGCAGTCGCAACAGGATCAGCAACAGCACTGGATGACGCGCTTGCACGAGGCGTCCGAACAGAATCCTGAGTTGATGGCGTCCTTGAATCCCGACACGCCGATGTCGCTGCCGATGCAGCACTTGGCGATGGATAGTCCGGTGGGCATTGAGATCCTGCAATGGCTCTCGGCTCACCCTGAAGAATCTCAGCGGTTGTCCACGCTGCACCCGGCACAAACGTACCGGGAAATGGGCAAAATCGAAGCCCGACTCGAAGCTGCCTCTGTTCGCGGCCCAGCCCGAGTCGTCAGTTCCGCGAAAGCGCCAATCAAGCCGCTTGGTACTTCGCCACCCGTAGCCGACCCGTTTGCCATTTCGGACGATTTGTCGATGGATGAACACTTCCGTCGCATGAACGCCGCCGACCGCGCTGCGGGTCGCCTGTAACCCCTCGTCGAAAGGATAGTCTGTGGCTAATACCCTCGCAACCCCGTCGTGGACGACCAAGGAAGTCGCTCGCGGATTTATCAACAAGTTGGTGTTCCTCGCCAACGTCAACCGCACCTACGACTCGCAGTATGAGATCGCAGGTGCCAAGGTCGGCAATACCGTCAACGCGCGTCTGCCCCAACGGTTTACCGTGACGGACGGACAGGCATTGCAGTTGCAGAACCTGTACGACCAGACCGTGCCGATTAGCCTGACCAACCAGAAAAACGTCGCGTTTGGGTATTCGTCGGCGCAGGCCACCACTGAACTGGACAGCATCCGTGCGCGGTATGTCGATCCGGGGTCAGAAGCCCTCGCCAACGCGGCCGAAGTGCTGGCGTTTAACGCGGTGTACCGTGACATCTACAGCGCGGTGGGGACGCCCGGCACCACGCCGAGCGCCA
>CAYQBV010000298.1:0-5666 GCA_964415705.1 uncultured Chthoniobacter sp. | reverse complement strand
TCAGGATGCGATCCCGCGAAATCCCGTGCGCCTCGTAGAGCGCAATGAGCTGGCGGCCCTTCGCGATCGTCCCCGCAGTGTCAAACGACAGGCGTGCGTCGGTTTCGGTGGAGACGCGGCCGGGGACGATTTTGAGAATCTCCATGCCGAACGCAACGAGCAGGTGGTCGATCACATCCTCGACCTGCGCCGCGCCGGAGAGCCCGCTGCCTTTGCGCTCCGCGAGCACCTTGTCCAAAATGTAGGCATAGGCCGGCTTCGTCGCCGCCTGGAGAATGAGCGAGGGATTCGTGGTCGCGTCCTGCGGCTGAAACTCGCGCATCGACTCGAAGTCGCCGGTGTCGGCAACGACGGTGGTGAATTTCTTGAGCTGGTCGAGCTGGCTCGGTTGCGTGGCGGAAGAGGTGGCGGTGCTCATGGTGCGGATCGGTGGTGCTGTGGAAAAAGGCCGCGCAGGGTAGCGGCGGGCGCGGGGTGGGGCACAAGGATATTTCGCCAGCCCCAAACACGAATCAGGACGCTGCGGATTTTTCCACGCCGCCGAAAAACAGCAGCCGCAAACTGTTCAGCACGACGACCAACGTGCTGCCTTCGTGGCCGAGGACGCCGAGGGTGAGCGGGATTTTTTGGAAGAGCGCGAGGGTCACGAGGATGACGATCACGCCGAGCGAGATGGTGAGATTCTGCCGGATGATCGCCCGCGCGCGCCGGCTCAGCTCATAGGCCGCGACGAAATTTTCCAGCCGGTCGTGCATGAGGACGACGGCGGCCTGCTCGAGCGCGGCGTCGCTCCCGCGCGCGCCCATGGCCACGCCGACATGCGCGGCGGCGAGGCTCGGCGCATCGTTCACGCCGTCGCCGATCATCGCGGTGAGGTCGCCGCTTTTCGCCAATCCCTCAATGATCGCGAGCTTTTGGTCGGGCTTGAGTTCGGCGCGCACATCGTCGAGGCCGAGTTGGGTTTTGAGAAAATCCGCCGCGCTTTGTTTGTCGCCCGTCAGCACCATGCAGCGCAGCCCGCGCCGGTGGAGTTGCTCGATGAGCCCGCGCGATTCCGGGCGCAGATCGTCGCGCAGCAGGAGCCTTCCGACCGTCGCGCCTTTCGCCACCCACACCTCGGACACGCCGAACGCCGTCTCCGGCACTGTGGCGAGTGCGGCGTCCTCGTATTGCGCGATGACCCACTTGCGTCGCCCGATCAGAACCGGTGCGCCCTCCAATCGCGCGCGGCTGCCCATGCCGGTCACGGCCTCGAAGTCCGTGACCTCCAGCACCGCGAGTTGTTCGCGTTTGCCGTAGCGCGTGACCGCGCGGGCGAGCGGATGATTCGAGTGGAGATCGAGCGCGTAGGCCAGCTGCGCCACCTCGCGCTCGCGACCGGGCGGAAAACTTTCCACGTTCTCGACGCGCAAATCGCCGGTGGTGAGTGTGCCGGTCTTGTCCATCGCCACCACCTTCACCTCGGCGAGTTGCTCCACCGCGGCCCCGCCACGAAAGAGCACGCCGCGCCGCGCGCCCCACGCGATGGCCGCGAGGATCGCCGACGGAATCGAAAGCACCAGCGCGCACGGCGACGCCACCACGAGCAGCGTCATCGCGTGGTAAAACGCGCTCACATTTCCCTCCACCGAGAGAAACGGGCGATGCCCAAAGCCGAGCCACCAAACGAAGAACATCACGAAGGTCAGCGCGAGGATGGCGTAGGTGTAGCGCGTGCCGAATTTGTCCGTGAAACGCTGCGCCGGCGCCTTGTTGCGCTGCGCGTTCTGAATGAGGTGGATGATCTTTTGCAGCGCGCTCTCCTGCGCCGGACGCGTGACCACGGCCTCGACTACGCCCCACAAATTGATGGTGCCCGAGAGCAGCGCATCGCCCACGCGTTTTTCCACCGGCGCAGCCTCGCCGGTGAGGTTCGACTCGTCCGCCGCCGTTTCGCCCTTCGCGATCTCGGCGTCCACGGGGAACTGCTCGCCCGGCTTGATCCGCAGCCGCATCCCCGCGGCCAACTCCGCCACCGGCACCACCCGCTCCACGCCCGCCGGATCGAGCACCGTGGCCGATTTCGGAGCGGAGTCGAAAAGCGAGCGGATCTCCCGCTGCGTGCGTTCCATGGCGAAATGCTCCAGCGCTCCGGAGAGCGAAAAGAGGAAGAGCAGCCCCGCGCCTTCCGCCCATTCGCCGATCGCCGCCGCACCCGCCGCCACCGCCAACATGAGGAAATGCACGTCCACTTCTCCCGCCCGCAATTTCTCCCACACCTCGCCGACCGTGAACCACGCGCCCGCCAGATACGCCGCGGCGAAAAGTCCCAGCGACAGCCCCGGGTGCGTGCTTTCCGTCCCCCAGCCTGCGAGGCCAAAGACCAGGCAGGCCAAGCTGGCCGCGAGCTGCACCTTCCACTCGCCCTCGTGATCGTGATCGTGCCCCGGCGCGTGGACCTCGACTGAACGCGTGCCCATGCGCGGCAGCCAGCGGCGGCGCGGGGCGTGGTCGTGGGGTTCGGCTTCGTCGTGAGAGTGCATGCGCGGAAGCTGTGTCGCACCGCCACCGCGCTTTGTCAGCCCGCGAAGTGGGTTCGCACAATTTGTGCATCGCCTTGGGCAACCGGCGTGTGGTTCCTTCGCGAATCGCAGTCGAGTATCTTTGCGCCGTGATTATTTACTTTGTCGAAACGGAACCCGGGGATGAGGAAATCTACGCCTGCGGCCTGCCGGGGCACGACGTGCGCTTTGTCCCGTCGCTCGCCGAGGTCGGCGATGACGCGGAAATCCTCGCGCCGTTCATCGGCGGGAAAGTCACCGGCGAATTTCTCACCGCGCATCCGCGGCTCCGCTTCATCGCCACGCGCTCCACGGCCACCGATCACCTCGACCTGCCCGCGTGCCGGGAACGCGGCGTGACCGTCGCGCACGTCCCGTTTCACGCTGAGACGACCGTCGCCGAGCACACCTTTGCGCTGCTGCTCGCGCTTTCCCGCCGGCTGCGGGAAGTCATGCTCGCGCCGAAAGGCGGGCGCTTTTCCTACGAGGCCACGCGGGGCTTCGAACTGGCAGGCAAGACCCTCGGGATCATCGGCATGGGGCACATCGGCCAGCGCGTGGCCCGGCTCGCGCAGGCTTTTGAAATGCACGTCCTCGCGCACGATGTGGAGCAACCGGCGGAGGTCGCCGCGGCCCTCGGCTTCACTTTCGTCCCGCTCGACGAACTCCTCGCCCAGGCCGAGATCATCTCCCTGCACGCGCCGCTCACGCCCGGCACCTACCACCTCCTGAACCGCGACACCCTCGCGAAATGTCTGCCCGGCGTGCTCATCATCAACACGGCCCGCGGCTCCCTCATCGACACCGCCGCGCTGCGCGAGGCGCTCGATTCCGGGCAGGTCGGCGGCGCCGGGCTCGACGTGCTGGAAGACGAGCGCCTCATGCGCGCCCCCGCCGCGAAAATCATCGCCGCCGACATCGTCGCGCACCTTCGTTCCGACGCCCTCGCCGGCGAGGCACGCGACGCCGACCGCGTGCGCCAACTCGAAGACCTCATGCTCGGCGACGCCATCCTCGCGCGGTCCAACGTGGTCTGCACCCCGCACGTCGCCTTCAACAGCCTCGAAGCCGTCGAGCGCCTCCAGCAGATGACCGTGGAAAACATCGCCGCCTTCGCCGCCGGACGGCGTCCGCATTTGGTGGGCTAGCCACCGGGTCCGTCACTTCGGCGTGTTGCGCCGGCGCGACGCCAGAAGACCGAAGGATCCCGCAAGCAGGAGGCCGAGCGCGCCAGGCTCCGGCACCACTGCGGCACCGCCCACCTTCCCGCTGCCGAGGAACGCGCCCGCGGTCCCGCTCGTGAACGTGACCGTCGCACCGGCGCCGATGGTCAGCGACGCGAGCGTCTGGCTGACGGTGCCAAAACGGGTGGTGGCATTGGCCACGACGGACGCCGCGCCGGGCGCACTGCCGACGGCACCGTTGATGTTGGTCGTGCCGGCGCTGGTCGTGAGCGAATCGTAGAGTTGGTCGCCGGTGAGGGTCAGGGTGCCGGCGCCGGTTTTGTTGAGCAAGCTGGTCGCGCCCACCACATTCGGCGTGATGGTCAGCGTCTTCCCCGACGGCACACTGACCGTCCCGGTGCGGAGCGCGATCGGAGCCCCGGCGATCTCCGTGTCATCGAGAACCGTAATCGTCTCGAAGCTCGTGGAGGTGGCTGTCTCGAGGGTGAGCACACCAGTGTTGATCGTCAGGTTCCCGAGGACGGCGGCTCCGGCAAAGCTCGGCTTCAGCGTGCTGTCGGTCGTCACGGTGACGTTGGTGGCAGGCAAGGTGGGAGCCACGGGAGTAAAGCCGCCGCTGTAAAACCGTGAGCCCGGGATATCGATCATGCTGGTTCCGCCCGTCGGATCCCACTGCACGTAAAGGCTTCGGCCCCCTCCGTTTTCGAAAAACCGGACGATGATGTCCGCGTAGGTGCCTCCGGTCAGGGAAATCGGGCCGGAGTCCGCTCGCGTCGGAGCCTGCTCCTGCCAGTTCTGGACGTTGGCCGCCGAGTAGAGCGGGTTGTTGGAGGAAGGGTTGATCCACATGGCACTGCCGTCGTCACTCGTGGTCGAAAAGCGGTAGGTGCCAGTGGAAGGAACCAGGATTTTTCCCCGATACTCCACCGAGTAATTATGGTCGTAGCCAGTCGCCGGCCGGGGACCGGTGACGACACCGCTGCTGGTGGTCGCAAAATATTGGCCGGAATTGTCATAGTGAATGGACCCCGTCGCGAGACCGATGGTTCCCGCAAAGGTGCTGTGCGCGGAAGCTCCCGCCGGGCTGGCCGGATTGAAATTGTAAGTGGCCGAGTCCACATTCGGACTGCCCGACTGCCCCGTCCATCCGCGGATGGCCAGGCCGGGGACCATGCCGCTGTCGGTTTGATCAAGGGTCGTCGTGCTTCCTTGCAGAATCAGGTGGTCGAGATTGTTGACGAGGTTGGTCCCTCCCGCCTTGAAGGGTGTGGTTCCAGCCGTGACGACAATGCGACCATCGTGGTGCGAGAGTTTGGTCGTGACGGTCAGTTCCTGAGTCGCCGGGGCGCTGAAAACAGGGGTGACGCCTTGGGCCGGCAGATTCACGGTGGCGACGGTCGCACCCGTGCCGAGCGAGTTGATCGTTCCGGTCGTGAGGGTCAGCGTCGTGCCCGGCGACATGGTCCCGGCGAGATTCACTGTCCCGCCAGCCACGGTGACACTCCGCGCCATGCTGCCCGCAGCCCCAATGCCGAGCGTAGCTCCTGCAGGCAGGCTGGCGAAGGTTCCGCTGGCGAGCGCACCGTTCACCTGGAGTGAACCGGCGTTGACGGTCGTGCTTCCGGTGTAACTCAGAGCCCCGTTGAGGGTCAGGGTGCCGACCCCGGACTTAGTCAAAGAGCCTCCCGCTCCCGAGATCGCCCCGTCGAACTGCGCAGCCACGGCATTGTTCACCGTCAAGGCGCCGGTGCCGAGGGTGACCGAACTGCTGCCCGGCCCGTTGAGAGCGCCGGTGGTCGTGTTGATGCCATTCAGATCCAAGGTGGCCGCTGATCCGAGCGTCATCGACGCACCCGAAGCAAGGCTGCTTCCCGTGGCCAGACGCAGCGTCCCTCCAGTGACGGAGGTGGGGCCGGTATAGGTATTGACTCCAGCCAGCGTC
>CAYQBV010000297.1:0-5668 GCA_964415705.1 uncultured Chthoniobacter sp. | reverse complement strand
ACGGCGGCGCCGAACACGGTCGCCCTCTCCGGGACCACCCTCCTCACCGTGAGTGTGAATGCGGGCGCGAATCCCGCGAGCACCGGGATCACCGTCACGGCCAACCTCAGCGGGATCGGCGGTTCCTCGTCGCAAGTGCTGAACGACACGGGGACGAATGGCGATCTCACCGCCGGGGACAAAATCTTTTCCTTTTCCACCGCCGTCGCCTCGGGCACCGGCTCGCTCGCGCTGCCGGTCACGGTTGCGGACGCGCAAAGCCGCAGCTCCAGCACCTCGATCGCGCTAACCATCAGCGCGGGTGGCGGAGTGACAAAGATCAGCGCCATCCAGGGCACGACGGACACGCCAGCCGCGGGCACTTTCACTGTGGAAGGCATCGTCACCGGTGTTTTCACGACGGGGCTAAGCGGCTTCTTCGTGCAGGAAGAGGACGGCGACACCGACATCGATCCGCTGACCTCCGAGGGCATCTTCGTGGACTCCACCGATAGCGTCGCCATCGGTCAGCAGGTCCGCGTCCAGGGCACGATCAGCAATCTCTACAACCTCACCCGCTTCGCCTCCGGCGCCACAGTGACCGTGCTCAGCAGCGGCAACCCGCTCCCCGCGGCCGTCACCCCGGTGTTTCCCTTCGCCCCCGCCAATGCCGGCACGCTTTACCTTGAGCGTTTCGAGGGCATGCGCGTCACTTTCCCGACCCGGCTCTTCGTCACGGATCAATACAACCTCGAGCGCTTCGGCGAACTCTTCCTCTCGCCGCTGACGCAGATTTTCAACCCTACCGAACTGGTCGATCCGAACGACGCGCCGGCTAGCGGCGTGAACTCGGCGGGCGCGGGCAACGTGGCGAGCGTGACCGCGACGCAAGCGCTGAACGACCGCTACCGCATCATGCTCGACGACGGGCGCAACGGCCAGAACGGCAGCCCGATTCCCTTTCTCCGCCCGAGCGCAGTCGGCGGTGGAAAAACGCTCCGCCTCGGGGACAGCACCGCCGGGCTCACGGGCGTGCTCAGCTACGACTTCGGTGAATTCCGCGTGCAGGCGACGGCCCCGGTCACCTTTGACGAAACCAATCCGCGGCAGGCCGCGCCGCCGAACGTCGGTGGGAACGTGCGGGTCGCGGGCACGAACGTGCTCAACTATTTCATCACTTTTGGCGGTGCGAACGACCGCGGCGCGGACAACAACACCGAGTTTGTCCGCCAAAAGGCGAAGATCGTCGCGGGGCTGAAAGCGCTCAACGCCGGGGTGGTCGCGCTCTCCGAGTTGCAAAACAACGGCACCGGCGGCGGCTCCGCGTTCAACGATCTCGTGAGCAGCCCGACCGGCCTGAACGCGGCCATGACGGCGGCCGGCCTGCCGACTTACACGATCATCGCCACGCCCTCGACGCCCTTCGGCACGGACGCCATCCAGGTCGGGTTGATGTATCAGCCGTCGCTCGTCACGCCGGTCGGCGTGGCGCTGACGGACACGGTGAATTTCGCGACCTACAGCCGTCCGCCGCTGGCGCAGCTCTTCAGCGTGAATGCCACGGGCGGAAAATTCTGGGTGATCGCGAATCACTTCAAGAGCAAGGGCCCGTCGAGCGCGACTGGTGCCGACGTGGACCAGAACGACGGCCAGGGCGCTTACAACTTCCGCCGGAAAAACCAGGCGGCCGCGCTGATCAGCTTCATCAACACCACGCTCGCGCCCGTGGATCCCGACGTCCTCGTGACCGGTGATCTCAACGCCTACGGCCAGGAGGATCCCATCGACCTCTTCCGCGCCGCGGGTTTCGTCGATCTCATCGCCGCCGCCAATACGGCCGAGGCGCCGTATTCTTATCTCTTCGACGGCCAGCTCGGGCGGCTCGATCACGCGCTCGCCACGCCGAGCCTCGCCGGGCGCCTGACCGGCGCGATCGAGTGGCACATCAACGCCGCCGAGCCACGCGCGATTGATTACGACCTGTCGTTCAAAACCGACGACCAATTCGTCGCGAACCTTTATCGCTACAGCGATCACGACCCGCTCCTCGTGGGGCTCGACGTGCCGGCGGCGGCGCTCCTGCTCACGCCGAACTACGGTCGGCCCGGCACCACGGTGGTCATCAACGGAGCCAACCTCGGCACGACTTCCGCGGTGACTTTCACCGGCGGCACGAACGCGGTCTTCGCGATCAACTCGTCTTCGCAAATCACCGTCACCGTCCCGGCGACCGCGCAGAGCGGCCCGATCCAGGTCGCCACCGGCGCGGGCGTGATCGCTACAGATGCCTTCCGGCTGCTCCCGAGAATCACCTCCTTTGCTCCCTCCCTCAGGGCCGTGGGCACGGAGGTCACGATCACCGGCACCGACCTGCTCCACGTCACCGCGGTGAAATTCGCCAATAACCAGAACGCCGCGTTCATCATCGACTCGAACACGCAGATTCGCGCGACCGTCCCCGCCGGGGCCGTGCGCGGCACCATCCGCGTCGAGTCGCCGGGCGGTGCGGCCACCAGCCTAAACCGCTTCACCGTCACGCCCTGATCGGCCACTTCACTCCACTTCACTCCACCTGACTCCAACTATGAAAACACAACTCATTCGCTCGGCCTTGACCGGTCTGGCTCTCACGTTCGCCGTTTCGACCGACTCCCAAGCCGCGCTCTTTGAAGGCTTCGAATCCCTCACGCTCACCGTCCCGGCGGTCGGCGATGCTGGGCCTGTGGACGGCGATTTCTTCACGCCGTTCCAAGCGACGCCGCAGGGCAGCCGCCAGCTGCTCCTGAGCACGGCTTCCTTCTCGGCGGATGGCGGAAACCTCTCCGGCTCCGATGCCGCGAGCGTCGCGACTGTGGAAAGCTTCCTCGCCCTGCAAACCGGCGCGATTCCCGATGGCGGCAGTCTCGGCGATGCGTCGGCGGTCAAGCTCGCGGTCACGCTCGGCGTCGGCGACGTGCTGAGCTTTCAATACCGCTTCCTCACCTCCGCGACCGTCCTCGATGGCGTGGACTTCGCCTTCTACACGCTGCAAATCGGCGCGGGCATCCCGGTGCTCGTGACCTTTGCCGACACCGCCGCCGCGACCACGCCCTCTACGAGCGCGAACTTCGACTTCGAGAGCGTCGTTGCCACCGTGACGCTGCCCGCGGCGGGCATCGCGGGCAGCTACACGCTCGGCTTCGGCATCGCCGACCACACCGACGACGCCATCCAGTCCGGCGTGCTCATCGACAACGTGCAGATCGTCCCCGAACCCACGTCCGCCCTGCTCCTGCTGCTCGGCCTCGGTGGGCTCGGCAGCCTGCGGCGTCGGACGGTGCGGGGCTGAGCGGCGCATGATGAACACTCTCGACACGCGGCGCGTCGGAGTGTTGCGTAGCGCCCGCCGATGAAACCGCTGTTTCTTCTTCCACTCGCCGCCTTAGTCTCGCTGGCCGCCGCTGAGCCGGCGAAGCCGCTTTTTCGTCACGACTTTTCCCAAGCGGAAGTCGGGAAGCCGCCGGCGGAGATGCTGGTGATGTCGGGAGATTTTTCCGTGAAGGAGGACGCAAAGGACGGTCGCTTTCTCGAACTCCCCGGCGAGCCGCTGGATACTTTCGGTCTGCTCTTTGGTCCGACGCCGAAGGGGGATGTCACCGCGAGCGCGCGGTTTTTTACGGCCAAGAAGGGGCGCAAGTTTCCGGCGTTTGGCGTGAGTGTCGGTGGGGTGGGGGGATACCGCCTGCAGGTCAGCGCGGCAAAGAAAACGCTGGAGATTTTCCAGGGCGACGAAGCCCGGCACAGCGTGGCCTACGAGTGGAAAGACGAGAGCTGGACGAGCTTGCGGGTGCAGGTGCGCAAGGCCGGAGCGGCGTGGGTCGTGGAGGGAAAAGCGTGGCTCGCGGGAACGCCCGAACCGGCGGCGTGGGCGATCACTTTCACGACCAAAGACGAACCGCCCGCCGGGCGTCCGGGCATCTGGGGTAGCCCATTTTCCGGCACGCTGATTCGTTTCGATGACCTTGAGCTTTCACCCGCGAAGTAATGGCCGCGGTGAAACCAGAACGTGCCTAAGAAGTATTCAGTATGCAGTGTTCAGTGTTCAGTATTCGGAACCTGCTGCGTGACTGAAAACTGAATACTGAACACTGAATACTCCGCCTCATCACCCAACCAACCATGACACCCCGCATCCTCATCCCGCTCCTCCTCCTCTCCACGCTCCCGCTCTGCGCCGCTGACTGGTCGCAGTATCGCGGCCCGAGTTTCGACGGCTCGACGCCGGAAAAAATCGCGCCATGGCCCGCCGCGGGTCCGAAGGTGCTGTGGAAAGTGCCGAGTCCGGGCGGCTTCAGTTCCTTCGCCGTCGGCGGGACGCGCTGCTTCACCATCGAGGGCCGCGAGGCCGGCGGCGCGCCGCAGGAGGTGCTGGTCGCGCGCGATGTGGCCACGGGCAAGGAACTCTGGAGCGCGCCGCTCGGCTCGGCGAAGTTCGACGGCGGTGGCGACTCCGGCACCGGTGACAACAAGGGCGGCGACGGCCCGCGCTCGACGCCGACCACGGACGGCAAGCACGTCTTCACAGTTTCCGGACAGCTCGTGCTCCAGGCTTTCGACGCCGCGACGGGCAAGGAGGCTTGGAAGAAGGATCTCCTCGCCGAGTTTGCGGGCCGGAATATCCAGTGGCAGAACGCCGCCTCGCCGCTGCTCGAAGGTGGCTTGCTCTACGTCGCGGGCGGCGGTGCGGGTTCGTCGCTGCTCGCTTTCAACGCGGCCGATGGCGCGGTGGTGTGGAAGGCGTTCGACGAGAAAATGACCCACGCCACGCCGATCGCGGCCACCATCCTTGGTCAGCGGCAGGTCATCTTTTTTGTCCAGTCGGGCCTCGTCGCCGTGGAGCCAAAGACCGGCAAGGAACTCTGGCGCTACGCCTTTAACTACAGCACCTCCACCGCCGCCTCGCCGGTCGTGGCGGGCGACATCGTCTATTGCTCCGCGGGCTACGGCGTGGGCGCGGGCGCGGTGCGCGTGGCGAAAGACGGCGACAAGTGGACCGCGACGGAACTTTTCCGCCAGCGCGGCAACAAAATCGCCAACCACTGGAGCACGCCGGTGGCGAAGGACGGCATCCTTTACGGCATGTTCCAGTTCAAGGAATACGGCAAAGGCGCGGTCAAGGGCGTGGATATCAAGGACGGCACCGTGAAGTGGGAGCAGGCGGGCTTTGGCCCCGGCCAGGTCATCCTCGCGGGGGACAAAGTGCTGGCCATCACCGACGCTGGCGAGTTGGTCCTCTTCGAGCCCAAACCCGACGCCTACAAGGAAGTGGCCCGCGCCAAAGTGCTCGACGGCAAATGCTGGGGCACCGCCATCCTCAGCGGCGGCCGCATCTTCGCCCGCAGCACGAAGGAAGCGGTCTGTCTCGACGTGAGCGGGAAGTAACGCGCGGTGCCAGCAGCAACCGCGCGGGGTGGCTGGCTCAGCATCGGGCAAACGCCGGTCCACGCTTCCGAGGGGCGAGCCGAGGCTCACGGCGTCGCCGCGCCCGGAGACTTCCATTTCCGCCGCGCCGCCGAGGTCGGCGATCAGTCAGGTCGAACGTCAAAGAGCACGCACCCCTATCAGCGAGGGCGCACGTCGATCACAGGGTTGATATTAAAACTACGGAAGAGCATGTAAACAGGGCGGCTGATAGGGGTTGCTGTGTCTC
>CAYQBV010000296.1:0-5686 GCA_964415705.1 uncultured Chthoniobacter sp. | reverse complement strand
GGTCTTGAAGCGTCCGCCAGCGTTGCCGAGCAGCACGAAAGGCCACGTCGCGCCCTCGGAATGCTGCTTCTCGGCGTTATTGCTGGAATAGACGATCAAGGTGTTGTCCATCATCGAGCCCGATCCTTCAGGCGTGGCCTCCAGAGCTTTCATGAGCTTGACCAGCATCTCGCAGTTATACTGACGGATCTTTGTCCAAATGACATTGCCGGGCTGGTCGATGTGCCCAAGCCCGTGGCCGGTGTCAGTGATGCCCAGGCCTTTCCAAGAGCCGAAATACTCCCCGCATCCCGAGGCAATCGTGAGGACATTAGTGAGGTTTGCCTGGAGCGCTGCGATCCCGACATCCAACAGGGCGTCGTGCCAGTCGGTTTCAAATTTCGGATTGGTGTAGCGGGCATCGAGTTTCGGGGCGAATTTTTTGAGCCGGTCAGAAATCCCGGATAGTTTTTCAGTCAATCCGTTCAGCTCCCGAAATCCGCTGACATACCTCCCATAGCGTTCGTTATCGCTCATCGGCAATCCCTTGGCTTTGAGTTGGGCCGCACGCTCCACTTCCAGCATCACATTGGAACGAGCCTCGTAGTGCTGCTTAATGGCACCCTCGGCGATACTGCCGAAGAGCAGTTGGTAGAGCATGGTGGGGTCGCAATGCATGAAGATCGGCTGATTCGGCCCCGATGCGGAAAGCGTGGCGAGAGTCGGGCGCGCTCTCATGCTGTCCAGAGATTCCATGCCGATGCACAGCGGCGGCATGATGGTCTGCGGGAGCGCCTGGCTGAGCACATAATCAATGGTCGCGGCAGACGGAGGCACGCCCGTTCCACCACGATAAGCGCCCAGAGCCCCGAAATACGCGCTATGCCCCGGGTTCGTATGGCGGCCATGCAAACCGGTGATGATGTGCATCCTGTTCTTGTAAGGCTCCAAAGCCTGCATGGGCTTTTCCAGCGTCAAGCCGTCGAGAGCGCAGCTTTCCTTGTTGAGGTCCTTGGGGATGCAGGTCAGGGGGTCAAAGCCGTGGTTTTGCAGAAAGAAAATGACCCGCTTCGGACTGCCGGGCGTCTGAATGATCGGCTTCTCCGCAGCGTGGGCAATGTCTGGAAACAAGTTGGTGCCAAGCAACGCACCGACACCTGTCGCCATTCCATGGATCATTTTTCTGCGAGTAATCATATGGTGATAGTAATTGAGGATGGCGCGACGGCCCTGAAACGTCTGTCGAATCGCAGGGCATGAAAGCGATGTTGGTCGCAGCCGTTCAATGATGAATTCGTGCGGGATGCGCAGCGAAGGAAGGTGGGATGATTCCGCGAGCCGTCAATCGAAATAGAGGCCGCCCCCAACTCGTTCCGAAATGAAGGGCCTGGAAACCGGTTTTGGATACCGCCGATGATCCGCGTTTCCAACGCGCAGCACAGCACCGCGGACACGCGGTACGCGGCGCGGACGGCGATCCCGATTTTGAAGCACGAACAATTGGTCTGGCGAACCACCGACTTCGGATGTTTGATCCGACGCTCTACTGACTCATGCACCATTCACTCCGCCGTCTGCTCTATTCCATCGCCCTCCTTTTGTCCTGGGGCTGCGCCAATGCCGACGACGCGCTGCAATGGCTGACGTATCCCGGCGGCGAGGGGCCGGGGAAGGGGAAGCGCATCGTGCTCATCGCGGCGGACCAGGAATATCGCAGCGAACAGTCCATGCCGATGATGGCGAAGATTCTCAGCACGCATCATGGCTTCGACTGCACGGTGCTCTTCGCCGTGAATGCGAAGGGTGAGGTGGACCCGACGATGCCGGTCTATCCTGAAAAAGGGCAGCCGCTGAAAGAGCACCACATCCCCGGACTTGAGCAACTCGCCTCCGCCGACCTCGTCATCTTCTTTGCCCGCCTGCTCACGCTCCCCATGCCCGAGCGCGAGCTCATCGTGAAGTATGTGGATTCCGGCAAGCCCATCATCGCCCTGCGCACGGCGAACCACGGCTTTCACGGTGCGCTGCCTTACAAGACCAACGGCAAGCAAGTGAACTGGGGCAACGACGTGCTCGGCGGCAGCTTCATGAACCACCACGGCAACTGGCAGGCCGACTCCACGCGCGGCATCATCGTCCAGGAGCAAAAGAGCCACCCCATCCTCACCGGCGTGAGCGACATCTGGGGAAACTCCGACGTTTACCGCACCTACAAAGAAGGCGGCAGCCTGCCCGAGGGTTGCACCGCGCTCGTGTGGGGCCAGCCGCTCCTGGGGCGCAAACACGACGACGCCCCGAACCCAAAACTCGAGCCGCTGCCGGTGGCGTGGTTCAAGAACTGGCAGACGAGTGAAGGCAAAAGCGCCCGCGTCTTTCAATCCACCATGGGCAGCGCTCATGACCTCGAATCCGCCGGCCTGCGCCGCCTCGTCATCAACGCCGCGTATTGGGGAATGGGGATGGAAGCCGCCATCACCGCCACCCGCAGCGTGGAAATCGTCGGCACCTACAAGCCGCTGGAGAGCGGCTTCAACTACAAGGAACTCGGCGTCGTCCCCAAGCCGGTGTCGGCTTACAAGTAACCTGCGGACGACCGGGGCGCGCTTGGGTGGGTCGCGGTGCTCCCCGATGGGGCCTGCTAGCGCCGCTTTACCTCGATCGACTCCAGAACCTTGCGCGCGGCGTTGTGGCCGGGGATGCCGCTGACCGCCCCGCCGCGCTGCGCGCTGGAGCCGCAGAAGAAGACGTTCTCGAATTCCGTCTCCACGCCCCACGTCCCGGCCTGCTCCCGCCTTTCCGCGAAGGGAAAGGTCAGCGCGTTTTGGAAGATGTTGCCGTGGTAAAGACCGAGCGCTTCTTCGATGTCCACAGGACTCTTGCCCTCGATGCACAGACTGCCGTCGCGCGCCACGGCGAGGCAATCCTCCAGTGGCTCGGCGAGCCAGGTGGTTACGCTTTCCACGAATTTCTTTTGAGCGATCGCTCGCATCGTCTCGTTGTCGCGGGCGAATAGCGGCCACGGCGTGTCGAGGCCGAACAGCGTCATCGTGTGGTAGCCCTGCGCGCGGAGTTCCGGCGCGAGGATGCTGTCGTCGGTCAGCGTATGGCAGTAAATCTCGCACGGCAGCGGATCGGGCAGCTGTCCTTGTGCAGCCTGCATGTGGCTGAGCTTCATTTGCTCGTAGCCCTCGTGACTGTGAAACGTGCCGCAGAAAGCGTCCGCTGCCGTGTGCCCGGCTGACTTCAGCTTGGGCAGACGGTGAAGGAGCATGTTGATCTTAAACACGGAACCCTCATCCGTGGCCGCGGGCCGGTGCGTTTGCCCGAGAATCTTCGCGAGCACGTTTGCGCCGAAGTTCACGAGAAGGAAACGCGCCTCGACCGCGTATGCTTTTCCGTCCACGGAAAATTCCACGCCGCGCTTCTTGCCGGTCACCTCGAGCGTGCGCAGTTCGACCCGCGTCACCATCTCGGCCCCGGCCTGCCGCGCCGCCCGCTCCAACTCGCCCGCCACGCGCCCCATGCCGCCGACGGGCACTTTCCATTCGCCCGTTTTGTTGCCGATGAGGTGGTAGAGGAAGCAGCGGTTTTGCAGCAGCGACTCATCGTGCGGATGAGTGGAGACGCCGATCTTCGCGTCGGTGAAAACGAGTCCGCGAACCAGATCGCTTTGCAGATAACGCTCAATGGCGCATCCCAGCGGCTCCTCCACCAAGCTGCGCCAGGCCTCGCGGCGGCGGTCGTCAACGTCGAAGCGGCTGCGGAAGTCCTCCTTCGCGACGAGCGGCTCCAGCATCGTATCCCAAACCTTTTCCGCAAAAATGCCCGAGAGACCGTAAAATCTCTGCATCTGCTCAAACTCCCGGTCGCTCCCCGTCAGCTCCCGCATCGAGTGGCGGCTCTGCTCTTCGGAGACGTTGCTCAGCAGCAACCCATCGTGCTTGCCGTCCTGCACATAGGGCGTGAAGGAACCCGTCGTGCGCGAACGCAGTTCGAGCTTCAGGCCGAGATCGCGAATGATCTTTTCCGGAAAAAGACTGACGAGATACGAATAACGCGACAGCCGCGCGTCATAGTCGGGAAACACCTGCTGCGAAGTGCTCGCGCCGCCGATGTAATCGTTCTTTTCCAGCAGCAGCACGCTCAACCCCGCCTGCGCCAGATAAGCCGCCGCCACCAGCCCATTGTGTCCGGCTCCGAGAATGACCACGTCGTAGTTGGATTTCATCGCAAAGCGCGGACGCTATCCGCACCGGTTCGTCATTTCGAGCGGGAAGACAGCCGAAATCCGGGATGCCCATGCGGTCGATGATGCAGGCGCGATCTAGGTCGCCTTCCAAAAAGGAATCGGAACAAGGTTTTTATGGAGCCGATTGAAAAAGCATCGCACAAGCCAAGCAGCGGGTATTCGCACAACTGAGAAGGAAAGGCTTTCGGCATCAAAAAAAAGAAGCCCGACCATTGCTGATCGGGCTGTGCGAAGCTTCGGGGCGAAATGATAAGTTCAGGTGACGCCCAAGCTCGCAACACATGACCAAGCACAAGTCGTGCCAGCCTTGAGCCCAGTCGAGGAACATTTCCATCGTCTCCATCGTCGCTCCTGGTGGTGGCAGTGTTGCGTATCGACGCAACTCATCACCAACCCGAGGGAGGTTCAAATCCTCAGCCGCCTTTACATTCCTCACGGTCGCCTCATCGACCGTGATTGAGTCCACTATTTTTTACCCTTCACCGCCTGCTTTGCCGCAGCAACAGTGTTTTTCTTCTGCGTGTTGGAATTGGTGTTCGCCTGCTTTTGCGCGGCCTTTTTGTTCGTTGCTTTCGGTGATTTATCGCCCATAGGCCGGAATGTTCACACGCGGGTTGGTCAATGGCGAGCCTGAAATGGAGCATTTGGCAACCTGAGCTTAAATCTCCCCGGTCGCACCTGATCTGCTGCCGGTCCCGATCCCAAAATATGGCACGCCGCAAGAAAGACGAAGGCTGGTTCAATTTGTTCTTCCGGGTTTTCACCAAATTCTCAGCCTGGCTCTGCATCCCCGCTGCATTTTTGGCTTTCATCGCGGTCAACGTGCTCATTCAGATTGTCGCCTCGATCCACCCGATCACCAAAGGACTCGTTCAGCTCGGTCTCCTGGCTGGAGGAATCTTCGCCGGACTCGTGCTTTTGGCCGGGCAACCAGGAGTGTGATTGGCTGACTCTCCCTTGCAGCCATAGCAGCAGAAAGACTTTTACACCCCCGACAGCGGCTCAAGTGGCTGCCGATCTGCGATGAGTTCAGCCGCGAGAGCGTGGCGCTGGAAGTCGAACGCCGCATGGAGAGCGCCGCCGTCATCCGCATCCTGGACGCCGCCGTGGCCGAGCGCGGGACGGCGCCGGACTTCATCCGCAGCGACAACGGCCCCGAGTTTATCGCGGCGGACGTGCAGGCCTGGATCCACGAGCGCGGGTTCAAGACCCTCTACATCGCGCCTGGCAGTCCGTGGGAGAACCCTTACAGCGAGAGCTTTAACAGCCGGTTTCGGGACGAGTTCCTCAACCGCGAAAGCTTCGGCTCCCTGCTGGAATCCAAGGTGCTCGGCAAGGAGCACCGCCACGACTACAACCATCGCCGACTGCACTCCTCGCTGGACTACCAGCCCCCGGCGGAGTTCGCGCAGCGCTGCCTTGCGGCGGCTTCCGCTACGCTCCAGCCGCCGCAAGGCA
>CAYQBV010000295.1:0-5738 GCA_964415705.1 uncultured Chthoniobacter sp. | reverse complement strand
TCCTGCCAGCCTTTGCTCGCGGCGGTGATGCCGAGGTAATTGTGCGCCGTGGCGTTCTTCGGATTGATGGCGAGCGCCTTGGTCAGCGAACTGACGGCTTCGTCGAGTTTCTGCTCGGTGTAATAAACGATGCCGAGCGTGCAGTGGGAGAAGCCGTCCTCGGGCGCGACTTTCGTGGCCTTGACCAGCACCTCTTCCGCCTGCTTGAGCTTGCCGGAGCGGAAACGAACGACGCCGAGGTTCGAGAGGATGTAGAGGTTGTTCGGCACCTTCGCCAAAATCTTCTCATAGACTTTCTCCGCGCCGCGGTAGTCGCCCTTTTCAAAGAGATCCTTCCCGTCCTTCGCTGCGGGCAGGAATTCCGCCGGGATGTTCGGTTGGCCGGGAGCACCGCCGGGCAGGGTTCCCGGATCGACCTTCTCGCCATTTTGCGGCAAATCGTCCACCTTCGGCAGCGGCGGAATCGGCGGCACCACGGGCTTGTTCAAGGCGAGGTCGTCGCCGCTCGGAGCTTCGGGAGTCTTCGGCTCTTCGGTTCCCTTCGGCACGCTCGGGTCAGTGCCGGCGATGTCCGATTTCTTTTCTTCCATCGGAGGCTCCTTCGGTTTCTCGCCCTCTGGCAGTGCAGGAGTGCCCGCCTCGGGTTCGGTCCGGGCAAGAGGCGCGGATATTTCCTCGTTCGGAAGGTCGATGGTGCCCTTCTTGAAAATCCCCTGCTCTTTCGCGGACAGCTTCACCACCGGTTGGGCGAGGAATTCGATCTGCTTGAGCAGCGTCTTGGAATTGATGTCCAGCTTCGCGAGGTCGGCGAGCACGAGCTTCTTCGTTGCCGCCCGCTGGGCCTCGGCCTTCTGCTGGCGCAGCACAATGCCGCGGAGGATGAGGTTTTCCTCCTTGAGCTTGCCCTGGTCCGTTTTGACTTTCGTCAGTTCCTGCCCTTGGGCTTCGAGCTTGGCCTGCATGTCGCCCATCTGCTTCTGGAAATTCGCGCTCTCCGCCCGCGCCTTGGTGAGCTGTTCCTTGACGGAGACGACCTCCTGTTTCAGCGAGGCGATCAGCTTGTCCTTCTCCTCACCCTCGGCTGTGAAATTGGCGACCTGCTTCTGCGCGTCGTCCAGTTTTGCCGTGAGCGCCGCATTTTCCGCGACCAGCTTGTCCACGTTCTTGGCGGATTCACGCAGCGCCGTGAGTTGACCGGTCACCGTGCTCAGCTTCCCTTTCAACTCCGTGTTCTCCGCCTGCACCTTGGCGAGTTGCAGCTCGAGTTCCTTGACCCGCCCGGGGGCGTCTTTGCTCGCCATTTCCAGCTCGCGGCTGCGCCGGACCATCGCCTCGTATTTGACCTGCGCCGCCTTCAGGCGGTCTTCGTATTGCCGGCGCAGTTCGCGATCCACTTCGTCGTTGAGTTTCGCGGCACGGAGGAGCTTCCGGGATTCGCTCACCTCCAATTGCATCGCCCGCACTTTTTCGCCATCGCCCTGCGCGCTCAGCAGCGCCTTCTCCGCCCGGTCAGCCCGATCCTGCAAGACCTTCTGCTTTTCTTCCGCCGTCGCCCGCGCCTCGCTGGACGCCGCAAGTTTCCGCGCGAGATCCCTCTTTTCCTGCTCGGCCTGCTGGGTCGCAGCGGTCGCCTCTTTCACTTCGGACTGCAACTCGGCTTGCCGCGCCTTCATCTTCCGGATCGATTCTTCGATGTCCCCGCCCGGGTCACTCGTCGTCGGTTGCGGCTTGACCGGAGGTTTAACCGGCTTGCCGGTTGCGCGCTCTTCAAGGATTGGCGAAGCCTCAGGTTCGATCGGCGGAAGCTCCGGAAGGCCCACCTCGGTTCCGGGGAGCGGCGGCTCGACAGGGTTCTTCTCAACGCGACCACCCGGTTTCGGCCCCGGTTTCCCCACCTTCCCCTGCACCCGCACGATGCCTTCGGCGACCCGCTGCTTGCGGTAATTCACGATCGCGGGCTGCCAGCTCGGGGACTTTGCGGAGATCGAATCAAGCGCCTCCTTGGCGTAACGAAACTTGTTCAGCGCGAGCCGGACATCGCCCGCCTGCTCGGCTTTTTCCGCCTCCTGCGCGGCCATGTAGGCGTTCACGAAAAGGTCGCCCGGATCCGAATCGGACTGGGCGTGCAGCGGCTGCAGCGCGCAAACGAGGCAGGCCAGGAAAAGGCAAAGGAGGTAGCGCATGGAGGTGGAAAATGGGGGCGAAACTACTTGAACCAAACAGGCGTTGCAATCAGTTCTCTCGGCCACTCCATGAACCACCCCGCCCTGTCTCCACACTCACAAATCCCACCCGCCGCCTGGCTCAGCAGCGCGGCGCTGGCGGGCTTCGCCGCGGCGGGCACGAACGCCCACCGCCTCGACACCACGCCGGGCGGCTGGGTCGAGCGCTTGGGCAGCGACGTGCTCATTTCCCACAAGGACGACGACGCCCGCGACACCGCGCTCGAAGGGCTGGCCGCGTGGTCCGCGCGGCACGGCTTCGCGGCGGCGCGCGTCTTTGGCAAACACCTCCCGCGGCAAAATGAGGATCGCGCCGCGCCGGTGCTGCTCGCGGGCGATGCCGCCGCTCCGCTGGTCACGGTGGTGGAGGAAAACGGGATGCGCTTCGGGCTGGATTTCGCGGCGGGGTATTCGGCGGGGCTGTTCATTGATCAGCGGGCCAATCGCGCGCTCGTCCGGCGCAACGGCGGGCGGCGGCTGCTCAACACTTTTGCCTACACCTGCTCCTTTTCCGTGGCCGCCGCACTCGCGGGCGCGGAGACGGTGAGCATCGATCTCTCGAAAAAATCGCTCAATCGCGGGCGCGAGAACTTCGCGCTCAACGGGCTCCCAACCGCCGGCGAAACCCGCCACCGTTTTTACGCCGACGACGTGCTCGAGGTGCTCCCGCGCCTCGCGCGGCAGGGCGAGACCTTCGACACGATCATCCTCGATCCGCCGACTTTTTCGCGCGGCCACAAGGGGCGCAAATTCCAAGCCGAACACGACCTGGAAGCGCTGCTCCTGACCGCGCTCAATCTCGCCGCGCCCCGCGCGAAAATCCTGCTCTCGACCAACTGCACCCGCCTGACGCGCCGCGCGCTCGAGACGCTCGCGCGCTTCGCCCTCAAAGGCGTGCGCCGCACCGCCGACTTTCACTCCGAACCGCCGCTGCCGGACATTCCAGCGGACGCCGGCGCGCAGACGCTGTGGATGTTTCTGCGGTAGCCGCGGCTACTTCACCTTCAGCAGCTCGATCTCGAAAATCAGCGTCTCGTTTGGCCCGATCAGCCCGCCCGCGCCGCGCTCGCCGTAGGCCAGGTGCGGCGGGATGTAGAGCATCCATTTCGAGCCTTCTTTCATGAGCTGGAGCGCCTCCGTCCAGCCTTTGATCACGCGGTTCACGGGGAACTCGGTCGGCTCGTTGCGCTTGTAGGAGCTGTCGAACTCCCGGCCATCGAGCAGCGTGCCGCGGTAGTGCGTGCTCACCGTGTCGGTCGCCGTCGGCGTCCGGCCGGTGCCCTCTTGGAGGACCTTGTATTGCAACCCGCTCGGAAGCGTGACGACTCCTTCTTTGTTTTTGTTTTCCATAAGAATTTTCTCCGCGTTGGCGTTCGTGGCCGGCGGCTGGGCCACGCAGCCCGTGCCGAGGAGGAGCGCGGCCAGGGCCGACGTGCAGATGGCGGATGCCAGAGGTGTTTTCATCGGGCGAAAAGGAACGCGACTCAGTTGTCCTTGACCACTTCCTTGCACAGCACCCGCCCGCCGGAATCCAGGTGCAGCGCGTAGTGCGCTCCGGCGATGAGCCGGCCGACCGCGCAGCTCGTGCCGTCACTCTCGTTCACCCGTTTGAAATCGATGACTTTCCCGTCCGCCTTTTCCTTTTCGATCGTCGTCTGCACGGCGTCGGGGATTTCGATGGTCAGCTTGCCTCCGCCTTTTTCGTCCGCGGCAAACGCGGAGGCCACCAGCGCGCAGGCCGCGAGTGGGAGGAGTGTCTTAGAGGAAAGCTTCACGCGCCCGGTGTCGCAGGTGGAAAAATCGGCGTCAACGGCTTTCCGCGCCCGAGGCAAAGACCCGCTCGTACTGCTGCGCCCGCCAGCCCCACACGAGAAACGCCGCGCCGATGAAGACGAGGAAGATCGAGAGAAACTGCCCGGCGGACCACTGCCCCACGGCCCACGCGGGATCGGGCACGCGGAACATTTCCCCGACGATCCGCAGCACCGCGTAGAGGATGAAAAACGCGCCCGTGACCACGCCGCGCGGCAGGCGGCAGCGCGTCCGCAGCACCCAGAGGATGGCGAAAAGGACCACGCCCTCGAGCAGCGCCTCGTAGATCTGCGAGGGATGGCGCGGCGTCAGGGTTTCGTGCAAATGCGCGCGCAGTTCCGGGTCGAGTTGCACCTGCGCGACCGGTGGCTGATCCGCGCCCAGCTCCTGCGGAAAGAGCACCGCCCACGGCACCGACGCCGCCCCGCCCGGCCCGCCCGCGGGCCGGCCGTAGAGTTCGCCGTTGATGAAATTCGCCAGCCGTACGAGCAGCAGCCCGAGCGGCGCGACGACCACCAGGCCGTCGCCGATGCTCGTCCACGACAGCTTTTTTCGCCGCGACCAGTAGAGCGTGAACAGCAACATACCGATGATCCCGCCGTGGCTCGCCATCCCGCCTTTCCACACCTCCAGCGGCCACCACCACGAATCGTCCGCGTGATTTTCCCGCCAGCCGTAAAAGACCAGCCAGCCCAGCCGCCCGCCGATCATCACGCCGAAGACCGCCGCCCAGGTGATGAAATCGTTGACCTGCGCCTCCGGCAAATCCGTGTAACCGCGCCGCGCCAGCCCGCGGTAAAGCCACGCGCCGACGAGGAACGAGAGCACATACGAAAGCCCGTACCAGCGCAGCCCCACGCCTTCGCTAAACTCGAAAAGAAACGGACTGAGATCGTGCAGGTAGTAGGCAGGCATGGCGCGGCGGACGGCGAGACTTCACGGCGGGAGCCTCCCCCATCAATCCAAATCCCGCAGCGTGTGCGCTCGGCGCAGCACCGCCGGCGAACGTAGCGCAGGCGTCCCGCTTGCCTCGGCGACCGCTGCGGATGCGTCGCGGATGTGCGATACGCGCCCCGCAGCCGCGCGCAGCAGGCGGGACGCACTGCGATACGGCAAGCCGGAGGCTTGCGCTACGCCCCCAAATTTCCGCTTCCCACGGCGGCGGCGCGCGTTTCGTATGCCCGCATGAAACTTGGCTTCGTCGGTTCTGGAAAAATGGCGTCCGCACTCGTGCAGGGCGTGAAACAATCGGGCGTGCTCCCCGCGGGCGACGTGATCGTGAGCGACGTGATCCTCGCCGCCGCACAGCGCCTGGCCACGCTCACCGGCGTGGCTTTCGCCGAAACCAACGCCGATCTCGTGGCCCTGTCCGACGCCCTCGTGCTCTGCGTGAAACCCTACGACGCCCTCGACGCGCTGCGCTCGCTCCAGGCCGGCGCGGCCGAGAAGCTGGTCATCTCGATCGTCGCCGGGCTCACGATCCCCACTTTGCAGGAAGCCGCCGGGCCGCGCGTGCGGATCGTGCGCGTGATGCCGAATACGCCGGCGCTCGTCCACAAAGGCGCGGCGGCTTACGCGCTGGGCGCGACCGCGACGGCGGCAGACGCGGAACTGACGGAGAAGATCTTCGGCGCGGTGGGCAAGGTCGTCTGCGTGAAAGAGGCGCTGCTCGATGTCGTGACCGGGCTCAGCGGGAGCGGCCCG
>CAYQBV010000294.1:0-5746 GCA_964415705.1 uncultured Chthoniobacter sp. | reverse complement strand
AGGCATGGATCTCGATGTCGCGAACACGCTCACACAAAACCGTGTCGCCCAGGCGGAGTCGCGGTTGCCGCAGGAAGTCGTCCAGCAAGGGGTGACCGTCAAGAAGGTCAATCCCTCGATCCTGATGGTCGTCTCCATCTACTCGCCCGGGGGCACCTACGACGATTTGTTCCTGAACAACTACGCGATGCTGAACGTGAAAGACGCACTGCTGCGCGTGCCGGGCGTGTCACAGGTGGATCTCGCGGGCGGTGCTGAATACGGCATGCGCATCTGGCTCCAGCCGGACAAGCTCGCCAGGCTTGGTTTGACGCCGGCGGATGTCATCGGCGCCATCCGGCAGCAGAACATTCAGGCGCCGGCCGGACAGGTCGGGGCTGCGCCTTCGAAGGCTGACCAGGAATTCACCTACACCGTCCGGGCCCCGGGAAAATTCAGCTCACCCGAGGAGTTCAGCGAAATCCTCGTGCGCGCCACCGACGACGGACGGCAGGTTCGGGTGAAGGATGTGGCCCGCGTCGAGCTGGGCAGCGAGTTCTACAAATCCTTCGGCCAGTTCAATGGCAAGCCCGCCGGCGTGCTCATCCTTTACCTCCTGCCGGGCGCGAATCAGATTGAATCCGCGAAGGGCGTTTACGCTGCGCTCGAAGCGGGCAAGATGTTTTTCCCCGCCGATGTGGATTACGGCATCAGCTACGACACCACACCTGCCGTCGAGGCTTCGATTGAAGGGATCGTGCACACACTGCTCGAAGCCATCGTGCTGGTGGTGCTCGTGGTGTTCCTCTTCCTGCAAAACCTCCGCGCCACGTTTATTCCGCTGCTCACGGTGCCGGTGTCATTGCTCGGCACGTTTGCGCTCTTTCCGCTGCTCGGCTTCTCGATCAACACGCTGTCGCTCTTCGGCATGGTGCTGGCCATCGGCATCGTCGTGGATGACGCCATCGTCGTGGTCGAGGCTGTGATGCATCACATCGAGCAGGGCAAGTCGCCGAGGGACGCGACGATCCAGGCGATGAAGGAAGTGTCCGGTCCGGTCATCGGCATCGCGTTGATTCTTTCCGCCGTGTTCGTCCCCGTGGCGTTCATCGGCGGCTTGGTGGGCCAGCTCTACCAGCAGTTCGCCCTCACCATCGCCATCGCGGTGGGGATCTCGGCCTTCAACGCCTTGACGCTCAGCCCGGCGTTGTCAGCGCTGCTCCTCAAGCCCCATTCGCCGGGCAAGGGCCTGCTCGGAAAACTGTTTGGCGGGTTCAATAAAGCCTTCGACGCCTCGACCAATGCCTACCTGCGCATCGCCACGATGCTTGCGCGCAAAGCCATTCTCAGCCTGCTTCTCATGGGCATCGTCGCCGTCGGCGCGGGCGGATTCGCGAAGGTCATCCCCGGCGGATTCGTGCCGGACGAGGATCAGGGCATCCTGATGATCAACGTGCAGTTGCCCAACGCCTCGTCGCTGGAGCGCACCCGGCAGGTTTGCCGCAAGGTGGACGCGATTCTGGAGCGCACGCCGGGCGTGGAGCGCTTCAACGTCATCGGCGGCATGTCATTTCTGAGCGGCACCTTCACCCCCAACTCCGCCTCCTACTTCGTGCGGTTGAAGGACTGGAAGGATCGTACGACGCCGGATACGCAGCTGGCCGGCATCCTCAAGCGCCTCGGTGGGGAACTGATGAAGATTCCCGAGGCGATCGCGTTTCCATTTACGCCACCGTCGCTGCCGGGCTTCGGTGCGGCGGGAGGCTTCAACTTCATGCTCCAGGACCGCAGCGGCACGCTCTCGGTCAAACAGCTCGGCGACCAGACGGTCAAGTTCATCGGTGAGGCGCGCAAACGTCCCGAGCTGGCCAGCCTGTTCACCGCCTTTGATCCGCGCGTGCCGCAGGTCGCCCTCGACGTGGATCGGGAGAAAGTGAGCAAGCTCGGCATTCCCATCAACGACGTGTTCAACACATTGCAGGCGTCACTCGGCGGCGCCTACGTCAATGACTTCAACCGCTTTGGCCGGCTCTACCGCGTGTTCGTGCAGGCTGAGTCCGATTTCCGCCAACGGCCCGAGGACATCGGGCAGTTCTACGTCCGCAGCGCCACGACCCGCGAAATGATCCCGCTCTCGACGCTGGTCACGGTGAAGCAGGACGCCGGCACCGAACTGACCACGCGCTATAATCTGTTCCGATCGGTGGAAATCTCCGGCCGCGCCGCGCCCGGCTACAGCTCCGGTCAGGCCATGAAGGCACTGGAGGAAGTGGCCGCCCAAGTGTTGCCGCGGGAAATGAGCTACGCCTACACCGGCTTGTCGTATCAGGAGCGGACCGCGCCGAATCCCGTGCCGACCTTCGTGCTCGCGGTCGTGTTTGTGTTCCTCCTGCTCGCCGCGATGTACGAAAGCTGGTCGCTGCCGTGGAGCGTGCTGCTCGGGACGCCGCTCGTGGCGCTCGGCGCATTCTTCGGCGTCTGGATGCGTGGCTTCGATAACAACGTCTTCGTCCAGGTCGGACTCGTCATGCTGATCGGCCTGGCGGCGAAGAACGCGATTCTCATCGTGGAATTCGCCAAGATGAAGCGCGAGGAAGGCATGTCCTCGCTCGATGCCGCGCTCACCTCCGCCAAGCTTCGCTTCCGGCCGATTCTCATGACGGCGTTCGCGTTCATCCTCGGCGTCGTGCCGCTGATGCTGGCCAGTGGCTCCGGTGCGAACTCACGGCAGATCATGGGCACCGCCGTCTTTTACGGCATGCTTGTCGCCACGGCGCTCGGCGTCTTCCTCATCCCGGCGCTCTACGTCGTTGTGGAGCAAATCAGTGGCAACGCGAAGAAGCAGCACGCGAAAACTGAGCCGCCGAAGTCGCCTCCGCCCGACAGCGGCATGTCGGCAAAGGAAGGAGGTGCGTCATGAAATCGATCCGCGCCTTCCTCCTGATGCCGTGCGCCGCCGCCGCGTTGCTTGCCGGTTGCGCGATGGGTCCGAGCTACCAGCGTCCCGAGATCGCCGCGCCCTCGAACTGGCGCACGCCGGGCACGGATGCCGCCTCGCTCGCGAACACGGAATGGTGGGGCTACTACCGTGATCCGGTGCTGACGAACCTCATTGCCACCGCGTTGACCAACAACTACGACCTGCGCATCGCCGCTGCGCGCATCGAGGAGGCGAGGGGAGGCTATCGCGCACAGCGTTCCTTCCTGCTGCCGTCGATCGACGGCTCCGCCAATTGGACCCGCGCGCGCGTCGGCGACATTCCGCCCTCGCCCGGCGTGACGGGCGGGCAGTTCGATGCCTTTGGCCTGCTTTCCTATGAAGTGGATTTGTGGGGACGCATCCGGCGCCTGACCGAGTCCGCGCGCGCGCAATTGCTCGCAACGGAGGAGGCCCGCAAGACGGTTCAGATCGGGCTGGTCTCCAGCGTGGCGACGACTTACTTCAACCTCCGCTCGCTCGACCGTCAGTTGGAAATCGCGCGTGATACCTACGCCTCGCGCACCAACGCGCTCGAGCTCACCAGCATCAAGTTCAACGCGGAGAACGGGCTTGGCTTCGGCATCGTCTCCGAGCTCGATGTGCGTCAGGCCGAGACACAAGTTCACACCACGCGCTCCACCATCGCGGGTCTCGAGCGCGCCATCGCCATCACGGAAAACGCGCTGCGCTTTTTGCTCGGGCAATATCCAGGAGCGGTTCCCCGCGGTGAAACGCTCACCGCCCAGTGGCAGCCTGCGGAAATTCCCGCCGGCCTGCCCTCGGAGCTTCTGTTGCGCCGCCCGGACCTGCGCGCAGCCGAGCAACAACTCATCGCGGCCAACGCCGACATCGGTGCCGCGCGTGCCGCCTATTTCCCGACGGTTTCGCTCACCGCCGCCCTCGGTGTGCAGAGCGTACAGCTTGACGACCTGTTCAGCGCCGGCACGTCCCGGGCATGGAAACTGGCGCCCCAGATTGCCGGTCCCATCTTTAACGGCGGCCGCATCCGGGCCGGCGTGCAAGTGGCGAAGGCGCGTCAGAAAGCAGCTCTTGCGTTTTACGAGCAGGCCATTCAAAACGCCTTCCGCGAAGTGGAGGACGCGCTCGTCTCGATCACCAAGCTCCGCGAGGAGCTTGCCTCCGAGGAGGCGAATGTGAAGGTTGAGCAGCGGCGTCTCGAGCTTTCCCAGCTTCGCTACGACGAAGGCATCGCGAGCTTCAGCGACGTGCTCGACGCGCAACGGTTTCAGTTCAGCGCCGAGCTTACGGCGGTGCAGACCCGCAACAATCTTCTCTCAGCCGTCGCCCAGCTTTACAAGGCCCTGGGCGGCGGGTGGACCACGTCCCCTGTCCGAACCGGCAAAACTCCATGAGCAAAATTGACCTGGAAAATATCACCAACAGCTTTCGGGATGTCCATCGCGTCAGCATGGCCTCCTGGTCTGTGGCCCATGAAATCTCACCGCGGGATCCTGGTGGACCTTATGTCGTCACACAGGACGGATACGATCCGGAAGACATGAAGGTAATCGCCGATGAGTTCATCCTTGGCCGGTCAGGGAAGTGGCTTTCGTTCTCCTATTTCTTCCGAATGTCCGTGCCGGAGCGCAGGGCGGAATTCATCTTCGGCACTGCAGCGGAAGTCATGGCCATGATGGAAGGGCTTCCATCCAAGGTCGCCATTTTTCGCCCCGGTGGAGAACCGCAATCCGTTCCCACGCCGCCGGAGTCGGACGAAATGGCCGCCGCCTACGAGGCGGGGCGAAGGCTGGCGAGGGGTTCTGCGAACCAAGCGGAGTGAAAGGTGATATGGCAGCCAAAAAAACGATCAAGCTGGCCCGCGAGCTGGCGGAACCGTTCCGCGTGAGCAACGGCGGGAAGTTTCGTCTCAAGGACTTTGACCCTGGCGACACGCTGGGCCTGACCTCCGAGGACAAGCCTCGTGCAAAGGAGGCGCTGGCCCTGGGCATCGAGACGCTCGCGGAATTGCAGGACAAACTCTACGCGCAGGATCACTGGGGTGTGCTGCTGATCTTCCAGGCGATGGATGCTGCGGGCAAGGACGGAGCCATCAAACACGTCATGTCCGGTGTGAATCCGCAGGGCTGCGAGGTCAATTCCTTCAAGGCGCCTTCCGCCGAGGATCTTGACCACGACTATCTCTGGCGTTGCATGAAGGTGCTGCCCAATCGCGGCCACATCGGCATTTTCAATCGCAGCTACTACGAGGAGACGCTCGTGGTGCGCGTGCATCCGGAGTATCTGGTGAAGCAGAAGCTCCCGCCCAAACTGGTCGGCAAAAGCATCTGGCAGGACCGCTTCCAGGACATCTGCGGCTTCGAGCGTTATCTCACGCGCAACGGGATCATCGTGCGCAAGTTCTTCCTGCACGTCTCGAAGAAGGAGCAGAAACGACGCTTCCTCGACCGCATCGAGAATCCGGAGAAGAACTGGAAGTTCTCCAGCACCGACGTCGCCGAGCGCGAGCATTGGGACGACTACATGGCCGCCTACGAGGATATGATTCAGAACACGGCCACCAGCGATTCGCCCTGGTATGTCGTGCCCGCCGACAACAAGTGGTTCACGCGTGTGGTCGTGGCCGCCGCGGTGATTGACGCGCTGGCGTCGCTTGATCTCGCTTATCCAAAGGTCGGCCCGGACAAGCTCAAGGAACTCGCCGCCGCCAGACGCCTCCTGCTCTCAAAGAAATAAGAGCCGCCGAGGAGCTTGACCGATTCTCAGAAGTCATTTCCGCAGCCAGGTGGGTTCAGGCGCGCTGCGCCT
>CAYQBV010000293.1:0-5756 GCA_964415705.1 uncultured Chthoniobacter sp. | reverse complement strand
AAACCGGCACCGCGAGCCACCCCGCGAGCCAGACGGCGATGCGAAGGAAACGGCGGCGGTTGAAGGCTTTCATGGCGCAAAAATAGTCGGCCGCCGCGCGAAGTCCCGCCGCATCTTCGCCGACCACCGCCGCCAGGTTTGACCCCGCCCACGGCGGCGCGTAGGCTCGCCGCCCTTTTCCAAAAACCGACCGCGCGATGAACTACAAAGACTCTCTCCTCCTGCCGAAGACCGACTTTCCGATGAAGGCGGATCTCGTAAAGCGCGAACCCGACCGCCTGGCGAAGTGGGAGAGCGCGGGGCTTTACCGCCAGATTCAGGACGCGCGCAAGGACGCCGAGCTTTTCGTCCTGCACGACGGCCCGCCTTTCGCCAACGGCGATGTCCACATGGGCACGGCGCTGAACAAGGTGCTGAAGGATCTGATCGTGAAATCGAAGACGATGGCGGGATTTCGCGCGCCGTTCGTGCCGGGTTGGGACTGCCACGGGCTGCCCATCGAGTTCAAGGTAGTGAAGGAATCGCGCGGCCTCTCGCCCGTGGAAATCCGGCGCAAGAGCGAGGAATACGCGCGCAAGTTCATCGACATCCAGCGCGGGCAGTTCAAGCGACTGGGCGTCTTTGGCGACTGGGCGGACCCGTATCTCACGCTCGCGCCGGGCTACGAGGCCGAGATCATTCGGGCGTTCGCGGTCTTTGTGGAAAAGGGCTTGGTCTATCAGTCGAAGAAGCCGGTCTATTGGAGCACCGGCGCGCAGACGGCGCTGGCCGAGGCGGAGGTGGAGTATGTGGAGCGGACTGATCCGGCGGTGTATGTGAAATTTCCAATCGTCCATGGCGAGTTGGCGGGCAAAGCGAGCATGGTGATTTGGACGACGACGCCATGGACGCTCCCGGCGAACTTGGCCATCGCTGTGCATCCGCGGCAGGAATACGTGGTCGCGGAATTCACGGCAGCCCAAGCCGCCGGCTTGGGTGCCGACGCCGACCACCGGGACGGTTGCGCTACCCTCGTCATCGCCCGCGCTCTGCTCGCCGCTTTCCAGACGGCGACCGGTTTCGTTTTGCAAAAAGAAATCGCCAGCTTTCCGGGCGAGCACTTCCTCGGCAGCGAAGCCCAGC
Source organism: uncultured Chthoniobacter sp. (assembly GCA_964415705.1). Lineage (GTDB taxonomy): Bacteria > Verrucomicrobiota > Verrucomicrobiia > Chthoniobacterales > Chthoniobacteraceae > Chthoniobacter. The sequence continues at coordinate 4,634 of CAYQBV010000293.1, read as the reverse complement.
ACCCTTTCCTCGAACGCACCTCGCGCATCATCACCGCCGAGTTCGTGACGATGGACACTGGCACCGGCGCGGTCCACATCGCGCCCGGCCACGGCGCGGACGACTACATCGCGGGCCGGCAGCACGGGCTGCCGATTCTTTCGCCGGTGGATGATCGCGGCTGCATGACCGAAGAGGCCGGCGTGCCCGAACTCACGGGCCAGCACATTTTCAAAGCCAATCCGCTGATCATCGGGATGCTGCGCCAGCGCGGGGCGCTGCTCGGTCTGGATGAAAACTACCGGCACGAATATCCGCACTGCTGGCGCTCGAAGACGCCCATCGTGTTCCGCGCGGTCGAGCAGTTCTTCATCAAGATCGACGCCATCCGCGCCGAAGCGCTCGCCGCGATCGACGGCGTGACGTGGCTGCCGCACTGGGGACGCAACCGCATTTACGGCACCGTGGAGTCGCGGCCCGACTGGTGCATTTCGCGCCAGCGGACGTGGGGCGTGCCGCTGCCGGTCTTTTACGACGCAGACGGCAAGCCGCTGCTCGACCCCGTCAATGCGCGCAAGGTCGCCGACCTCGTGGAGCAGCACGGCACGAATCTGTGGTTCGAGAAGAACGACGCGGAATGGGCGGAGATGCTCGGCCTCCCGGCAGGGACGACGCGGCGCAACGACACGCTCGATGTGTGGATCGACTCCGGCGTTTCCCACACCGCCGTGGTGGCGAAGCGCCCGGAACTCGGCGGGCCAGGGCGGCCGGCGGATGTGTATCTCGAAGCGACGGATCAGCATCGCGGGTGGTTCCAGTCGTCGCTCATGACGAGCATCGCGATGGATGGCCGCGCGCCGTATCGCACGGTCATCACGCACGGCTTTGTCGTGGACAAAGACACGCGTAAGAAGGTCTCGAAATCCGAGCAAGGGACTTACGCGAAGCCGATGAACGCCGAGCATTTCGTCGGCACCTACGGCGCAGACATCGTGCGGCTGTGGGCGGCGAGCGTGGACTATCAAAACGAGGTGCCGTTTTCCGAGGAGAGCTTCAAGGGGCTCGCGGAGTCGTATCGGAGCTTCCGCAATATCCTGCGCATCCTGCTGGCGAACCTCGCGGATTTCGACGCGAGCCAGTCGTCGCTCGACGGCGCGACGCTCGTTGATCGCTGGGTGCTCTCGCGCCTTCAGGGCGTCATCGGCACCTGCCGTGCGGCGTATGCGGAATACGATTTCCGCAAGGTGTACCAGACGCTGAATCAGTTCGTGACCGTGGAGATCAGCGCGCTCTACGTGGACATCACGAAGGACCGCCTCTACTGCGACGCCGCAAACGCCCCACGCCGCCGCGCCACGCAGGCGGTGATGGCGCGCGTTTTCGATGCGCTCGCGCGGCTGCTCGCGCCGATCCTCGCTTACACTGCCGACGAGGCGTGGGAGTATTCGCAAAAGGCGACGTCGGTGCATCTGGAGACCTTTCCCGAAGTGGACGCGGCGCTGGTCGACGCAGCGCTGGAAGATCGCGTGGAGAAGCTGCTCGGGCTGCGCGGAGTCATCGCGCAAGCGGTCGAGACAGCGCGGCAGGCGAAGCAGATCGGCAACGCGCTCGAAGGCGCGGTCACGGTGGAACTCGGCGACGAAGCGCTGCTCGCTTCGCTGCGCGGGAGCGAAGCGGATCTGGAGGAGTTCTTCATTCTCAGCGATCTCACGCTGGCTGCGGGTGCGGAGACCAAGGCGGGCATCGTCCCCACGGCGCACAAGAAGTGCGCGCGCTGCTGGCGGCACCGCGCGAGCGTCGGCGCGAACGCAGCGCACGCTGAGTTGTGCGAGCGCTGCGCGGAGGTCGTGGCCTCCATCGCGTGAGCGCGTGCGCCGTTATTTCCGGGGAGCACACGCGTCCCGCGTGTTGGTCGCGGCGTCCCGCCGCGACGCACTTCCCAACGCGTCCAACCCGGGATGAGCGCGCAACCCCGCCACACGTCGGCGGAAGTTCGTTTCGGCGAGACGCCGAAACCAGCACGCGGGACGCGCGCGCTCCCCAGAGTTCGCTGCCACGCGCCCGATGAAACTCCTCCCCGCCATCGCGCTCCCGCTTTACGCGCTCGATCAGCTCACGAAGTGGTGGGTGGTCGAGCACTTCACGCCATACGACGAACCGCAGCCGGTGATCGACAATTACTTCTACCTCTGCCGCTGGCACAACACCGGCGCGGCGTTCAGCATCGGCTCGGGGAACAACTGGTTTTTCGTGGTGCTGTCGGTGGTGACGCTCGCCGGGCTGCTGGTCTTTTACGCGCGCGGCGTCTTTCGCGATCTGCTCTCGCGCGTCGGCGTGGGCCTGCTCATCGCGGGCATCCTCGGCAATCTCACCGACCGGCTGCGCTATCAGCACGTCGTCGATTTCCTGCTCGTCGATCTGCACGTCCGTTTCGCCAATCCCTGGCCGGCCTTCAACGTGGCGGATAGCTGCATCTTCATCGCGACCGGCTGCTTCATCATCGCGTCACTGCTCGAAGGTCGGAAACCGGCCGCGCCCGTGGCTGACTGAGCGGCGGCGCAGCTCCCGAGCGCATGACTTATCCGCCGAAGCTCGCCGAGATTATCGCGTTCTTCGAGTCGCAGACCGAGGACGAGCGCCGCGGGAATCTGATCGCCTATGCCGGCCAGGCGAAAAAACACGAACCGAAACCGGGCGAAACTTTCGCGCTCGAAGACGTGCGCAAAGACGAGGAGTGCACGGACACGGTCGGCGTATTTCTGCAGCTCGATGCGGAACAGCGCGCACACTTTCGCATCACCCTCGGCCCGCAGGTCCAGACGCTGACCAAGGCTCTGTCGGCAATTTTGTGCATGGGCCTCCATGGCACCACGCTCGACGAGATCCTGGCACTGCCCGCGGACTTCGTGCCGAAGATTGTCGGCGGCCAGCTCGTGCGGATTCGCTCGCAGACGGTGTATTACATCCTGACGCGGATGCAGGATGCGGCGCGGGTGTTGCGTGAAAGCAGCTTGGACTTCAGTCCAAAGTCCGCCCGCTCTTTGGACTGAAGTCCAAGCTACTTTGCGCCCGGCTCGATGGGCTCGATGTGGACGAGCACGTCGGCCATCGCGGGGTTGCCGGCGCGGATGGCGTCCTTCACGTCGTGCCCGATCTGGTGGCCGGTGCGCACCGTGAGGTCGGCATCCACGCCGATGTGGATGTCCACATAGAACTCCGTGCCCATCTTGCGCAGCCGGCATTTCTCCACATTGAGCACGCCGGCCACGCGCTGCGCGATCGCGCGCACGCTGTCCTCGACCTCCTTCGGCGGTGCCGTGTCCATGACTTCGTGGATTGCGGGGATCAGCAGCCGCCAGCCGTTGCAGCCGATGATGCCGCAGGTGAACAGCGCGGCCCAGTCATCGGCCGGTTCCCAACCGGGACCGCCGATCAGCGCGATGGAAATGCCGACGAACGCGCCCGCGGAGGTGATGGCGTCGGAGCGATGATGCCAGGCGTCCGTCTTCACCGCGCCGCTGCCGAGTTGCTTCGCGGCTCCGGCGACTTTGCGAAAGAGCGTCTCTTTTACCACGATGACCAGCACGAGCACCCCGAGGGTGAAAGGCGCGGGCGCGTGATGCGGGATGACGATCTCGCGGATGCTCTGCACGGCCAGACCGATGGCGGCGGCGATGACCGCGAGGGCCACAGCGACGGAGGCCAGCGGCTCGGCTTTGCCGTGGCCGTACGGATGCCGTTCGTCCGGCGGCTCCGCGGCGACTTTCAGGCCGAACCAGATGGCGAGTGAGCCGAAGATATCGAGCGTGGACTCGATGCCGTCGGCGATGAGCGCGTAGCAATGTCCGAGGACGCCCGCGATGATTTTGATGAGCGCGAGGAGGAAATTCACGGCCACGCCGATCAGAGCCAGCCGCGCGCCGGTGCCGTAGCCGCGAGCGCGGCGGGCGGAGGCTTCGCTCGCGCTGATTGGTTTTGTGGAATCGGCCACGGGGCGGCATCGTAGGCGCATGAACTTGAAAGTCAGGGCCATTGTTTTCCACGCGCACGGCGTGCCGGAGGAGGTGGCGCGTTGGGAGGAAACCGACGCGCCTGAGCCGGCGGCGGATGAGGTGCGGGTGCGGCTTCTCGCCGCGCCGATCAATCCCGCTGACCTCAATGTGATTGAGGGCAAATATCCGATCCGTCCGGCGCTGCCCGGCGTGCCGGGAGTGGAGGGGTTGGGCGTGGTGGAGAACGTCGGCCTCGCGGTGAAAAGTGTGCGCTCGGGCGACCGCGTGCTGCTGCCCCACGGCTATGGCACCTGGCGCGAGGCGGGTGTGGTGAAAGCGGGCAGCGTGTGGCCGGTGCCGGAAGGCATCGCCACAGAACAGGCCGCGATGCTGCGGATCAACCCGGCGACCGCGCTGCGGATGCTGCGGGATTTTGTGACGTTGCAAGCGGGCGAGTGGGTTTTGCAAAACGCCGCGAACTCGGCGGTCGGGCGGGCGGTGATTCAGATCGCGCGGGCGTCCGGCTGGCGGACGGTGAATGTGGTGCGGCGTCCGGAGTTGGTGGAGGAGTTGAAGGCCGCGGGCGCGGATGTGGTGCTGGTGGAGGGCGATGACCTGCCCGCCCAGATCACTGCTGCGACGGGAGGCGCGGCGGTGCGGCTG
>CAYQBV010000292.1:0-5765 GCA_964415705.1 uncultured Chthoniobacter sp. | reverse complement strand
GCGTTCCAGATCACGATCATGAGCGCGCCGTTTTCCTTCGGGTCCCAGCCCCAGAAGCGGCCCCACGACTGGTCCGCCCAGATGCCGCCGAGCACGGTGCCCACGAAGCTGAACAGCGTGGCGAAACAGACGATGCCATAGACCATTTTCGCGAGCGATTTCGCCGTGCCGGATTCGAGACCGGTGGTGAAAAATCCGCGCACGACATAGACGATGGCGAGGAAGCCCGCGATGAACGCACTGGAGTAGCCGAGCGTGATGATGACGACGTGTGTCGCGAGCCAGAAGTTCGTGTCGAGCACCGCGCGCATCATCTCCATGGTGTCGCCGGTCAGCGAGAGGTGGTGCGCGATGATGAGGCAGAGAAAGCCGCAGACCGCCGCGACCACGACGCCGATGGAGTTTTTCCAGAATGCCTCCAGGATCAGCCCGAGGCCGACCGCACCCCAGCCGATGAAGATCGCGGACGAATACAGATTGGTGACCGGCGGGCGGCCTTCGAGGACCATCCGCGTGACCAATCCGACGGTCAGCACCACGAAGGTCAGCGCCATCAGCCACACGGCGCTTCGGCGCAGCCAGTCGCCGCGCACCGGCGAAAACCAAAAGCCGACCGCGAGCAGCGCGGCGAGCACGGTCAGGACCATGCCGCGGTAGAACGGTTCGGCGAAATTGAACAACTGCTCGTGCTTTGCCTTCCGCAGCTCTTTGGAAAAGTCGGGCGTCAGCGCCGAACGGTAGTCGGCCAGCGCGGAGTTGAAGGCGGCGGCGTTGCCGGACTTGTAAGCGCTGCCCAGGCGCGCGTAGGCGACCACAGCGAAATGCGGGGCTTCGCCGCGGGCGGTTTCCATCAAGGCCTCGCCCATGCGCATCCAGGTGTCGTGCTTGCTGCCGTCGGAGTGGGCATGCGGCGGCACGGGCAGCGGGGCTTCGAGCCGCTGCATGGTCTCGAAGCGCTGAAGGTCGCGGAGCAGCCTGTCGAGCGCGACCTGGTCGAATTCCTTCTTCTCATTCTGCGCGATCGCCGCCGTCCGGCCCGGGCCGATCGCGGCGAGGTAATCATTGAGTTCGCGTTCCCAGTCCTGGGCGTTTTGCGGCTGGAGCAGGTTTTGCAGCCGCATGTAGAGACCGATGCCATTCCACAGCCGCAGCACGGCTTTTTCAAAAGGGTTCCGCTGCGACGCATCCTTGCCGCCCGCGCGCCCGGCCTGCTCCTGGAGTTCCCGCAGCTTCGGCGTGATCTGGGTCCACGAGAAATGTTTCCCGTCGGTCTGCTGCGCGGCGTTGGCGTCCATCGGCAGCGCGAGCAGACCTTTCAAGTCCGGATGATCGATGCGGAAGACCGGATAGGCATCGGCGGCCGGCTGGTTCATGGTCATGTCCAGCAGCCACGCGCTGGCGCTGAGCATCCGGGGTTTTTCGTACCAGCTCTTCCACGGCTCGAGATTCGCCTTCTGCTTTTCGCGGAGCTGGAGCAGCGAGTTGCGCGCGAGCGAATCGAGCGGCTGGAAGCGCCCGTTCGCGACCGCGGGCAGGCGGCCAAATTCGTTCACGGCGAAGGCCCCGGCGGGATCTTTTGGGACGCGGATCGCGCCGATGGTCCAGGCGGCGAGGACTGCGGTGATGAGGAAAGGGAGCCAGCGTTTCATGGCGGGAGTTTAGACAGCCACGGTGGCGCGGCGTTTGGTGATGAAGCCGATGAGGTGATAGAGGAACTGCACGGTCAGGCCGATGCCGACGAGCAGGCAGCTCAGGTAAGGCACGAGCCACGAGGGATTCCGCACGACCTGCAGGCCGCTCCGGCCCACGTCCACGATTTCGTCGCGCCCCATCGTCGCTTGGAAAAAGGTCAGCCCTTCGTAACGCAGCGGGTTGTTCATGTAGATGTCCACCTCGCGGGTTTCGCCCTTGGTCGGGTTGTTGATTCGCACGCGGCTTTGGAAGTTCTTCGGGATGCCCTGCGGGTTCGTGCTCGTGGACGTGCCGAGGTAAATTTCGTGCGTGGTCTTGAGCAGCGTGAGGGAGAACGAGTTGTAATGCCGTGTCGGGCGCAGGGTCATCCGCCACTTCCGCCCGCCGGCCTCGACCTCCTGCGGCGCAGCCATTTTGGCGGCCATGCCCGCGGCGGTCTCCGCGCCGACGCTTTTCGTGTAGGTGCGCTTCACGCTCTCGATCAGCAACTCGTCCGACGCCCACGACGGCACCACCCACACGCCATGTTCGCCGAGGTCGAGGATCGCGGTCGGGAGATTGCGGTCGTCCATGCCTTTCGTCTCCGGGCGCTCGGAAAAGTCCCAGTCCTTGGCGATTCCCTTGTCGCTCAGCGGCGCGGCGTTTTTCCCCATCGGCGCGCGGAAATCCGGCGTGGAATTGACCCAGTAGCTTTTGACCTTCACGGGAAAGGGCAGCTTCGCGTCGCGCACCTCCGCGCCGGTCCGGAGCAGCGCCGTTGGGATCGCCACGACCTCCTCGCGGGCGTCGTCGAGCGTGCGGATGAAGACCAGCTCATGCTCGCGCGTCGCCTCGGAGAAAAAGCGCGTCCCGCCTTCGCGGAGGTTCATCACGCTCTCGCGCGAATACATGTCGGTCGCGAGTCCGCCGACGAGCAGCAGGATGATGCCGAAATGCGTGAGGTTGATGCCGGCTTTCCGCCAGGTGAGCTGGAAGCGTTTGAGATGCGCGGCGAGCAGATTCAGCAGCAGCACCGCGCCGATGAGATAGCCGCCGGGAAAAACCGGCGGCACCCACCAGACGTCGCCCGCTTTGCGCAGGACAAAGTAGCTGCGAAACCAGCGCGTCTGCCCGTCCCACAAGCCCTCGTGGACCTGCGCGAGCGTGCCGAGGAAGACGAGGGCGATGGCAAAGCCGAGCGTCCAGACGGTCAGCCGCAGCGAGGTGAAAAACTTCCAGAGCAGCTTCATGGCGCGGTTTGCACGAAGCGGATGAAGGCCGCGCGCTCCGCGGTGACCGCGGCGGTGTCGCCCATGAGTTTGTAAAACCACCAGCGCCCTTCGCGCGGGACGATCGCCCCGAGCATGGCCTTCGCGTCGCTTTTCAGATCCACGAGCATCGCGCCGGGTGCGCCTTCGAGCGGGGTGACGAGCGCTTTCAGACCAGCTTCGTCCACGGCTTCGAGGCCGAGTTGACGGCGCCAGCGGTTGACGTTGGCCAGCGCGCCGCCGGTGTCGCTGGGGAAGACGCTGACGAAGACTTCGGCCTTGGCGCCGTCGCGCGCGGGGACCGCGAACTTCGCGACCTGCATCTGCCCGGCGGGCAGCGTCTGCCAGCCGTCCGGCACCTTCCATTTGAACTCCGCCGTGGCCGCCGGCGCAGGGTCCGCGACTTTGACGACCTCCGCCGCGGGCGCGCTGCCCGGTTCCTTGATGCGCACGGTTTTCAAAAACTCCACGAACACCGGCTTCTGCGCGGTGAGGACGGCGTCGGGGCCCTGGAGTTTGTAAAACCAGCTCGCTCCGCCGCGATGGAGGAACGCCGTGATGATGCGCACCGTCTGGCCGTCGCGCGATCCGGCGATTTCAAAGAGCTGGCCTTTCTCGCCGCCGATCTCGATCGGGACGAGCGCGCCCGCGAGTTCGCCCTCGGCGAGCGGTTTCTGCCCCACCTGCTCGCGCCACATGTTCACCACCAGCGCCTCCTGCCCGGCCATGCTGGCCAGCGGAGTGATGTTCACGCTGGCCTCGCCGGCGTCGGTTGTGATGCGGAGATTGGCGAGGCTCATCGGGGTCGGACCCGCGTCCTGCCAGCCCGCCGGCAGCGTGTAGGCGAGTTGCGGGCGCGGGGCATTCGCGGCGGGCGTGGGCGTGTCGGAGGCCGCTTTCGCGGGAGCCTCGGCGGTTTCCTTGGCCACGGAATAGACGCGGATTTCCTCGCGCTCGCAGCCGGTGAAAAGGGCGGCGGCAGTGGCGACGATGGTGATGAGTGAGCAGCGGCGGTTCATGCGAAAGGGGTGGAGTGGTAGCCGATCATCGGCGCGCACGCCAATGGGCAATTCGAGTGCGGAGACAATCCGGTTGCGGGGACATTCTTGGAAGAAATGGGCCAGACGAACCGCCGGAGCGGTCAGTCTCACTGACCGGAATTTGTGATTCTCCACGGACTTTACCTTTCGGCGGGGCGCGCTAGTTTCGCCGTCCTTTTTCTGCTACCCCGTTCCAGCCATGCTCATCCGTCTCCACGTTCTCGCGCTCACCATCTTGGTGGGCTTGGTCGCGCCCGGACGGGCGGATTCGCTGACGCGCGCCGAGGCGCTGAAAGTCGCCGAGACGTTCATTCATCATCGGTGGACGGCTGCGGCGGCGAACGTCCGGCATGGCAAGGATTCCGCGGGCATCGAAATCCACACGCCGGACCGGGCGGGCGGGCACGGTGATCCGGCGGGCGACTGCTGGGAGGCGGGCGCGCAGAACACCGGGATGGCCTACAAGTGGGGCGGCTTCGACACGCTGGCGAGCTACGATGCCGGGCTGCGCAAGGGGAAGGCAGCGGGCGATGTTTACAGCGCGGAGAAGCGCCGGAAGGGCGGCGCGGCGGTGAGCGGCGATGCCGTGGGGATCGATTGCTCAGGCTTCATCTCGCGCTGCTGGAAACTCCCGCAGAAGCAATCCACCTCCTCGCTCGCCGGGCTTTGCCAGCGGCTGGCCTCCGCCGATTTGCTCCGCCCCGCCGATGTGATGAATACCGCCGGCGGACACGTGCTGCTTTTCGTCCGCTGGCTGGATGCGGAAAAGAGTCGCGCGCTTTTCTACGAGGCCGCGCCTTTCAGCAAAACCCGCGCGACGGAACGCACCGTGGCCGACATGGTCAGCGAAGGCTATGTGCCGCTGCGCTACCGGCGTATCACCGACTGATGCCCTCCGTTTTCGGTAGTGACTTGATTTGACATGAAAATAAACAGAAATCAAAAAAGCGTCCTATCGCTCTTTATTGTTGTGTTCGGCGGTCTGCTTCTTTCGGGTGCGAGCTTGGCCAGCGTTGAAGGAATCGTCGTTTGGATAATTCTGGGTTGCTGGTTTTACGGCGTGAGAGACAAAGCAAAACCAACTTAGGACACCACCCCTTTTCACGCCCCAACACCCATGCTCACCAGCGCCCAAATCCGCCAGCAGTTCCTCGATTTCTTCCGCGAGAAAAAGCACACCATCGTGCCCAGTTCGTCGCTCATGCCGGACTCGCCGAACCTGCTTTTCACGAATGCCGGCATGAACCAGTTCGTGCCCATCTTCCTCGGCGAGCGCAGCGCCGACGTGAGCACCTGGGGCGGGGCGGTCCCCGGCAGCAACACCCGCGCGGCGGACACGCAGAAGTGCATCCGCGCCGGCGGCAAACACAACGACCTCGATGACGTCGGGCTCGACACCTACCACCACACCTTCTTCGAGATGCTCGGCAACTGGAGCTTCGGCGACTACTTCAAAAAGGAAGCCATCGAGTGGGCGTGGGAGCTGATCGTCGAGCGCTTTCATTTCCCGCCGAACCGCGTTTACGCCACCATCTACCAGCCCGATCCGGGCGACCCGAGCGAGCGCGATCAGGAGGCGTGGGAGCTGTGGGCGGAGAAGTTCCGCAGCGTCGGGCTCGATCCCGCGATCCACATCGTCAACGGCAACAAGAAAGACAATTTCTGGATGATGGGCGAGACCGGCCCGTGCGGTCCGTGCTCGGAGATCCACATCGACCTCACCCCCGCGGGCGACACCAAGGGGCGGCTGGTCAACCAGAGCAGCGCCGAGTGCATCGAGATCTGG
>CAYQBV010000291.1:0-5783 GCA_964415705.1 uncultured Chthoniobacter sp. | reverse complement strand
CATGACCGCTTCGGCCTTCGTCCCTCCGATTTCGCCGAGCGAAAGGAGGACTTGGGTTTTAACAAGGGCGCTAGGATCGAAGGAAAAACCGGCGCGGCTAAAATCTATGGCATGCACATTCTGTTGTTGGGGATGACCAGCCCTTTTCTCACGGAGCGACACGAGTGCTTTTGGGTCCAATCCATCTGGAGAAAGTCGGTAAACTAGCGCCGCGGTCGCCTCGTCTTTCTTCGCGGGAGTCTCTGCTATGCGGATCGCCGTTGCGCGCACCTTGTCGCTGTCGGAGGCGTTCAATGCAGCGTAAAGCGTAGCGGCGTCCATTTTCCCCAGAGCTTCCAAAGTCCATAGTGCGGCGACACGGCGGGTGGTTTCGAAAGTTTCCCGGTGTGTCAGAGATCTCAGCGCCACAACGGCGCCGTCGCCACCTTGCTCCACCAGCAGCCGCTGCGCCGTGTCCCGTCTCCAGCCGTTCGGACTCTCCAGCGCCGTCACAAGTTGCACCGGCGTGAACGCCGACATCTTCGGCAGCGCCGGACGTTTGAACCCATCCGGCACCACCCGCCAGATGCGGCCCTGATCGAGGGGTTGCTCCAGCTTTCGCTCCACATACTGCTGCCGCAGCCAGGGCGTGAGGTAGGTGACGTGCTGCACGATGCCGCGCGCCATGTCGGTGATGTAGAGCGCGCCGTCGGGGCCGTCGTAGAGGTTCACCGGGCGGAAGCGCTCGCTCGTGCTGGTCAGGAATTCCACGCCTTGATACGCGTCCTTCCCAGTGATCCAGCCGTCATCTTCCGTCAGGATGAGACGCTTCACGAGGTTCGCCGTCGGCTCGGTGGTGAACGCGTTGCCCCGGAACTTCGCCGGGAAGGCGTCGCCGCGATAGATCAGCGGCCCGCTCGCCCCGGTGAACTTTTGCAGCTTCCCCGCGTCGTCGAGCACGCCTTTGCGGTAGCCGCGGTTCACGCCCGGCGTCACGCGCGCGGGAAAGACCCGCTGGCTCTCGGTGATCTCCACATTCGCGCCCTCGGCTTCCTTGAAGTTCGGGTTGCGCGTCAGATACGTGGACGGCAGCAGATCGCAGAGGAGCTGCTGCTCGCTGGTGCTGGTGTAGATGCGCCCGAAGTCGTCCTGCGCGATGCCCCATTGCCCGTGGAAAACCGTGGGCTCGCGCACAAACGTGTTGTCTGCCTTGATCTTGTAGCGCCAGCTCGATTTCGCGCTGTAATACCAGCCGTCCACCGCGAGCAGCAGGCCATTGGGCTGATGCTCCGGGTTGCCGCCGCCGGTGTAATTCGGGATGAGCACGTCGCGGCTGTCGGCCACCAGATCGCGGTTCGCGTCCGGGCACCACAGGACGTGCGGCGGCTCGCAGATCAGCGCCCCGCCTTTGCGCAGCGCGATGGCGCGCGGCATGACCAGCTTGTCCAGAAACACCGTGCGCTTGTCCATGCGCCCGTCGCCGTCGGTGTCCTCCAGCACCACCACGCGACCATTCGGCGCATCCTCGCCGGTGCCGTCGAGATTGCGCATGTAGCCGTTCATTTCCACCACCCAGAGCCGGCCGTCCTCGTCCCATTGCATCGCCACCGGGGTCGAGATCATCGGCTCGGCGGCCACCAGCTCCACACGGAAACCCGGCGCCACCGCGAAGGTCTTCAGCATTTCCTCCGGCGTCAGCACCGTGGCCGGCGGGACGGGGATGCTCGCGGGAAAAGGGGCCATGTCCTCCGCGGCGCGAGCGATTGGGAAAAGGGCAGCGGCGCAGGCGAGCAGCAGAGCGGTGAGTTTCATTGGGAAAGCTGGTGACATTGGCCCCGCGACCCGCAGCCGCCAAGGGCGAAGGGCGGAGCGCAAAGTAGCTTGGACTTTAGTCCAAAGGACACGGGCGACATTGGGCTGAAGCCCAAGCTACTTTCGTCCGGCGTCGTTCGCCGGATGCTCCCGGCGTGGCCCTGCACGGGCGAGTTCAGCGGCGGGGCTCGCCGCTCTTTTCCGTGGCGTGGGCAACGAGCGCGGCGCGCATGACGTCGAGGGGCGCGGGGCGCTGAAACCAGCGCTCGAAAGCGAGCGCGCCTTGGTGGAGCAGCATGGCGAGACCGTTCGCCGACCGCGCGCCAGCGGCGTCGGCGGCGTGCATGAGCGGGGTGCGGCCGGTGGCGTAGATGGTGTCGTAAACCAGATGCCGTGCGGCGAGGAGCGCGGCGGGGACGGGGGAGGGGTCGTCGGGTTTCATGCCGAGGGCGGAGCAGTTCACGATGAGGTCGCTGACCTCGATCGCGTGGACGAGCGCCGGCTCGGTCCAGGGGCCGATGGAGAGCGCGCCGACCGGGTAGAAGGCGGCGATGGCGTCGTGCAGCGGCTGGAGTTTTTCGGGGCTGCGGTTGATGAGGGTGAGCGCGCGGGCTCCGTCGCTGGCGCACTGCATGGCCACGGCGCGGCCGGCACCGCCGCCAGCGCCGAGGACGAGCACGCGGAGGTCGCGCAGGTCCGCGCCGAGCTGTTCGCGGACGGCGCGGGCGAGGCCGGGGCCGTCGGTGCTGAAGCCGCGGATTTTGCCGTCATCGCGGAAGACGATGGTGTTCACGCCCGCGGCGCGGTGGGCGTGTTCGTCCGCTTCGTCCACGGCGGCGAGGGCCGCGCCTTTGTGCGGGATGGTGCAGTTCACGCCGATGAAGCCTCGCTCGGCGAGCAGGCGGAGCGCGGCGGTGAATTCCTCCGGGCGGATGTGCAGGCGGCAATAGCGCACGGCGATTCCACACGCGGCGAGCGCGGCGTTTTGCATCGGCGGGGAGGCGGAATGGGCCACGGGATCGCCGAGCACGGCGAGGCGCAGCGGCCCGGGTTCACCGGCAGTGACGCGCTCCCAGTTGGCGAGATCGGCGAAGGTGTAAACGGCGTTCATGGGAGGTGGTCCACGAAAGGCACGAAAGGACACGAAAGGTTTCGGAGCGTGGCCTTTAGCAGATGCGTGCCCTTTGGTGACATTCGTGCCTCTCGCGGACGAGATTTCAAACCGCAAACTGCCCGCGTGCCCGCTCGAACCGGGCGAGGACGCGCGCTTTCCCGAGCACCTCCAGCATGTGGTAAAGGCTCGGCCCCACGCTGCGGCCGCTCGCGGCCACGCGGGCGGGATGAATGAACTCGGCGGGCTTCACGCCGAGCGTGGTGGCGAGCTGCTTGAGCTGCGCTTCGAGCGTCGCGGCGTCGAAGGCGTCGAGCGCGCCGTAGCACTCGGCGAGCTGCGCGAGACGGTCGAGCGCGCCGGGTTTGCGCAGCGTCTTCTCCACGGCGGCGGGGTCGTAGGGAAAGTCGTCGGTGGCGAAGAAGGCGACGCGGTCGGGGACTTCGGTGAGGTGCGTGACCTTCATCTTTTCCAGCGCGAGCACGGCGTCGAGCTGGTCGGCGGGCAAGGCCACGCCCGCCTTGGCGAGCCACGGGGCCGCGAGTTCGCGATACCTTTCCTGCGGCATCTGCGCGAGGTACTGCGCGTTGAACCAGTCGCACTTGGCGAGATCGAAGTGCGCGCCTTTGCGGTTCACATTCGCGAGATCGAAGCGCGCGACGATCTCCTCGCGCGGCATGATCTCGCGGTCGTCTTTCGGCGACCAGCCGAGCAGGCAGAAGTAATTCAGCACCGCCTCGGGCACGTAGCCGCCGTCGAGGTAGCTGTTGATGCTCGCGCCCGTGTCGCGCTTGCTCATCTTCGAGCCGTCCTTGTTTAGGATCAGCGGGATGTGCCCGAAGTGCGGCGGCTGCACGCCGAGCGCCTGGTAGAGTTCGATGTGCTTGGCCGTATTGGAAAGGTGATCCTCGCCGCGGATGACGTGCGTGATCCGCATGTCGATGTCATCGACCACGTTCACAAAATGGAAAATCCAGCCGCCGTCCGCGCGCCGGATGGTCATGTCGGCTTCGAGCGCGCCGTCGCGGTTCTGCGACTTGCTGCGGTCCACCTCGATGGGTCCGCACACAAGGTCATCGAACGCCAGCGGCTGGCGCGGTAGCCGGAAACGCAGCGCGCCATTTTCATCCGTATAAACGCGGCCCGCGGCGATGAGCTGATCCGCGTAGCGCTGATACACCGCCTCGCGCTCGCTCTGGAAATAGGGGCCGTGCGGGCCGCCGACCTCGGGGCCTTCGTCCCAATCGAGCCCGAGCCAGCGCAGGCCGTCGTAGATCACCTGCACCGCATCCTCGTTGTGCCGCGCGCGGTCGGTGTCCTCGATCCGCAGGATGAATTTCCCGCCGTGATGCCGGGCAAAGAGCCAGTTGAACAGCGCCGTGCGCGCGCCGCCGACGTGCAGGTAGCCAGTGGGCGAAGGGGCAAAGCGGACGCGGATTTCGGGATTCATAAAGGGCGGCGAAGTTGGCGCATCGGCGCGGGGGAGGGAAAGGAAAAGTGCGCGGGCATCCTTTGCTTGCCAGCCCGCCCGGTCGGGGTTTCTCTTTCAGCCATGAGCGCCGCCGAAGTCATCGCCCAAATCGAAGCCCTGCCCGAAGCCGAACGCTTTGAGGTCGCGGAGGAAACTCTCCGCCATCTCGCCTCGGCTGACCTCAAGCGCATGGAGCGTAAGCTGTTCCGCCTCCGGCATCCCGAGATTCCCGAGGAGGTCGTGCGCGGTTTCGAGGATTGCGAGGACGGGAACACGGTGGATATGGAAACCGCGCTCTACGAAACCCCGCCAGAACATTTGCGCTAAGGCTGCACGACCGCCGCACAACTCGCCTAACCAGATTCGCGGGACACCTGGTCATCGGGCACCCTCACGGCTATGAAATACCGCTACGCTGCCGCGCCCGACTTTTGGAAAAGTTTCTATGCTCTTTCCTCCGCGCGAAAATCCAGCGCGCGCACCGCGTGGGCGATCTTCAAGCAGAACCCATTCGATCCGCGCCTCCGCACCCACAAAATCCACGGCCTGTCCGCTTCTTTCAAAATCACCGTGTTCGCCGTCGTTCTCGAGGGCGATCTGCGCGCCGCCTTCTACATTAAAGGCGACATCGTCTTCACCTTCGCCATCGGCACCCACGACATCTACAAACGCTAATCCACCATGCTTCGCTCTCTACTAATCCTCCTCCTCGCCCTCACCACCGCCCGCGCCGCGGAGCCGCCGTTCGAGATCCTCGCCGGCGACCGCGTGCTTTTCCTCGGCGATGTGCTGCTGGAGCGCGAGGGCACCTACGGCTACCTGGAAACGCGGATGCACGAGCAGTTCGCCGACCGCTCCTTTACCGTGCGCAATCTTAGCTTTGCCGGCGACACCCCGCTCGGCGTGTCGCGCGCGAGCTTCGATCCGCCGGCCAAGGGCTGGGAGCGGCTCCGCGAGCAGCTCGATCTGGTGAAGCCCACGGTCGTCTTCCTCGGCTACGGCATGGCCGCCAGCCTCCAGGAACTCACGGATAAAAGCGGCGACGCCACGCTCAATTCCGACCCCGCCCGGTATGGCGCGGAGCCGATGAGCGCGGGGCGGTTCAAAAAGGAACTCGCCCAGCTCATGGATGCGATTGTCGAAAAGGCGTCCGCCGCAGCTCCGGGGAGCACACGCGTCCCGCGTGTTGGTTCCGGCGTCCCGCCGGAACGCACTTCCAGCGACGCTCCGGCGACTCCACGCGCTCCTGGCTCCGGCGACGCCGCCGAAGTTCGCGACGGCGGGACGCCGTCGCCAGCACGCGAGACGCGCGCGCTCCCCGGAGTCCGCTTCGTCCTCCTCTCCCCAATTCGGCACGAAGACCTGCGCGCCACCCGCCCCGGCCTCCCCGACCCCGCCGAGCACAACAAG
>CAYQBV010000290.1:0-5825 GCA_964415705.1 uncultured Chthoniobacter sp. | reverse complement strand
CACGACTGGGAGACCACTCGAGCCGGATATTTTCGCCGATCAACCGGCGGAGCATCGACTTGGATACTACGCTGCGGCTCATCACCGATCGGGCGGACCGGAACAAGCCGTTCATTGCCGCGTCGGAAATCTGCGACATCCCGCTCATTCCAAAGAATGTGCCACTGGTCCCCGGGCTTCCCCGGCCCATGAACGAGCATGTTAAGCTCGAAATCAATACGACAGACTCACTCGCACTCATTGAATCGAAACTGGGAGCATTCTGGGACAGTCACCGGTTGACCGGAGACAACGCCCTCGAAAAGCCCTATGCCCACCTCTACCCGCGGCTGACGACGCGATCGAACAGCTACACGGTGCATGTGCGCGTGCAGACACTCGCGTCGAACGCACGGAACAGCAGCTACGTTCTCAAGGCCGCCCAGGCCCAGCCGAAAGGGGAGTTTCGCGGATCGTTCGTGATCGAACGCTACCTGGACGCTAATAGCGCCTCCATCATTCGCAGTAGCGATGGACAGCCTGAGCCGAATCCGACCTGGGACAAGACCAGTGGACTGGCGCTCGGGCCCTACCGCTTCCGTATCGTTAGCAGTAAACAATTCGTCCCATGAGAAACCGCGCCTTTTCCCTCGTCGAACTCCTCTTTGTCATGGTGATCATCGCGATCGTCACCGCGCTGACGCTTCCCGCCTTCAACAGTATGGGCAAGGCGCAGGCGCTCAGCAGCGCCGGAACCAGCTTGCTGGACACCTTCGCCCTGGCTCGCCAAGTGGCTGTGGCGCAGAACCGGGTCGTGGAGTTGAGATTCTACCGTCGCCTCGAAAACCCTGCGCAACCCGCGGGCCCCTCGAATCCGGAGAAATTTCGATCCTTCCGAATCATGATCAACACGGACGTGTGGAATGATGCGAAGAAGGAGTGGGTCAGTGTCGCCACCCCCCAGACGACGATGCAGGACTTTCCCACGCGCGTTGTGCTCAATGAAGATGCGAAATATTCGAGCTTGATCTACCCGTATCCGAAAGTCGCTTCACCGGTGTTTGACGGAAGGCTTTTTAAGACCAAGACCGACGCGGACTACCAGGATGACTCGCTCCTGGCGTACCAGTTCATCCGATTCAAACCCACCGGGTCCGTCGATCTTCCGACTACCGGCACACCTGCCACTGGTGGAACCGGGGTGAAGGACGACCGCTGGTTCCTGACGATTCAATCGGAAAATCCGGAAAAAGACACCCCTAAAAACCGCCCGGCGAACAACTACACGACCATCTTGCTGGACCCCGTCTCCGGGCGCGTCCGGACCTATCGTCCATAGCACAGATGACGTTGTCGCCTCGACCTTCGATGAAAAATCTGCTCTTCCACAAAAGTTTCGTTGCCGCATTCGCCACCGCAGATGCGCGCATCTTGCAGACGTTGCGGTGGCAATAGAGGACACTAAACGAACATGACTATTCCATTTGCGAAGACCCGGCGGAACACCGGTGCGGCACTGGTGCTGACACTGGGGATGCTGGTGCTCTTATCCGGGGTGGTGCTGGCGTTTTTGCTGACGGTGAAGACGGAGTATGGGGCGTCGAAAGGGTATGAGGGAGGGACGAATGCGCGGCTGCTGGCGGACACCGCGCTGAACCTGGTCATTGGGCAGATCCGGGAGGCCTCGACGAAGCCGGACGAGGCGTGGATCTCGCAGCCGGGGCTGGTGCGGACGTTTGATCAGGAAGGGAAGCCGGCGAA
Organism: uncultured Chthoniobacter sp.; assembly: GCA_964415705.1. Classification (GTDB taxonomy): domain Bacteria; phylum Verrucomicrobiota; class Verrucomicrobiia; order Chthoniobacterales; family Chthoniobacteraceae; genus Chthoniobacter. The sequence continues at coordinate 4,085 of CAYQBV010000290.1, read as the reverse complement.
GAGCTACAAGCTGTATTCGGCGGACAGCCTGGTGGAGGACGGGAGTTTTGATCCGGCCAAAGGGAGCGATCTGCCGCCGGTGCTGCCGGGGACCGACTCGGGCAACTGGAAGAACCAGCCCGGACTGTGGGTGGACATGAACCAGCCGGGGATAGATTTGGGGCGGCCGGACTGGCGGGACGCGAGCAAGAAGCTGAAGATCTACCCGATCTTTGACGGCAACCATATCACCGAGGTGACCGAGCAAGGAGTGAGCACGGGGCAGATGTCGCTCCTCGGGACGATCGATGCGCAAACACCGGCGGACATTGAGGGGTTCAAGGTGGAGGACTACAAGGAGCGGCAGGTGACGATGCCGGTGAAGTGGTTGTACATTTTGAAAGACGGGACGCTCGTCCCGGCGAAAGCGTCCGGGACGAAAGGAGACGTGGAGGTGGTGGTGCTCCCGGAGAAGCAGAAGACGGCGCAGGGGGAGGCGAACACGGTGGTGGGGCGGGTGGCGTTTTGGACGGACGATGAGACGGCGAAGGTCAACATCAACACGGCGTCGGAAGGAACGTTCTGGGATACGCCGGTGGGCAACTCGCAGCCAGGTGGAGATCAGAATTCCCTGGCGAATTATCAGACGAGCGACGCCACCACGTTCGAGTGGGACTTGGCGGAACGGCAGGGTGCCCAAAAGGAATACCAGCGCTATTCCGGCCACCCGGCTACGACCTGCCTTTCGACGATCTTCGGACGTCAGATCGGATTGCTGAGCTCCGTCCAAGGGGATCGGAAGCTCATTGCTGAGGAGATCTTCAAGTTTATCCCCCGTGTGAGCGGCGGCGAGTACGATCCCAGTGACATCACCTACACCTCGCCGGTAGCCAACCATTCCTCGCAGGCTGGCACCGTTCGGGCCGGCAGCCTGCTGGCCAACAACGTGGAGGACACCCGCGCGGTTACCCCGGATGGAGATCGCCTCTACGCGACAATAGATGAATTTCTCTACAACCCGAATTTTGCAACAACGCGGAGGGCATGGGCTCTGGCTCCGCCTGCAAACAAACGAGACACGACGCGGGAAATGTTGGAAATGTCCAAATTTTTTCTGACCGCCAGCAGTCGGGCACCGGAGCAAAACCTGTTCAATCTCCCGAGAATCTCCATCTGGCCGGAGCGAGTGGATCCGCCATCGGGTCAGAGTAAACGGACAGCGTTCGACAAGCTCATCGCCTTTTGTTCGACGGTGGGTCCGAAATCCGGTGCGGGTTCCCTCCCGTTTTACTTCACCCGGCAGGATGGAAACAGCGCCACGGTGGACCTCTCCCCGCGCAACTTGGAATTGATGGCCTACTTAAAAGGGCTAACCGGCCGTCCCATTCCTGGCTGGGATACGGGCGGCGCGTCCGCGAAGACCTTTGCAGCCAAGTATGGGGCGGATGATCGGAACCAAATCCTGACGGAAATATTTGATTACATCCGCAGCACCAATCTCGCGGATAACTCCGATCCCAACGTCGCGTCTTCCTATACGCAGCTCCAGGCTTCGACGGCCTTTCCGAATGTGGTTGGATTCTTCGGCAGCAGCAGTTCGCTGGTGTATCTGCCAAATACGCAGCCGAATTCGCAGTATTCGACCCGTGGGCAGGTTGCGCCGATTGAGATGCCTGACGGATCGCGTGGCATCGGTCGCATCATGACCATTTCAGAACTCGCACTGATCGCCACGCGGAAGCTCGACTCCGAGATCAACCCTCCCGATCCAACGAAGGCCAAAGTGCAGATTGTCCTTATGCCAAAATTTTTCAGCCCCATGGCTGGATACTCGGTCCTGGCGAACAGTGTGCGTTTCACCTTTGTCGAGCCGATCGAGATCACGGTGAAGGAGAAAAATGGCGCTGCGAAGAAACCCTTCCAAGACTTCAAGGACCCGCTTTATTCCAAACAGCCGACTCTGTATGACATCGGGCACATTCACGATCCGGATTCTTGGGTTTCGAGTTTTGGCGGATCAATCGGCTGGGCCAGCCTCTGCAACACGGCCCGTAATCTGAGAAATGGGCGACCGGATTCCGCGCCGCCCACGGGTGAGATGTTGGTGAGTAATGATCCCCAAAACACCCTGGAAATCGAAGGCAGTGTGACCGTGCAGGTCTCGACCCCAGCGCAGCAGACGCCGACGAATACGACCTCGGAACCGATCATCCAGACGTTCAAATTCAAGTTTCCCAAATTCACCGTGCCAGTGCCGCCATATAAGAATCCTTACAATCCTCCACGGAATCCCCCTGAGGATAAGCAATACATCGTGGTCGGCGGAACAGGAGCCAACAAGGTTGGCGAGCGGTTTATCAACGGAACCGAGCACTACCTATTGACCGACAAAGACGCGGTGCGCTCGCTCGTGGCCACGGGCAACAACCTGCAAGGAGACATGCGCCTGATCGCCGCACGCAAGGAAGTGGATGAAACCTATTTCCAACCCACCAATAAGAAAGCTTATGACGATCCGACTCTGCTGAACGACGGCAGCAAGGGCGCTCCCACCAAAGCCACCCACAGCATGCGCCAAGGGCTGCCGCACTTTGGGGCCTACAAGGAAGGAACTGCTTATGGCTCCCTCGTTGCAGGCATGACCGGCTACAATGATGCCACTGGTGTTCCTGATCTCCCCGGCGGGGTCAGCGGTGTCCTCAATAGCCTCGGCAAACCGGGCGACTGGGACAACGGGCCTTTCATCATCCCGGACGGTCCTTTCTGTAACAAGCCGGACGAAGGCACGCGCCGCCACCAAAGCGATCCTTTCGCCCCCTACATCGGTTCCAATTACATTCATCAGGATTGGATGCTGCAGCAGACCACCTTTTTCTCCCCGAATCGCATGATTCCGTCGGCGGTGATGTTTGGCTCGCTGCCCACCGGAGTGAAAGCCAACAAGCCCTGGCAGACCTTGCTTTTCCGCCCGGCGAAATCCTACCTGCCGGGCGAGGCCAACCACCCCGGCAGCGCCGTGTGGGGACCGCCGGACCATCTGCTGCTGGACCTTTTTTGGATGCCGGTTGTTGAGCCCTACGCGATCAGCGAGCCCTTCGCCACCGCGGGCAAGATCAATCTCAACCAGCAGATCGCGCCCTTTACCAACATCCGGCGCGATACGGGGCTGCGCGCGGTGCTCAAGGCCGTGAAACTCACCGCGCTCAATCCGACCCAAAAGGATGTCAACAACAGCGATTTCATCGGAAACTACAAATCAATGGGAACGGGCGCGGGAGGCGGGCGTGGCGTGGCGACGCGGCGCAGCATCGACCTCGACAACACGCTCAAACAGATCAGCGATCGGATGGACAAAAACCGGCCGTTTGTCTCCGCCTCCGAAATTTGCGACATCCCGCTAATACCGCAGGATGTTCCGCTGCTGCCCTCCATGAAAGCCCATGTGAAAGCCGGATTCACTCCGACAACCTCGTTGGCGAGTTTCGAGTCAAATCTTCGGAGTTTCTGGGAAAGCCACAAGCTGACGGGGGATAACAGTCTGGAGAAGCCGTATGCGCTCCTCTATCCACGTCTGACCACGCGCTCAAACAGCTACACTGTCCATGTGCGAGTGCAGACGCTGGCGCAAAACTCGCGAAACAGCAGTTATATCATAAAGGCAAGCCAGGGTCAGCCGACTGGGGAGTTTCGAGGATCGTTTCTGATTGAGCGCTACCTCGACGCGAATTCTGCGAATATCCTGGATGCGGCCGGCCAGCCCGCGTCTGTACCTGCCAGCGGCGATACCACAGGCCTCGCCTTGGGGCCGTATCGTTTCCGCATCGTGAGCAGCAAGCAATTCGTTCCATGAAACGGCACTATGGCTTGAGCGGCGGAGAGACCCGACTCAGGCAGGGGCCCCCCTCCGACTAGCCATCGGACTATGAGATCCACTACCCACCGCCAAACTCCTCAGAATCAGTCCCCGAACCGCGGCGGTGCGGCGCTGGTGCTGACGCTGGGGATGCTGGTGCTGCTGTCCGGGGTGGTGCTGGCGTTTTTGCTGACGGTGAAGACGGAGTATGGGGCGTCGAAAGGGTATGAGGGAGGGACGAATGCGCGGCTGC
>CAYQBV010000289.1:1817-5857 GCA_964415705.1 uncultured Chthoniobacter sp. | reverse complement strand
CGGCGGTCACCTTTTTCTTCTGGCGATCGACGCTATCGAGCATCCGGGCCGCCGTATTAAGAGCGTCCTGAACGAGTTCTTCAGCATCCTCGGCTCCGACCGTTTTGACGACACGCGGGATGACCGAGCGCAGTCGTGGAGCAATTTCTTCGAGCAGCATGGTGCTGGATTCTGGACTCATGATTTCTTGGTTCCTTTCGTTTGGTGCGAAGGCGACCAAAGCCCTGGGATGAGCGCAAAGCTCCGCTCGGACAGCGATCACCAGTGGTTGTTGACTGATGCTGCTGTGGGCGGCGGTTAATTACTCCAGCCCGAGAGGGCTAAAGCGTGGAGGGAGAGGGGCAGCCGATAGCTACATCTTTCCTATTATATTCTTGGTTGATTTGGCGGATTTCCGACTTGGGGAACGGTGTGGTGGGGCAGGAAAGTCAGAACGGCGTTGGCTCCGGCTACGTTTGCTTCGAAAGCGCCGCACGGGGACGGTCCGAGCGGGGATAGGCGACGGGGAGTGAGGGGGTCTGATCGCTCGCAGCCCGCCGTTCTGGCTGGATGTTCCCGGCAAACCTGTGTTGACGGTTCCATGACACGGCGAAACGATCCAACCGACCGCATGAACACCCGCCAACTAAGCGAATGAAGAGCATCACCACCACCTTCGTTTGCCTCGCCGCCGTGATTTTCGGAGCGGCCCGACTTCACGCGCAGGGGCAGAGCACCTTCCGCATCGCGCCGGCGGCGGAGCAGCTCCTCGTCAACCACTGCTCTTCCTGCCACGGCGAGGACAGCCAGAAAGGAGAGGTGCGCTTTGACAAGCTGGGCGCGATGCCGCTCGCCGAACGGCTCGCTTTGCTCAACCGGATGCAGGAGCAGACCTTCATCGGGCAGATGCCGCCCAAGAGCCGCAAGTCGCAGCCCACGGTCGCGGAGCGGAAGGCCCTGCTGGACTGGGTGGGCGGCGAGCTTCGGGTCCACAATGCCTCGACGCTGGAGGATAAGCTGCGCCTCCCGGCCTACGGGAACTATGTGGACCACGACCGGCTTTTCAGCGGCGAAATCACGGACGCTCCTTTCACGCCCGCGCGGCGCTGGCTGGTGAGTCCGCAGATTTTTTCGCAGCGGGCGAATGATGTTTTCGGCCCGATGGGATTCGGTCGCCCGGCGACGCTCCACGGTGTGACGATTCCCTTCGTGCTGCCAGAGGCGTCCGGCGTGCGGTATTACGACAACGAAGCTCTCGATGGTGGCGCGCTCTTGGTCATGCTCGCGAACGTGGACTGGATTTCGCAGAAGCAGGTGCTCGGGGCGCGCGTGAAGAATGGCGAGTTGAAGGCCGACGACTTGCCGAACAATCAGGACCGCTGGGTGCCGAGAAATTACCCGGCGGCGTTCGATGCAATCGTGCTGAAGAAGTCCGCGCCGACGGACGAGGAAATCACCGAGGCGGTGCGGGCGCAGTTTGCCAGTGTGCTCCAGCGCGCGCCCGGCGAGTCGGAACTAGCGAAGTATGCGAAGCTGACGCGCGAGGCCATCGCGATTGGCGGCAATGCGGAGGGCTTGCGGCAGATGTTGCTGTCGGTGCTGCTGGAATCGGAGTTTCTCTACCGCTTGGAATTCGGCTCGGGTCCGGCAGACCGTTTTGGCCGGAAGATGCTCGCGCCCCGCGAGGGCGCTTACGCGCTTTCCTACGCGCTCGGCGACCGCGGGCCGGATGCGAAGCTGCTGCAAGCCGCCGAGCAGGGACGGCTCGCCACGCGCGAGGATTACCAACGCGAAGTCCTGCGACTCCTCGACGACAAGACCTACTTCGCCGCCGAGATTGACCCCAGCATGGGCGGCAAAGTCGTTCGCACCATCGTCAGCCACCCGCGCATCAACCGCTTCTTCCGCGAGTTTTTCGGCTACCCGATGGCGACCCGCGTTTTCAAAGACCCGGAGCGCGGCCTCGGCATTTACCAAAACCCCGACCGCGGCACGACCGGCACGCCCGGCTTCCTCGTCAACGAAGCCGACCGCCTCGTGGAGACGATTCTCCAGCAGGACAAGGATGTCTTCGCCACGCTCCTCACGACCGACCGCTACATCGTCTATTACGACCGAACGCCCGAGGCTGGCCGCCAGATTATCGCCGAGTGGAAAAAAATCTGGGACGCGCTCAAGGGCACCAACTGGAAGACCGAGCCGGACAAAGTCATGGCGGAAAACCTCGCGCTGTTGATGGCGAGCAAACCTCTCCAGTTCCCAAAGAACGGCCCGCATCAAAAGCGGGAGTTCCTGCGGCATATGTGGTTTTTCAGCGACTACTTCGACAAGGGCCTCACGCCGTTCACCACCATCCCGACCGCGCACGGCTACCACATCAACCACTCGCCCTTCTACAACCTGCCGCCCACACCCCTCTCTGGCCGCTACGGGGCCACGGAGAACCGCAATTTCTCGGGCTTGGACGACACGAAATTCTGGGACTACCCGCTGGAGCAGCCCTTCAAAATCGCCAACCGCAAAGGCATCCTCACGCATCCCGCCTGGCTCATCGCCCATTCGCTGAACACGGAAAATGACCCCGTGCGCCGGGGCCGCTGGATTCGGGAAAAGCTGCTCGCGGGCCGCGTGCCTGACATCCCGATTACCGTGGATGCCGTGGTGCCGGAAGACCATCACAAGACCCTCCGCCAGCGCCTCGATGCCGTGACCTCCGCGCAGCAGTGCATCAAGTGCCACCAACACATGAACCCGCTCGGACTGCCCTTCGAGCAGTTCGACGACTTTGGCCGCTTCCGCACGCAGGAGCCGCTGGAGCACGCCGAAAACATCGTCGGCAAGACGCCCGGCCCGAAGACCGACTTCCCCATTTACAAAACGCTGCCCGTGAACACGCGCGGCGCGCTCGACAGCACCGGCTCGCCCGCGCTCGATGGCGAAGTCACCGACGCCTTCGACATGCTTGACCGCATCGCCAAATCCCCGCGCGCGCGACAGTCCATCATCCGCCATGCCTTCCGCTTTTTCATGGGGCGAAATGAAATGCTCTCCGACTCGCGCACGCTCATCGAGGCCGACAAAGCCTACGTCCAGAGCGCCGGCAGCTTCAAAGCTGTCGTCATCTCACTGCTCACTTCCGACTCGTTTCTCTACCGCAAATAGTCCACATCATGATCATGCAACACCGCAGAGACTTCCTCAAACACGCCTTCCTCGCCCTCGGCGGACTTTCGCTGCCCGGCTTCCTCCCGCGCCTTTCCGCCGCGCAGACCGGCACCGCGCCGAGGCGTTTCATTTTCATGCACCGCGGCAACGGCCTTTTCCCAAGAGTCTGCGTGCCGCCGACGCTCGGCGCAGCGGAGCTGGAAAAAGAAAAGCGCCACGAAGCCTTCGAGGTGGACCTGGACAAACACCAGCTCCCCGCTGGAGGCGCACAAAAAAAACCTCACCATCATCCAGGGCCTCTCCGGGAAAATGTGCACCGTGGGCCATCACTCGTGGTGCTCCTCGCTCGGCGTCTATAAAGCCAACGAACGCCCCAGCTCCATCAAGTGGGCCACCGTGGACTTCGAGCTGGCCCGCCTTTTCCCCTCGCCGATGGAGCACATCGAGCTGGCCTGCTTCCCGACCGACGGCGGCAACGCGCGTGGCAGCCTCGATGGTATCGCGAAGGGTTTTTCCGCGCGCGGCCCGCAGCAGCCGAACTACGCCTTCGGCTCGCCGAAAATCGCGGTGGACGAGATTTTCAAATCCGTCGCTGCGGACAAGACCGGCCAGACCCAGTATCAGCTACAGCGCCGCGTGCTGGAGTTCGTCTCCGGTCACGAGACCGAACTCGCCCGCCAGCTCGCGGGTATTGAGCAACGCAAGGTCGGCAACTACGCCGGCTCCATTGACGACATCCGCGAGCGCAACCGCAAAATTGACCTCATGGCCGACACCGTGCGCCGCCATGTGCCGAAGCTCGACAGCAAATACCTCGCGGAGAAAATGACCACGCTCGACCGCCAGATGGGCCACGCCGAGGTGCTCCTCGCCTCGCTCATCTCCGGCCTCACGAA
>CAYQBV010000289.1:0-1717 GCA_964415705.1 uncultured Chthoniobacter sp. | reverse complement strand
ACCACTACACCGGCATCCCCGGCATCGAAGGCGAGAACGTGAACATGCACGACGTCGGCCACGGCAAAGTTATCGGCGGCATCGAGGCTGTGGAAATCCGTCACCGCACCGAGCTGCACCACATGAAGGTCATGGACAAAATCGTCGCCCGTCTGAAAAGCGTGCCCGAGGGCAAAGGCACGATGTTCGACAGCACGATGATTTTCTATTTCCCGAACAGCGGCGAAACGCACCACGCGCAGGGCACGGAATTCCCGTTCGTCGTCCTCTCCGGCGCGAACACCAAACTCGCGCTCGGGAGCCGCTACGTGCGCCTGCCCTACTGGGGCAAGCCCGGCCACAAGACGCTCGGCAACTTCTACACCAGCATCCTCAACGCCTACGGCAATCCCATCAAACACTACGGCGACCCCGACACCTCGCTGAAGCAGGAGCAGACCGGCCCCATCAAGGAGTTCATGGCGTGAGCAGCATCCGCGCACACATCCTCGGCTGGTTCGGCCTCGTCGCACTGGCCTGTGCCGACGAGCCGCCTGCCATCATTGATTGCCACGTTCACCTTTGGGACATCGCGCGGCCTGCCGGGCTGGGCTGGATTAAAAAGGACGACAAAACGCTCAACCGCTCCTTTCTCCCGGCAGACCACGAATCCATCGCCAGGACCCACGGTGTCAGCGGCACCATCGTCGTGCAGGCGGGCCAGAGCCTGCCCGACAATCAATGGAACCTCGACATCACCGCGCACAACCCGCGGCTCTACCGCGGCGTCGTCGGCAATTTCTCCGAAACCATCGGCACACCTGCGTTCCAGCCGCTCTTCGAGAAACTCTGCGAGAACCCGCGCTACCTCGGCTACCGGCTTTCCGGGCGGTATCAGGAAAAACTCACCGATGCCTTCTTCGCCGACCTGCGGCTCACCGCGCAGAAAGGCCGCACGGTGGACTTCCTCACCGGCGGCTACCGCCTCGAAGACATCACCGAAATCGCCCGTCGCTTGCCGGAACTCCGCATCCTCATCAACCACCTCGGCGGAGTGAAACTCGACGGCAAGCCGCTCGCCGCCGCCTGGGTCGAGCAATTCCGCGCCCTCGCGAAACAGCCCAACGTCCACTGCAAAGTCTCCGCCCTTTTTGGCCGCTGGGAAAAACAACCTGCCCCGCAGGACATCGCTGCCTACACCGAAGCGCTCGACCTCGCCTTGGAGAGCTTCGGCGAAGACCGCCTCATCTTCGGCAGCGACTGGCCCGTGAGCGAACAAACCGCCGACTACGCCGCCGTCCTCCGCCTCACCCGCGCCTACTTCGACCGCAAAGGCCCCGCCATTTCCGCCAAGCTCTTCCACCAAAACGCGGCGGCTTTTTACCGGCCCCCAGTCCCGAAGTGACCACCAACCCGTTCCCGTATGTCGGTCCAGTTTTCCATAATGCGATACATGCTTCATTGTTTATAAAGAGGCCGCACTTTTGAACCGCCCTGTCACATCCGTGACCCCGCCGCACTTTTCGAACGGCGTTTACAATTGGCTGGAGAAGTTCGCCGGTTACGGCTTCAACAAGTCGCACGCCTACGCCTACGCCACGGTGGCTTACCAGACTGCGTATCTGAAGGCCAACTACCCCGATGAGTTTCTGCTAGTGTTATGTCGCGTAAATGGATAGCCAATTAAGCGGCCTTACGTTTTTTTCTGCTGGTACAGCCTGGGCTGATCTCTTCGAGC
>CAYQBV010000288.1:0-5880 GCA_964415705.1 uncultured Chthoniobacter sp. | reverse complement strand
GTCGCCGCGAGGATGACCATGACTGCGGTGTTGAGCGGGGTCGCCACGCTCTGGTTCTGGGGAACCGGCGCCCGATTGGTGTCGGGCGCGACCGTGACGGTGACCTCTTGGCTCACCGGCGCCAGCAATTCGTTGTAGGTCTGGAAGTCAAAATAACCAAGGGAGTAAGTGATCCAGAGGTTGTAATCCAAGATCGACCGATCCACCGCCGCCACCCGCAGTCGATAGGTTCCCGGCGTATTAAACGCCGCGCTGACGCTGGTATTGGGCGTCATGCTGGAAGGGTTGAACGTCACCGCCCCGGCACCGCTCACTTTGCTCCAGACAAAGTTTCCCACCCCCAAGTCCAGGTCCGTGAACCCCGCACTAACCGTGGAGGCATTCGCCGGCAGCGTGACCACCAACGGACTGGCACTCGCCGTCACACTTTTGAAATAGGAAAGCGCAGGCGGGTTGGTGTCGTTCTCGATGGCGGCGATGGTGGACGCGATCTTGTTCGTAATGTTGGTCAGCCGACCCGGGCAGCAGCCACCGATTGAATAGTCGGCCGCAAATTGGGGAATGTGCGCCTGCCATTTGTAGAGCGTGGGCAGCGCGTCCTTCGCGGCTCCACGATAGGTATTTTGCAGAAGATCGAAAGGCAGCCAGTCATCCCCGTGCCAGGTTTGCTCCTTCACCATCAGGGCCAGCGGGATGCCTTCCTCGATCTTGAATTTGCCAAGGGTGTAAAGCGCATCGTAGCGGATAACGTCGCTGAACATCCGGTCCGCGGGCGAACGCTCGGCGACAGCGTCCACGATGTTCGGGGCGATCGCCTGCACGTCGGCGAGAGTCAGGCGGTTTTTGAGGAAGCTTCCGAGATACATCCGGGCCATGCCATCCGGTTGTTTTAGGCCGGCCCTCAGCGCAGGGTAGAGCAGACTCGTCCTGTTTGTGCCGATCAGCGCGTTGGTATTCGATGCCATCGTTTGAAAGAGCACATCGGCCAGATAGCCATTGGCGATCTGGATCGGGTCGGACCAGACGATCACATCGGGGTCGGTGGCATTGGCGACAAAGGCCGTGAGCATGGTGTCCCGCTGGGAATTGGCCCCCGTGCCGTAACTCTTCAAAGCATTGGCCGCCTTGGCGCGGACCCATAAATCCGTATCGGAAAGCCGCTGGCTCAGGGCGGTCAGCGGACTGGGGCTGGTCGGTTTGCGAATACCCAGCGCCTCGCAGGCTCCCTGCCGCACATTCGGGTCGGCACTCATGGTGCCATTCGTGATGAGGCCGATCAGGGTGTTTAGCTCCGGCGTGGTGAGCGTGCGCTTCCCCAGTTCCGCGGCGGCGTCGTGCCGCACCACCGGGCAATATTCGCTCAAGGCCGCGATCAAGGTCGCCACGGAGTAGCCGACGCAGTCGCGTTCGTAGGTTCCGGCGGCCACCGCGTTGGCGACCTTGGTCGAATTGAGGGTGTTCGCAGGAATGGCGTTCCGTCCCGTAACGTAGAGGCGCTTGAGCGGCAGGGAGTAGGTCAGGACAAAACAGGCCGCGGGGTTGAGTCCGTAATAACTGCTCGAACCAAGGTAGGTGCCGCCCGAGGTGGTGCCGCCGCCGTATTCATTGCCGCCATCATAGACAAACGACCCATCCGTCCGGCGCTCCAGATCGAGGTGCCAGCGCACTTGATTCAAGTGCGCCGCCGCCGCCTCGTCGCCACCCATCGCCGCGCCGAGCGCATTCCAGATGTAGCTGAACCCCTGCCCCGTGTGCCCATACTCCCGACCCACCCAGCCAGCGACGGACATCCGCGTGAAATACTCCGTTTCCACCGGTCGACTGGCCTGCAAGCCGAACATCACCGCCGCCATCCCGTCCTTGCCATTCGAGGCATGCCCGCCCGACCACGGTTCGTGCTCGCCGTAAGGGATTGATCCCTTGTTCACATAGTAGGCAAAGAAATTGGACCCACGCTCGATCGCCGGGTCGATCTCCGGGTCGAGCGCGATGTTCCCGGCCTGGAGCGCCTTCTTGCCCAAAACGATGGCGATATTCGCGACCAAGCCCGCCGAGTTCACCGGACCATACCACGAAATCGAGCCATGCAGACTGCCATCCGCGTGCTGCTCCGCGCCCCCGTGGCCAAAGGTGCCATACTTACTTTGACCCTTCGCCAAGGCCACCGTGTATTGATTGATCCCCGACAGCACGCTCGCGTTCGGCGCGCCGTCCGCCACCGTGCGGAGGTAGTATTCGCTGAGGAAAATGTTGATGTAACCCCAGTTCCAAGTGTCGCACCCCGACAGCGACAGATTGGCCGGAGCCAAGACCTGGGCAAACGTCGCCAGCTTGGTCTGCACCGCCACGTAGTTCGCATCGCCCGGTTTCACTGCCGCGAGCAGCGCCAGCGCGGTCACGGAGTCGGCCCAGCCACCGGATAAGGTCAGCGTATCAATCTTGGCGATGCCATTGGCGAGGATCGCCGCGGACTTGGGACAAATGAACGGTGCCACCGGGTTGTATGGCGCGGTCGGCAAGTAGTCGCCCAGGATCGTGATCGGGATATTCACATCCGTCGTGGTGCCCGGAAACGGCCCGCGCCAGCGCTTCACCCGCAGCGTCCCGGCTCCCGTCTTTTCGGCGTCTCCGATCGCCGCACCCATCGCCTTGCGGCAGTCGCTGGAGTTACTCGCCCACGTCGGCACCACCCCGCTGTTTCCCGCCATCGCCCCGAGGAGCACGTCATCCAGCGCCAGCACCGCGCTCCCCGGCGTGCTCGCCACCGTGATCAAAATCTGCCGGCTCTGCGCCGTCTGCTGCCCCTCCTGGCCCACGTTATTGCGGTCGATATAGATCCACCCGCGCAACCCGGTCGCCCCAAGACTGTAGCTCTCGGAGTAAACCGGCGAAGCGTTCGCATCGATCTTCAGCGCCGCGATTGCGCCCGACGCCGTGAGGTCCGGGTTCGGAGAATAAGCCTGCGCCAGCGCGGCAAAGCCGAGCAACAAGAGCCAGATCCAGCCGGCAGCGCGGCAGGGGGTGCGATTCTTCATACCGCGTTGTAGCGCAGATACCGCACCCGCGAAACTATTTTTCTCAGCCCGGCGGCTAGTTCACGCCCGGAGCAGCCCCAGACCCCGCCTCCGCTGGCAGCTTGGCGGGAGGATTCACACAGGCCGCGCGTCCTGATCCTTAGCCCTTGGCTTTCAACTCCAACTGCCGCACGGCCACGCCGCGCTGCGTCGGGGCGGAGATTTTCAGCGTCTGCGGGCCCTTTTGGAGCTTGAGCTCGACGACCATCGTCGAGGCCCACGTTCCGTGGGAATTGGCGATCGGCAGATTGATCGGGGCGTCGGTGCCCACGATCACGTCGAAAAACTGACCTTCGTTCGCCGCCGAAGCTTTCAGTTGCAGCGTATAGGCTCCCGCCGCCGGGACATCCACCGTGTACTCCACCCAACTGCTCGGCAGACTCTTATCGAAATTCACCTGCTTGCCTCCGCCGGAGAAGGCGTTCAGCACGCGCACCGCCAGCATGCTGGAAAAGGCGTTCGCCTCGATGGTCGTCCCACCCGCCGCGATCTTGATCGGGGTCTTCGCGTCGGAGGCCACGGCCGCTCCAGCGGCGCCCGGGGTCAGTTCCTTTTCCGCTTCGTCGGCGTTGTGCGAAGCCGTCAGATCCACCTTCGCGGCCTTCGAGGCTTCCTGCACGCTGTGGGCGATTTGCATCACCGCCGCCTGCTCGCTCCCACCCACCGCCGCCGCCAGCCAGCGCAGACGCTCCACCTTTGAGAACGCCTCCCGATTTTCCCGCTCCTGCACCCCCGCGATGAAGTCCACCCCACCCATCCCCTCCAGCTTCGAGAACGGCCACCCGCGGCCATAGCCCACCTTCCACGCGTAGCCGGGCTGCGGCTCCGTCATCGGGTTCACCGTCTTGTAGGCCAAACAGGCATGCGCCGGCTGCCCCACGCCGATCGCCGGCACGCCAAACGCCTGGCAGATGAACACACTCCACGAAGAGCGCGGCCCGCATTTGCCCCCGCCCGTCAGCACGTTCTTAAACGAACCCGCGAAATCAATCGGCGAGTTCCGCCGCCACACCTCGCTCGTCGAGTTCACCACCAGCTCATTGATCCGCAGGTCGGGCCTCCACGTATTGATCATCTGCCGGCCCCACGTCAGATCCTCCTCCGACGCGCCCGACGACACCACATACTGCATGTCCCACGCGGTCAGCTTGTCGAAACTCGGGAACAGCTCCTTCGCCTTCTGCGCCTCCTTGTAATACTTGTAGCGCACCAGCGGATCGCTCTGCGTTTTCGCCTGCCCCGCACCCGGCGCTCCTGTGCCGGGCGGGCGGATGGCCGTGGCGATGGCGATCTTCATCGGGAGGCCCGTCTTCGCCTCCGGGTCAGCCGTCACGATCTTCTTCCACAGCTCCAGCGTCGCCGGATTGATCGTCCACGCGTGCTGCTCACGCGCCGCCAGATGCACCGGCACATGCGCCTCCAGATACTCCCCCAGCGCTGCCGTATCCTTCAGCACCCAGCTCGCAAACGCCGCATTGCCCGCATCCGCCTTCACAAACGCCGCCAGCTTATCCGGCCCCAGCTTCGCGATGAACTGCCGCTGCGCCACCGCATTGGCCAGCGCCGGATCCTTCAGCAGCGCCTCCAGCCCCGCCGCATCCGTCTTCCCTGCCGCCTTCTGTTTGAGCAAAGCGGTGACCTCATTCAGGTAGCCGCCGAAATTCCCGCTCCGGATCGCGCCATCCGCATCGAGCGCATGCGCGGGCAGCGACCAGACCATGGCGCAGGCCGCGAGAGAGTGAGTGGTGAAACGAGTGATGGATTTCATAAGAGGTTAGTGAGGGCTTGGGGTTTGCGCTGAAGGACGCAGCGGGAGCCTATTTAGAACAGCGCCGCGCCAGTGCAAACGGTGAATCCCCGACCCGCCACATTCTTTGGGGGAAAAAGTGGCCCCATCGTCCACGCCACCGCCCCGCCCGGCGGACCCCTGGCTAAAAGCTCACCAGCTCCCGCAGCGCCGCCATCCGCTTCGGTCCGAAACCGGGCAGCGCATCCAGCGCATCCAGCGCATCCAGCGCCGCCAAGTCCGCCAGCGGGCGGGCGCTGATGATCAGCGCCGCCGTCTTTGGCCCCACCCCGGGGAGCGCCGCCAGCTCATCCGCAGTCGCCGTGTTCAGATTGATGCGCCGCGCGGCCTTCGCCTGTAGCGCCCGCAGTTCCCGGCCCGTCCGCTCACCGCCCGCGACATCCGGGTAATCCCCCGCCGGGTTCAGTGATCCCGGCTACACCGGCCTCGCAATCCGCCGAAAAGGAAAAGGGCCGAGGCGGCGGGGTACGGGACAAGCGGTGGCAGGTGCCTTGAGGGCGAGCCAAGGGCCAAAGATCAAAGGGTGGCGCGGCGGCGTCTCCGTGCTATGGCAAGCAAACCGGCGCTGATCATCAAAACCGTGCTGGTGGGTTCAGGGACACTCGCAACACGGAACCCGATGATGTAGTCCGAGTTCGACGGCGCGTCGAGGCCGAAGCGGAGCGAGGAGCGCAGGACGAACTCGGAGTTGAGCCAGTAGCCACCGCGGAACGCGCGATTCTCGGACGATGAATTATTTATTCCATCAAGGGCACTCTCGTTCCATTCCCACACATTGCCGTTCTGCCCCATCGTCCCATACGCACTCAAGCCGCCCGCGAGGTTCACCGCCGCTGGCGAGGCGCCGTTATACACCGCGGTCCCTGCGGTGGTCCCACTCGCCACCGCCGTCGGGATGCTGTTGCTCCCCGTCGCGTAATCCCAGTAGTCCGCGTTCACCCCGGTGTTCTGGTGATACGCCGCCTTATACCACTCGTCTTCGCTCGGCAGAAAGTAATA
>CAYQBV010000287.1:0-5885 GCA_964415705.1 uncultured Chthoniobacter sp. | reverse complement strand
AGCCCGCAATTTATTGAACCCTTTTCTGCGGACTCCCCCCTTTCCCCCCCCCCGCATCACACTCTCCTCACCGAATTGGCGTGGCCGACATTGACACCGTTTTTCCCGCGCAGCATAGTCGCCGCCACATCGTTTCCGCGGCGCGTTTTCGACAATGGAAAAAGCCCCCGCGGTCATCCACCGAGCGGGCGACCGCACCATCCTGCAAAATCAATCCAAACACTTCCATGGCTGAAATCTCCGGTAAAAACCTCCTCTCCGCTGACGTCGAAATCAAAGGTTCGATCAAGTTTCAAAACGAACTCACGATCGACGGTAAAGTCGAAGGCGAGATCCACTCCACGGGCACGCTGACCGTCGGGGAGAACGCCGAGATTCGCGGCGAGATCAAGACGAAGTCCGCCACGGTCCTTGGCAAAGTGTATGGCAACATCACCGTCGATGAACGCTGCGAACTCAAGGCCCGCGCCGTCCTCCACGGCGACCTCAAGGCGAGCCGCCTCGTCATCGAGGAAGGCGCGACTTTCGTCGGCCGCTCCGAGGTGAATCCGGTGAAAGGCGCCGCGCGTCCCGAAGCCGTTCGCCCAGCCGTCGCCGCGCGCTAAGCCCGGCCTCCCGTGGCCTCCAACACCCCGAAGAATTCGGAAAAGGTCAGCGCTGACTGCCCGCACTGCGGCTTCAGCCAGCTCGAGTCCGCGTTTGCGAAATCGACGTTCTGCCGCAAGTGCGGGCAGCATTACTCGATCGAAAAACTGCTGGCCAAGGAGGTCGCCAGCCTCAAGGGGCCGTCCCTTTTCGCCAAGCTCACCAAGATGGTCGCGGGCGAAAAAATCCGCGACATCTGCTGCTTCAGTTGCGGCCAGCGGCAGCAGGTCAGCAGTTCCGCGCAATCCAGCCTCTGCCCGCAGTGCAGCTCCTACATCGACCTCAGCGATTTCAAGATCGCCGGTCCCTTTGGGCGCAGCATCCAGACGCAGGGCGAGGTCGTGCTTTCGTCCAAAGCCGACGTGACCAGCGCCAAGATCGCCTGCGGGGCTGCGGTCATCGACGGCAAGCTGCGCGGCCTGCTCGTCTGCACCGGCGAGGCGCGGGTGAAATTGCAGGGCAAATTCCTCGGCGACATCGACGCCCACAAGCTGGTCATCGACAAGAAGGCCGATGTGGAATTTGCCCGTCCCGTCAAAGCGCGGGCCGTCGAGATCCACGGCAAGATGGTCGCCGACATCAACTGCGACGGCTGCCTGAGCATCTCCTCCGGCGGCTCGCTCGTCGGCGTGGTCCACGCCAAAGCGATCAACATCGAAAAAGGCGGCATCTTCAGCGGCGAACTCGCCATCGGCCAGGAGGAAGAGCCGCCGCCCGAACCCATCGTCCCGCCCGAGCCGACGCCGGTCAAAAAGCCCACCCCGCTCGTCCCCGCCCGCCGTCGGCCCGGCAAGGCGAAGTAGCGCGCGCGCCCGCACGGAACGGAGCGGCCCACTCCCCTACTCCCGCGCGAGGCGGCGCTGGAGCTGGAGGAGCTGCGCTTGCAGCGGCGGAAAGCGTTTTCCCGCAAGCCACTCCTGAACCGCCGCGAGGATCGCGTGCTCGCGCGCCGCATCGTCCGGTTCGGGCGGCGGCTCGGTGAGCAGATTTTCGGACACAAAAGTCGCCGGCGTGGCCAGCGCCTTGAGCAGCTTCGCCTTCTCCGCCTCAGCGATGTCCGGCCGCCCGAGGTAAAACTCCAGCGCCACCTTCTGCCCCGGCGCGGTCAGGTCGGCTTTGGCAAAGTAATCCGCGCGCAACATCGGTCGCTCGGTCAGCAGCGCGGGGTTGGCGTTGAGGTAGTTCATCACGTCGAGCGGACTGGCCGCCGCGAGCCGGTCCAGCGCCACATCGGCGGCGTGGCGGAGCTGCTCGTTCGGATCGTTCTGCGCGGCCGCGAGTTCCGCCGTGAGGCTGGCGTCTTTCGTGAAAACGATCACGTCGAACGCCTCGAGCAGCCCGCTCGTCGGGGCCGCGCGCCACGGCGCGTGGGCGAGCATTTCCCGCGCTTTGGCGGCGAGATACGCGGTCGCTTGCGGCTCCGCCCACGCCACGTTGCGCAGCGCGATCGCCCATTCGTCGGCGGAGTCCTTTTTCTCCAGAGTCGTCCGCGCGAGCTGCGCCGCCGCAGCGCCGCCGTCGCGTTTGGCGATGCGCCCGAGCACGTCCATCAGCAGCACGCGCAACGTAGGCGCGTTGAGGTCGCCGCCCGGACGCAGTGTGAATTCGAGACCGGTCCGCGCATCGCGTCCCGTGGCGAGAAATTCGCGGATCGCCGCAGTCGCCACCGCCGGGTCAGCGGCGAGCAGCGTGCGCTTGAGGGCGTCGAGATCGGCTTCCGTGGCGGTGCCGGCTTCGAGTTTGGCGAGGAGCTTTTCGATGGGATTATCCGACG
The DNA here is from genome assembly GCA_964415705.1 of uncultured Chthoniobacter sp. GTDB lineage: Bacteria > Verrucomicrobiota > Verrucomicrobiia > Chthoniobacterales > Chthoniobacteraceae > Chthoniobacter. Next base: position 3,466 of record CAYQBV010000287.1, on the reverse strand, counting down.
AATGGGAAGGCGCTTTTTTGGCACTGTCGCCCGGGCCGCTCCGGCTCGGCGCGCTGCCACCGACTCGACCGGAAGGTGCGGACGCAGCCGGAATCCCGGCGCTCGGGACCGCGACGCCCGTGCTCGTGCTCCGCCCCGTAAAAAACGCGACCAGCGCCAGCGCGAAGAGCAACCCACCCACCACGACCGCCAAGCGCGCGCGATTTTCCACGCGGCTCCCCTATTTCAAGTAACGCCGGATGAAATCCGCCGCGGCGCGATCAAGGATGCGGATGCCGGCGGAGGGTGGTTCGTTCGATCCCGCCACGACCACGCCCGTGAGGTAGAGCTTGCCGTCGGTGTCGCGCGCGAAAACCGGACCGCCGCTCATGCCGCTCTCGCAGTAAATCGAGAGATTGTCCCAAAACGCGCCGACGATCGGCCGGAACGGTGCCGTCGGCGCGACCGAGAGCAGGTCATCGCCGCTGTGAAACTCCCCGCCGTAGCCGAGCGCGAGCAACGGCGCGGGGCCGGTCAGGAGCGCGGGATTCGCCCACCAGCCGGCGTTCGAGCCGCCCGCGACCGGCGCGCGAAAAACGAGTCCGCCCGTGTCGTAGGAAAACGCGCGCGGGTCGCTGCTCTTCAACTGCCGCACGTTTTCGCGATACCCGGAGAGCACGTAAATCCGGCTGGCGTATTGCGCCGAAAGCGCCGAACTGCCCGCCAGCCCGCGGCGGAAAAGGATGTCCGTCGAGAAGCCGCCCTCGGCATCCCACAAATTGTGCGCCGCCGTCAGCACCGAGTGCGGACGCACCACCGTCCCCGAGCCCGTGAACCACGACCCGCCATTCGCAAACAGCAGCTGGCCGACCATCGAAAACGGGAAGGTCCGCGTCACTGCCGCGCCCGTCTCCTGCGGATACGCCACCCCCGCGACCGGAGCCTCCGCCGCCCCGGCGAAAGCAGCCGCGCCCAGCGTGAGGGCGGCGAGGATGGAAAGGGAGGATTTCATGCGCGGCGGGAGTGTAATGAGGATTCGTTTGAAGGCAAACAGCATGCCACGGCGATCCGGGCACTCTGGACTGGCAAAACCCTGCGCCTGCGCCAAAGTCGCATCCCCTTTTCTCAACATGAAAACCTGGCACTACACCATCACTCCCACCCAGCGCGAAAGCGCGAACGAGACCGAACTGCCGAACCTCGTCACCGGCGGCATCCTCCAGCCCTCCACACTCGTCTGGACCGACGGCATGGCCGCGTGGGAGCCGGCGGGGCAAGCGCTCGCGCATCTTTTTGCCAGCCGCGCCGTCAGCGCCGCGCCGCCGCCGCTGCCGGCCGGGCCGCTCGCTCCGGCTAAACGCTCGCACGAAATCGACTTCGAGATCCACGGCGACGACCTCCAGATGGTCGAGATCGAACTCGATCCCGGCGAGACTGTCATCGCCGAGGCCGGGGGCATGTGCTACCTGGAGGAAGACATCGAATTCGAGTCCCGGATGGGCGATGGCTCAACTCCGAGAGGCGGCTTTTTCGGCGCGCTGAAAAACATCGGCAAGCGCGTCCTCACCGGTGAGTCGCTCTTCATGACGCACTTCACCAACCGCGGGAGCCAGAAGCGCAAACTCGCCTTTGCCGCGCCCTATCCCGGCAAGATCGTCCCGCTCGATTTGGCGAAACTCGGCGGCGAGATCATCTGCGAAAAGGACTCCTTTCTTTGCGCCGCGCTCGGCACCTCCGTCGGCATCGCTTTCAACAAAAAGATCGGCGTCGGCCTGTTCGGCGGCGAGGGCTTCATCCTCCAGCGCCTGCAGGGCGACGGCCTCGCCTTTGTCCACGCCGGCGGCACCATCATCCGCCGCGACCTGAAAGGCGAAACCCTCCGCGTTGATACCGGCTGCCTCGTGGCCATGACCGCCGGCGTGCAATACGACATCCAGCGCGCGGGCAACCTGAAATCCATGATCTTCGGTGGCGAGGGCCTCTTCCTCGCCACCCTGCGCGGCCACGGCACCGTGTGGTTGCAAAGCCTGCCCTTTTCCCGCCTCGCCGACCGCATCCTCGCCAACGCGCCCTCCGCCGGCGGCAGCGCCACCGGCGAAGGTAGCATGCTCGGCGGCATCGGCCGGATGTTCGACGGCGATTGAGTCGGAAGCCGCACTCGCGGCGCGTCCCCGCAGCGTGCCTTCCCTTCGCGAGTGGTTAGAAGGGCGGGATGCGCTTCCTTTTCTCCGCCCTCGCCGTGCTGCTCAGCGGGGCCGCGCCGATCCCGCCGGAGCTGCGCGCGGATCCGGGGCGCTATTTGGAATTCAGCGCGGCGCCGCTGCAGGGCTGGCATCCGCAGCGACGGGAGATGCTCGTCAGCACACGCTTTGCGGACACCGCGCAGCTTCATCTCGTGAAAGCGCGGGGCGGGGCGCGACGGCAGCTCACGTCTGGGGCGGAGCCGGTGGCGGGCGGATCGTTCCGGCCGAAAACGGGGGAGTTTCTCGTCTTCGCGCAGGACACGGCGGCTTTCTTCGAAAAAAGACCTGTCCCTTAGTTTTCTACAAATCGCTCAGGGCCTCGCTCGCGGCCTCCCGCTGCTCGATCACCGAGTTGGCGGTATCAATCACCCGGCATTGGGTGGATTCGAGCGACAGCGCGATCTCCCGGTAGCGACGCGCCGGATCGTAGATGACCAGACAGCCAAACTCCCCGGCGCAGGCGCCGAAAACCTGATCCTTGATATAGTCGGTGATCTTCATTCGATGGGTGATTCGAGGAGGCACTGCAGCAGCACGAGAAGTTACCCCTCCATGAAGGAGAATCTTTTGGCTATTTCTCCCTCCTAAAAGGAGAAATCCGGCTCTGGGTTCTGGATGACTTTGAAAAATGCGGGAGCGTCCAAGCGGGTGGATTCCATGTCCGGAATATGTCCCGATCAGATCCCGATTCTGGTCGAAAGTTGCGCAAGTCGCTGATTTTCACGGTCGATCGCCAAGCCGGCCCCGTGAGAGCCGATCGGGGAAATGTCCTGATTGTGTCCTGATTCATGGTTTCCGAGACCTTTGCGTCCGCACATAAATGGTGGCCTTGGGCGATGTAACGGTCGGTCTAGCAATGATCTTTCGACCGTTCCTTGTTGGCGGATACCGGCGCTCGGTGCCCAATCCCAAACCCCGCCGGAGGCGTAACGCCACCCGTCGCCAATTCTTCCGGGCAAGGTCGCACTCCCACACCCGCAGTACCGTCCAGCCCGCCTTGCGCAACTCGCGCGTCACCTCCCGGTCTCGCGCCGCGTTACGCGCCAGCTTGGCTTTCCAAAAGGCGTGGTTGTTCGCGGGCGTCGTCGCGTGGCGCGGGCAGCCGTGCCAGAAGCAGCCGTCCACAAACAGCGCGACGCGCTCGCGGCGGAAGACGAAATCCGGCTTCCCGAACAGCGCCACTCCGCGCCGCCTTGGCGAAAACGGCAGGCATGGCACGGTCAAACGGCCCGCGGTTGAAACTC
>CAYQBV010000286.1:0-5897 GCA_964415705.1 uncultured Chthoniobacter sp. | reverse complement strand
CGCCATAGCAACCGAGTTCGCCGTAACCGAGGTCGTCAACGACGATGAAGATGACATTGGGGCGCTGCTCCGCAGCGAGTGATGAAGTCTGAACGCCGAGGATCGAAAGCAGCAGAGCGAGGAGTGTGCAGAGTTGTTTCATCAGGGTTGGGTTTCACCTCATTCCGAAGTTTTACTTCGGAAAGCGCCCGTCTGCGAAGCTTTGCTTCCACTACCGTCCCGCTGCTATGCACCGCCGCTACCTCGGTGAAGCAAAGCTTCGAGGGGAGGGCCGTTCCGAAGCTAAGCTTCGGAACGAGGAGGAAAGGTCTGGCGGGGCGGGACGATCCCACGGTCTGGGCGGCAGCGCAGGCTGAGGGCCGGTTTCTCATCACGCAAGACCTCGACTTTTCCGACGTGCGCCGATTCCAGCCGGGAACGCATCACGGCCTGCTGCTCGTGTGGCTGCCGGAAGCGGGCCGGGTGGCATTGAGACAAAGGATCGCGGAGGATTTCTCCCACGAGGATGTCGGGTCGTGGACCGGCTGTTTCGTGGTGCTGAGCGGGCACAAATTGCGGGTGCTGCGTCCGGCGGAAGGCTGATGCGGTCCCGCCCATTACCCCATGAGCGAGCTCATAACCCCTGACTCCCCGACGCCCGTCCCCGCCCGGACTGTTCCCGGTGCGGCAGGCGCGAGTTGACGATGGGTGGGCGGCAGTTGGGAGTTGAGCACGACCGTTCAAGCGGACCATCATGTCTTCCTTAATTATGCACGACCCCATCGCCATTGCGCTCGCGGAGGACATCGGCCCCGGCGATCTCACGTCGCGGTATTTCGTTGGGACGGAGGAAAGGAGTGCGCGGATTTTTGCGAAGGAACTGGCGGTCGCGGCGGGCGTCGGGGTCGGCGCGGAAGTCTTTCGCCGGGTCGATCCGCAGCTCGCGGTGCGTGTGGTGCGGGAGGACGGCAGCCCTTTGGCCAAAGGTGACACCGTCCTCGAAATCCGCGGTGCGGTGCGCTCGATCCTGACGGCGGAGCGCGTGGCGCTGAATTTCATCCAGCGTCTCTCCGGCACGGCTACGCTCACGCGGCGCTTTGTCGAGGCGGTGGCCGGCACGCGGGCGCGCATCCTCGACACGCGCAAGACCACGCCGGGCCTGCGCGCGCTGGAGAAGGCAGCGGTCGTCGCGGGAGGAGGCGTGAACCACCGCTTCGGGCTCTACGACATGGTCATGGTGAAGGACAACCATCTCGCCGCTGGCACTACGCCCGAGCAGTTGCAGGCGGCCATCCGCACGTTTCGCGCGGAAAATCCCGGCGTCCGCGTGGAACTGGAAGCCGACACGCTGGAGCAGGTCCGGCGCTTCCTCGCGTTCACCGGCGTGGATGTCATCCTGCTCGACAACATGACCTGCCCGCAGATGACCGAAGCCGTCGCGCTCGGCGCGGGACGCGTGCCGTTTGAGGCCAGCGGCGGCGTCACGCTCGCGACCGTCGCGGGCATCGCGGCCACCGGCGTGGACTTCATCTCCGTCGGCGCGCTCACCCACTCCGCGCCCGCCATCGACTGCTCGCTGGAGCTGCTACCGTGAGGCGTTCCTCGTTGCTGGTTTCTGGTTTCTGGTTTTCGGAATCCGCGGCGCTGGTGTGTGGCCCCGCGGGGGAGCCAGAAACCAGAAACGTGAAACCAGAAACCGCCCCCCCCCGCATGACTCCGCTCGACGCCCGCCTCCTCCGCGCCCTGCGCGAAACGCAGGTGCATCTCCCGGCGGGCGATCTCGCTGCGCAACTCGGGGAAAGCGCCGCCGCCGTCCGCGCCGGACTCGCCGCGCTGGGTGCTGCGGGTTTTGAAATCGAGGACCGTCCCGGCTTTGGGTTCCGGCTCATCGCCGCGCCCGACCGCCTCATTGCCGACGACCTCACCGCGCGCCTCGGCCCGTGCGCGCTCATTCGCGAAATCCTCGTCTTCGCCGAGACCGATTCCACCAACGACCTCGCGACCCGACTGGGCCGCGACGGCGCGCTCGGCGGCGTCGCCATTTTCGCCGAGCACCAGACCGCCGGCCGCGGACGCTTTGGTCGGCGCTGGGCCTCCGCGTCGCAGCGCGGGCTGTGGTTCTCGCTGCTCCTGCGCCCCGCGCTGCCGCAGGCGGAATGGGCGCGGCTGACGACGTGGGCGGCGGTCGCCGTCGCTGCTGCGATCGACGAAACCATCGGCGCGAAGGCCGCGATCAAGTGGCCGAACGACGTTTTTTTCGGCGGTAAAAAGGTTGTCGGCATCCTGGCTGAGAGCAGCACCGACTCCGCCGGTGCGCCGTTCGCCGTCCTCGGCATCGGCGTGAACGTCAACCACGAGCCCGACGATTTCCCTCCGGAACTCCGCGCCACCGCCGGCTCCCTCCGCGGCGTCAACGGCCAGCCACTCGATCGCCCCGCGCTCGCCGCGGCCATCCTGCGTGCGCTCGACGCGCGCCGGTCGCGGCTCGCCGCCGACTTCCCCGCGATCATCGCCGAAGCCACCGCGCGCAGTTTCCTCCTCGGTCGCTGGATCCAAGTCCGCGCCGGTGAAACGCTCAGCGAGGGCCTCGCCGAACAGCTCGACGAAAACGGCCACCTCCTCCTCCGCCACGCCGACGGCTCCCTCGTCCGCCTCACCGCCGGCGAAGTCACCGTCGTCGCGCGCTGAGCGAGCCACGGTTCTGCGGTCCGGCGCCTTCGATTCGGGCTTGGCGTCATCCCGTTATGGGAGGCAGGGTAGAGAGATCAGATTTCTTCCACCCTGCATGACGCTTATCGATCAGTTGCTCGCCTTCAATTCGTCCCTCTATCGCCTGATGGAGGAGAACGCGGCCTTTGCGAAGTCCGTGCCCACCGGTGCCATGATTCTGGATGCCGGAGCTGGGGATTGCACTTACCGGCATTTGTTTGCGCACGCGAAATACGAATCCGCCGATATCCAAACAGGGAATTCGCCACACGGTCCGAAACACACCTACACTTGCGACTTGAAGAACCTCCCGGTGGAGGACGGCCGGTTCGAGTATGTGCTCTTTAATCAGGTGATGATGTACATCGAGCCGATTCCGGTTCTGAAGGAACTCAACCGGGTGCTCAAGCTGGGTGGAAAGGTGATGTACACAGGTCCGCTCTTCTACGAGGACTTGGGAGAGCATGACATGTATCGCTTCACCCAGTATGCCCTGCGACAGTTTTTCAGCGCCGCCGGATTCGAGATCGAGCGTATCGACTGGCTGGAAGGATATTTTGGCACGGTCGGGTATCAATTGAGCTGCATGTCACGGTATCTCCCGTGGAAGCCCGAGGCGTTTACCAACCAGTTCTGGGGATTACTCCTGATGCCCGGTCTGCTTCTGCTGAAACTCGGATGCGCCGCTGGGTCGGTCTTCTTTCACAGGCTGGAGACACTCATGAAGTTCAAGGCCGCGGGCCATCCGAAAAACTACGTCGTAGTCGCCCGGAAGATCAGCTAGCAGCCTGTTGAAATACTCGGGTAGTGCGCGGAAATCAGCCCGTCCCGGCTGACCCGGAAAACGGGCGTCCCGCCCGTCAAGCCGCGCCAGCGCTTGGTTTGCAGGCCAGAGGCCCGCCTGCCGTGACCGGCCGGAGGCCCGTCTTCCGCCGCGGCGCTGGGGTTTTTTAACAGGCTGCCAGACGAATCTCTCCGCCTCCAACAAACGGGGCGGAATCAGGGAAGCGCCCCACTCGAGAGAGCTTTACGGAAGCACAACGACTTCGATTCGGTAGAAGCGCTTGCCTGCATTGGATGGCAGAGTGCCAGTGACGGTGCCGTCGTCGGTCCATTGCAGTGTCGCACCGGTCCCGGCGACCACGGCAGAGCCGGGCTGCCAGGAGAGCAGGTCTGGACTGGACATCACCCGGTAAGTCCGGCCGGTGACCGTCGGGAAGGTGACTGTGGCCGTCCCGGCGAGGCCCTCGTAGGCGGAGATGAAAGTGTAGCGGTCCGGGACGTTGGAGGACGTGGCAAAGATGAACTCCTTGAGGTTCGAGAGGCCATCGCCGTCGCTGTCGAGAGGGGCGTCGGCGGCGCTGAGGCGGTTCAGCCCGTGGGCGATTTCGTAGTCGTCCGGGATGCCGTCCGCGTCACTGTCGGCGGCTCCCTGTTTGATGATGGTAAAGGTGTCCGGGGTGGTGCTGTTTTCGCGGAGAAAGGTGGCGTCGAGGCGTGTGCCGTTCACGTCGAGGACGAGGGAGCCGAGATTACTCAATGAGATAAAGTGGGCGGGGTGGTTGAGTGAACCGCCGCTGATCTTGCCCGCCGAACCGGCGACGGCATAGACGGCGCCGAAGTGATCGCGCGGGCCGGTGAGGGGTTTGATGTAAGGCCCGGTCCCGCCGATCCGGCCGTTGCCGGCGTCCTTTTTCATCCCCGGTGTCAGGGTGCCGGAGAGTCCGTAGTGGCCGTCGAGCAGGAATGAGCGCTCGTAGCAATGGCTGTGGCCAGCCAGCACGAGATCCACCCCACCCGCTTCGAGGATGGGGAGGATGTTGGTCCGCATCTGGATGAGTTCCGTTTCGGTGTCCGAATTGTGCGAACCTTTGGTGTAAGGCGGATGGTGAAAGAAGCAGATAATCCAGGTCGCCGTAGTGCTCGCGAGGTCGCTTTGCAGCCACACGGCCATCGCTCCGGTGGGCGAGCGGTTCGCGGTCATCGAGTCGAGGCAGATGAAGTGAATGTTTCCGTAGTCAAAGGAGTAATAGTGCTCGGTCCCCGAGGCCACGCCGCCGCACTCCCCATTTTTGGGCAGGGTGTAAATATCAAAGTAGGCATACCCGCTGGAAGGTGCCGTGGCATGGGCGGTTTCGTGATTGCCGAGGCAGGACCAGAAAGGCGTCTTGCTCAGCATCGCGGGGTAGATATTGAACACCCCTTTTTGAAACTCAGCGTCGGTGCCTGATTCGTAGGCATTATCACCGAGTTGGAGGACGAGATCCGGCGTCCGTGCTCCGGTCCAGGTGTAAAAGGCGTCGCGCACTCCGGTTTGCGCCACAGTCGGCAAGGCGGTGCTCCCACTCGACCCCGCGTCGCCGAGAACCCAGATACGGGTGTTGGTGGCCGTCCCTGCGATCGGTGGTGTCGTGAAGGTGTAATCCGGGCCGCCGGTCAGCGTATCCGCCCCGGAACCGACGCTGTAATAGTAAGTCGTGTTGGGAGTTAGTCCGGTGAGCGTGACCACGTGGTCGAACTGCAACAGCGGCGCGGTGCTTTCATCCGCCGTCTGATCCAGATTTCCGGCAGTCGGACCAAAGCGGACGCGACCCTGGTCATACAGCGTATTGCGCCAGCGGATCGTCATCTGGGTCGGCGCAGCTTTTTGCAAATAAGGTCCGCGGGTCAGCGCACCCGCCCCGGCGACAACCGCGATAGTCATCACCGGCGAGGTGGCGGAAACATTATTGCTGTCCACGGCCACGGCGGTCAGCGCATGGCTTCCCAGTGGCGCGCCGGTCCAGACGTAGTGGTAAGGGGCCGTCGTGTCCGTGCCGAGCAGGGTGGCACCGTCGTAGAACGCCACGCTGGCGATCGGCCCATTCGTGGTTACCGCGGTGGCCTCGATCACGAGGTTGGTTCCCACGTTCGCGCTGCCGTTGGGACTGGTGATGGTGACCGCGGAATCGGAGAACGGAACGAAGCTGACGTTGTCGATGGTGTAGTCGCCGTCGGGATTGGTCCCACCATTGTCATCCGCCCAAACCAGATAGAGTAGCCCTCCGCTGGGGCAAGCCACCGTCGGGAGGTTACTCACGACATTCAGAATCCCGCCGGCCGTGGCGACGGTATAGTCGCCTGCGGCAGCCCAACTTCCAGCAGCCCCAGTGCGGCTCCAGTAAAGACGGTGCCCTTTGATGGCTTCACCGGGAGATACCGTGGCAGAG
>CAYQBV010000285.1:0-5898 GCA_964415705.1 uncultured Chthoniobacter sp. | reverse complement strand
AGCGGCTCGCCGCTGAGTTCCTTCGTGAGCAGATCCTTCAGCCCGTGCTCGGACTTAAAGCGCTGGCCATTGAGCGTGAGCGTGAGCCCGCGATTGAGGAACGCGTATTTCCACAGCATGTCCTCGATGAACTCCGTGCGAAATTTGAAGTCCTTGCCGAAGAGCGCCTCGTCCGGCGTGAACTCGACGAGCGTGCCGTTGCGCTCGCCGGTCTTCGTCACGCGCGACTGGTTCTTGAGCTTCCCCTGTTCGAAATCCACGACCTTCGTCTCCCCTTCGCGGATGGCCTGCGCGCGGTAGTTTAGCGAGAGCGCGTTCACCGCCTTCTGGCCGACGCCATTGAGACCCACAGCCTTCTGGAAAGTCTCGCTGTCATACTTCGCCCCCGTGTTGATGATGGAGACGCAGTCCACGAGTTTGCCGAGCGGGATGCCGCGTCCATAGTCGCGCACCTTCACGCTGCGCTCGGTGATCTCCACCTCGATCTTCTTGCCCTGCCCCATCATGAATTCGTCGATGGAGTTGTCGATCGTCTCCTTCAGCAGCACGTAGATGCCGTCCTCCGCGTGGTTCCCGTTGCCGAGCCGCCCGATGTACATGCCGGGGCGGAGGCGGATGTGCTCGAGCGAGCTGAGGGTCTTGATGCTGGCTTCAGTGTAGTTGGCTGCCATGGGATTTGTGGGCGGGAAGAGATGGAAACCGGCGCTTGCTGACAAGAAGAAAGCGGGCCTTTCCATTGTGTGGTTCGCTGGCTCCCTGTCCCGTTCTGGATCTTGTTGAAACGGGAGAAAGCGCCAATGCGGTTTGGGGTGCCTGACAAACGTCGGCGAGCTTCAGGGACGCGCGCTTCCCCGGCCAGGAGCTATTCCTTGAGCGGCGCGATCTGGATGTTCTTCAGCTCCACGCCTTCCATCCTGAAGAGCATCCGTTTCACGGTGAGCTCAGGGCGATAACTGATCATCGTTCGCTTTCCGGCGATTTCGGCGTCCAGCAAGGCACCTCCCATTTTCTCCGAGTTCTTCACGATGACGCGCACGGTGAATGAGCCGTCCACACCGATGAGGTTTTCGATGGAGTAGTTGTGGGCCGCTTGCGGCGAGTTGCCTTCGCGCAGCGATTTTTTTGGAAAGGCGAAAACGCTCAATGAACCGGCTGCAAATTGTGCGCGCTTGTCTTTGAGCCGGATTTGCAGTTCGCCGGAAGCTCGCTCGTCTGCCTCGGGTAGAAATACAACGCCGAGTTCTCCTTTCCCCGCCTCCGCCGGATGAACATCGAAGCTGAGCATGAATGACGTGCCGTCGGTGGGAAAAGTCGTCGGATCGGCCAGCGACGCTGCGAGGGTTATTGGCGCGACGGTTTGTGGAGTTACTTCCTTCATCCACTTCGAGCCGATTCTGCCGTCATTAAATTGAATGAGTTCACGGATAATCAGCGGCCCGCCCCATCCGCGAATGGGAATCCATGCGGCCATGACGAAACGTCCGCCGTTGATTTCGGTGATCGCGGGCACATTTGAGCCGTCATAGAAATCGAGTCCCTTCGCTACGAGGGATTCATATTTTGAATCGGGAGCATCGGCGGGTTTCGACCACAGGTCTTTGAAGCCGCCGATGATGTAGTCGAACTTTCCCCAGCGGAAAAAGAACGTGCAGTCGCCGCCCGGCGGGAAGTCGGGGCTGGTGCAGCGCCAGCCACCGTTCACGGATTCCGATTCCCAGATGCCCTTGGAATGAAAGTTAGCGAGCATTCGCAGCTTGCCGTTCGGGTCTGTATAGACGCTGGGATTTTCGCACGGGTGAAAGGCGAGATTGGATTTCTTGAATGACGAGATGCCGTCCTCGCTGATGGCATAGGTCGAGCCGGCGGGAAAACCTGGTGTTGTGTCGAATTTGAATTCCCCCGTGACTCCGTTCTTCTTCAAATAATCCCATTGCGCGGGCAGCGACGTTTTTGATTCCGGATAAACGCGCGTCGTGTGCAGGCCGTAGCCGATGCAGAATTTGTTGTTGAAAACGAACGGGGTGCCGGTGCCGATACATTCCCATTGTTCCTCCAGCGGTGTCGCCGCTTCGTGCTCTGTCCACGTTTTGAAATCCGTCGTGGAGATATGCTCGAAGTAATGAGCGCCCCGGCCGAACTTGCTCTCGTGATGGCGTCGGTCGAAAAGGTAAAACAGGTGGTAGCGGCCTTGGTGGAAGAAGGTCGCAACGTCGCCAACCCAGTTGTTGTGGCCGTGCGGCATCCAGTATTGGACGGGTGCGGTCGCGCGTGTTTTTGCCAGTTCCTCCGTGGGTTTGATCGCTGGGAGGAAAATCTCCGCCTTGCTCACGAACTCCGCGTCCAGATTCCACGTGTTCTTCTCCGTCCATGCCGGATAGCCGAACGGGAAGTCGTTATCGAGCAACTGGCCGTCCACATCCATTGTCCAGCGCACCCCGGAGAAGTTGAGCACGATGTTGTGCTTGCCTTCGGGCTGCTGGAGCAAGGCGAGGGGAATGCCGATGCTCATGCCCTGCCACTTCGGATGCTCGACTGAGTGAAGCGTGAGGTTCGCTTCGAGCACCGGCACCGAGCGGTCGGGCATCTTAAAGGCCGGGTAATTCTGACGGTTACGGTCCTTGGGGCTGTGCTTGCGAAGACGAACGCTGAGCACGCCCGGGATTTCGAGAATGGTTCTGTCAGTGTCGAACTTCTTCAGGTCCGCAGTCAGCTTGATCGTGAAGCCGTCATTCGTCTTGGCAGGTGCCGTAAACTCCGCCTGCGGAGCCTGCGCGGTGAGCGTGCTGTGTGCAGGCTGCGCGGAGTTGAGGAGCCACGAGGACGTCCGCAGTTCCAACACCGAGGGCCTGGAATCCTCCGCTGCTTCGACAGGAGTGCAGATGGCGAGGACGCCAAGCGCGATGGCTTGGATGAGATGATGGTGTGTCCTCAATTTGCGTTACTTCGGAAGTGGAGGGTGGATGGATTTGAGAGGGTAGGCGTCGAGACGGTGGAAGGTGACCTCGCCGCCTTCGACCGAGATTTCCAGCGCGCTTTTGGCTTCGAGCTTTTTGAAGTCGCGGGGTTTGAACATGTAGTATTCGCCGCCGTTGGTGACGACTTCCAGCGAGGGAATGTCGAGCAGCACGTGGAGCTGCGTGCGGCCGTCCTTCGGGGCGAGGAGGATTTTGGCGCCGTTGAAATCGAGGACGTTTTTAACGGCGTCCCATTTCAGCGTCATCTGCGCTGCGGTGATGGTGACCTGTGCGGCGTTGCCGGGGTCGAATTCGAGATCGAGTTCCATCACGTCGGAAACATCCGGCAGGCTCAGCGGTGTGCCGGGCTTGATGACGACATCCTTTTTGGCGCTGCCGCCATTGCGCAATTGGGTTAGCTCGTGGATGAAGACGGCGTTGAGGCGGATGCCGTCGGGCGTGGTTTTCAAACTAAGTTCCAACGGGAACGACGCCATCTGCGTGAACTCCTCCTTGAAGTCGAAGTCGCGCAAATGTCCCCAACCGATTTGGACGATCCGTCCGCCGGGCGCGTTGGCAAAGATCTGTGACGCGCTGAATGATGTGCCGAGGTGCATCCGGCGCTTGGGGCCTTCGGGCGTGAATGTTTTTCCGTCGAAAGCGCCGACGTAATAGGAGGTGTCCGAGCCCCAAATCACCCAGCGTTTGTTGGCGGGATTTCCATCCACGGGCAGCTCGAACAAATTGGGGCACTCGAACATTCCCTCCAGCACGCTCGTCTCCTTCCAGTTTTTCAGGTCGCGCGATTCGTAGAAATAGAACCCGTCCTTTCCGCCCTTCGGTTTGTTGTAAACGACAAGCACCCACTTTTTCTCCGGCGCATACCAAAGGATCATCGGGTCGCGCGTGCCGCCGCCGCGCCGGTCCGCCTCCAGGGGCAATGGCTTGAACATCATGTCGGGATTGAAGATCACGGACATGCCGCCGTCGGTGCTGGGGAATACGCACTGCGTAAATTCGTTCGGCGCGTCGCTGCCGTTGTTTGCCGAGAAGACGAGCGCGGGTTTCCCGGGGCGGCCCAGGCCGGTGGTGTTCTCCACGTCCACGGCGGCTCCGCCCGTCCAGAACGAATACTGCCCGCGCACGGGATTGAGCAGCAGCGGCCCTTCCTCCCAATGCAGCAGGTCGAGGCTGGTCGCGTGGCCCCATGCGTTGTTCGGACCGGCCATGAGGTTGGAGAAGCGCGTGTTCGCGTAGCTGAGGTGCCACTTGCCGTCGAAATAGATCATCCCCGATGGATCATTGAGCCATCCACGCACCGGCGAGAAATGAACCTGCGGGCGGCCTGGCTCATGGTAGAGCGGATACTTACCGGGGATGGTGTCGCTCAATTTCACCAGCTCGATTCCGGCCTCGTTTGGTCCCTTGATGCTCACGGCGATTTCCTTCCCCTGAATCAAACTCAAATCGAGAAAAGTCCAGAAATCGGGAATGGCTTTGGCAATCGGCGAGTCGTAAGCGGAGAAGAAGGGCTTGCCGTCCACATTTACGAAAACCTTGTCCTTTCCATTCAGCCCTCTTGCGCGGGGGAAGATGAGATAGCGTTTGTTGGCGGTGAAAGTCCGTGTGTCACCCGACGCCGGTGCCGGGGCTTCTTCGCCATAGGAAAGCCCGCATGCCGAGACGAGGGCGACAATTGCGAAGCTGCGCAGTGTGTTCATCGGGATGACGGCTATTTCGGCACCGGAGGCTGGATGGATTTCAATGGATAGACATCCAGGCGGCGGAACGTGGCGTCACCGCCCTCGACGGAGATTTCCAGTGGCGATTTCTCGCCGAGTTTTTTGAAGTCGCGTCCCTTGATGATGTAGTGCTCGCCGCCGTTGGTGATGACTTCGACGGAGGGAATATCGAGGAGAACATGGAGTCGCACGCGTCCGTTTTGCGGAGCGGCAATCACTCGTTGCTTGGGAGCCTTACCATCTGCCGGCATTTTATATTCTCTCACTCCCTGCACCGTCACGGCCTGGGTTTCCGCATCCCATCGGATGTTGAGATCCGCGCCGCTGAGGCGGACTTGCGTGGCGGTTCCGGGTTCAAATTCCACTGCAATTTCCATGGGCTGCGTCACGTCTCCGAAACTCAGCGGTGCGTCCGCTTTGATGACGACATCCTTCTTGCTGCTGCCGCCGTCGCGAAGTTTGGCAAGCTCGGGGATGAACCCGGCGTAGAGGCGCGGGCCTTGCGGCGTGGTTTTCAAGCTGAGTTCCTTCGGGTAGGTCGCCATCTGCGTGAACTCGGTCTTGTAGTTGCACACCCAGGCCCATCCCATCTGGACGATGCGCCCGTGCGGTGCGTTGTCGAAAACCTGCGAGGCGTAGTAGTCGCCATGGTGGGTGAGGTGAAGGCCGTCTTGGACTGGGGTGAATTTTTTCCCGTCGAAATTGCCGACGCGATATTCGTTGGAGGCACCCCATACGACCCACATCGGCTTGCTGGCATCGCCGTCGAGATTCATCTGCACGAAGTTCGGGCACTCATACATATCCTCCAGCACGCTCGTTTCCGTCCACGTCTTGAGGTCTTTCGATTCAAAGAAAAAAAAGCTGCGTTTCGCTCCCGGTGTCTGAGCCTTGTTGTAAACGAGCATCACCCATTTCTTCTCCGGCGCATACCAGCGGATCATCGGGTCGCGTGATCCATCGCCGCGGCGCGCGTCTTCCTTCGGAAGCGCCTTATACATCATCTCAGGATCGATCTTCACCGTCATGCCTTCGTCGGTGCTGACAAACACGCATTGGGTGAATGGTTCGGGGACCGACATGGCCTGATTCGCCGCGAAAACGACCGCAGGCTTGCCCGGCTGGCCGAGCCCAGTGGTGTTCTCCACATCCACCGCTGCGGAGCCTGTCCAATAACACTGCTTCTCGCGAATGATCGTGTG
>CAYQBV010000284.1:0-5905 GCA_964415705.1 uncultured Chthoniobacter sp. | reverse complement strand
TGAAACCGGCGCAGGCGAGGAGCCACCAGAGGGAGCGGTCGGCTTTGGGGACGGCCGTGGCGGCGCTGACGGGCTGATCCATGAAGACGACATCGCCGAGCTGGACGTGCTGGAGCAGCGGCGATTCGCGGCGCCAGTCGATGGCGGTGGTGTTTTCCGCCTTCACGGAGACGAGCGCTTTCAACTCCTCGGGGACGAGGCCGATGAGGCAGCGGGTGCGCGCGGGCAGCGGGAGGTCGTCGGCGGAATCGGTGAAGACGAGATCGAAGGCGGCGGGTGAGGCGAGGTCGTCGCGCGGGAAAACGGTGAGGGCGTCGAGTGACTCGAGGGCGTGGCGGTAGGCGGTGAGTTTCGGCGGGCAGAAGACGGCGAGCGGGCGGGCGGCGGGGAGTGAGAGCGCGGCGGTGTTGTCAGCGGCGAGGGAGTCGAAGCCGGCGGTGGTCAGGCGCGCGCGGAGTTGCACGGGCTGGTCGGTGGCGATTTGGAAAACGAGGCGCGGCGTGCCGCCTTTCGGGAGGGTGACGCTCTCGGTGCCGGCGACCGTGCCGTCCTGCTCCAGCTCGACGGTGCCGCTCGCGGTCTCGGCCTCGGTGGAGGCGGCGAGCTGGACGAAGACGTCCCACTTTCCGCCCGGCGCGCGGCGGGCGTTGAAGGCGGTGATGCCATAGTTGGGGCCGGCGTCGGCGAGGCGCTGGAAGTCGATTTTGAAGGGCAGCTCGAAGTTGGTGCGCGCGGGGAAATTGCCGTCGGAGAGGAGCAGCACTTTGTCGAAGCCGGCGCTGCGGGTGAGCGCCTGGGCCATGCGCAGGGCTTCGTCGAGATCGCCGGTGACGTCCTCGACGGCGAGCGAGTCGAGCGCGAGGCGCAGCTCGCGGCGGTTGTTGGTGAAGCCGGTGAGCCGGCGCGCGCTTTGGCCAAAGGCGATGAGGGCGAGATCCTGGTCGGGCGGGAGCGTGTCGATGATGTCGCGCACGCGCTTTTTCGCGGCGTCGAGGCGCGAGGTGCCGCCGGGGGCATCGAGCGCAGCCATGCTCGCGGAGATGTCGATGAGCACGGGGAGACGCTGGGCCCGTGAGGCTTCGCGGCGGAGGAAGGGCTGCATCGCCGCGAGGATGAGGAGCGTGAGGAGGAGGATTTGGAGGAGCAGCAGCAGGTTGCGTTTGAACTTCTGGAACGGGGCGTTGACGCGCTGATCGGCGAGCACTTGCCGCCAGAGGACGAGGGAGGGGATGGTGTGGCGGGGGCGCTTGAGCTTGAGGAAATAGAAGACGACCAGCGGGATGAGCAGGGTGAAAAGCCAGGCGGCTGGAAGGGCGGAGAAGCTCATGGCGCGGAGCTCCGGGGAGCACACGCGTCCCGCGTGTTGGTCGCGGCGTCCCGCCGCGACGAACTTCCTGAACCGCGCGATCCCGGCAAGAGCTCCGCGCCCGAAGAACAGCCCCGCGGTCTGCTGGTCGCGAAACGTGTTTCGGAATGGGACGTCTCGGAAAGTTCGTTTCGGCGGGACGCCGAAACCAACACGCGGGACGCGTGTGCTCCCCGGAAATCGCGATTCGCTGCGCTCATACGATCCAGCCCTTTTTCCGCATCGTGCCGAAGACCACCTGCTCGATCGGCTCCGCTGCGCTGACCGACAGAAATTTTCCCGCCCGCTGCTGGCAGAGCCCGGTGAGCTGCGCTTCGTGGGCGAGGCGGTATTCGTGGTAGAGGCCGAGGAGGTCGCCGGCGCTGGAGATGTCGAGGTGGCCGAGCGTTTCGCAATCGACGAAACGCAGGTCGCCGGCGAGCTCGGGCGCGAGTTCGCTGGGGGCGAGGATTTGCACGGCGAAGACTTCGAGGCCGGCGCTGTGGAGCTGGTTGAAGGCGCGGCGCAGATCGCCGCCCGAGAGGAAATCGCTGAGCACCACGGCCACGCCGCGCCCGCGATGCTGGCGGAGAAACAGCTCGATGCCCTGCTCGATCGGCGTCTCGCCGCCGGGCGCGAGGTTTTCCAAAAAGGTGAACAGCTTCGGCAGCGACATCCGCCCCGTGCAGGGCCGCAGCCGCTGCGCCGCGCCGCCGAGCGCACCCGCGCTGACTTTTTCCTGCGCCCGCAGACCGAGCACGCCGAGCGCCGCGGCGAGCTGGCGCGCGAGGTCGAACTTCCCCTCGAAGAGCATCGAGTTCGACGCATCCACGAGCACCGCGACGTGCATCTCCTCCTCCTGGTGGAACTGCTTCACATACGCCCGCTCGATGCGCGCGAAGATGTTCCAATCCACGAACCGCACGTCATCGCCCGGCGAGTAGTCGCGGAAGTCGCAGAACTCCGTGCTCGTTCCGCCCTGGGCCGCGAGATGCTCGCCGCGCGCGCGGTTGGTGAAACGCCGCGCCGCGTTCAGCCGCAGCCGCGCGAGCCGGTCGAGGTCGCGGTTGGTGAGGAGGGAGGTGAGTTGCGGGGCGTTCATGCTTCGCCTGCCAGTGCGAGGATCTGCTCGCGGAGCTTTGCGGAAAACCAAAACACGGCGTCGCGTTCGAGCTGGTCCAGTAAGGGACGAACTTCAGGCAGGAAGCCGAGACGCTTCGATTCAACCAAAACGCCGAGCAGACCGATTACGTGCAGGCCACGGCGCAGTGCTTCCTCGCGTCCATCGGTCTCGTCCATCAGCAGGAAATCAGCCTCCAACTCACCGGCAAGAATGATGGCTTCGGCTTCGCCCTCATCGAGTTGCACCGACAATGCGGCCACCGCGGCATGATCGGAAACCGCGCCGACTTTAACGAAAGCCGGAATACTTGGGTGCTTCACGCGCAACTCGTCACGCACAGCCACGGGGATAACGACCTCGCCAAAAAGCTGCTGGAGAAGATCCGCGCGTCCGATGATGAGCAGATTTGAAATGCAGGATGTGTCGCTAACAACGATCACGACACGGGCCGCTCGCGAAGCGTCTGCAAGTCCTGCTCAAATTCTTTGAGCCCGTAATGCATGGGGATTTGCCGCCGGCAAAGTTCGCGCTGCATATCGATGTAACTGAGCCCGGCGATTTTGGCAGCGCGCCCCATCGTCGCACGATTGCTGGCGTAAAGCGCCGCGGCAAACTCGATGCGCGCCTGCTCCGGCGAAGTGATCCGACTTCCGAGAGCTTCATCTGGAATCGTGATGGTCATGGCTTGAAAGTGCAGTTGTCGCGCAGTCTAGGCAAGTGCCTACGCCGCTTCCTCCGCGACCACTTTCGCCAACTCATCCACCAGCGCCGGCACGCCCACATTTTCCGCGAGCCCGTCGTAATTTAGCAGCACGCGATGCGCGAGCACCTCGGGTGCGAAGTGGCGCACGTCCTCGAAGGCGACGTGCGCGCGGCCCTCGGCGAGGGCGCGGACGCGGGCGGCGCGGATGAGGCCCTGCACGGCGCGCGGGCTTGCGCCCCATTTCACAAAGCGGCGCACGGAATCGCCCGCGAACTCGCTCTCCGGGTGCGTGGCGAGGACGAGGCGCACGGCGAAATCGCGGATCGGATCGGCGACGACCACTTTCTCCAGCACCCCGCGCAGCTCGAGGATGCGCGGGCCGTCGATGATCTTCGCGACCTCCGCGCCGCCGCCGAGGGTGGTGCGGCGGACGACTTCATTCAGCTCCGCGCGATTCAGAAACGGCACGTTCAGCTTGAACATGAAGCGGTCGAGTTGGGCCTCGGGGAGTGGGTAGGTGCCTTCCTGTTCGAGCGGGTTTTGCGTGGCGAGAACGAAGAACGGCTGCGTCAGAATGTGCGTCTTGCCCGCGGCGGTGACGCTGCCTTCCTGCATCGTCTCGAGCAGCGCGGACTGCGTCTTCGGCGTGGCGCGGTTGATTTCATCGGCGAGCAGGAGCTGGGTGAAAATCGGGCCGGGCCGGAACTCGAAATTGTAGCGTCCGTCGGGGCCGCTGGTCATCACGTTGGTGCCCACGATGTCCGCGGGCATGAGGTCGGGCGTGAACTGGATGCGCCGGAAATCCAGCGCCAGCGCCCGCGCGAGCGTCTTCACCAGCTCCGTCTTGCCCAGTCCCGGCACGCCTTCGAGCAGCACATTGCCGCCCGCGATGACGGCCGTGAGCACGCCCTCGACCACCCGCTGCTGCCCGACAATGACCGCGCCGACCGCCGCGCGCAGGTTTTGGAAATCGTCGCGAAAGCGCTGGGCTTCCGCCTGGAGTTGGGTGGGATCGCTCATGCCGCGAGGAAAGCGGGGCCGGGGACTTTCGTCGAGCAGATGTCGGCGCGTCCGGCCGGCCCGGACGCGCGCCTTTTCACCACAGCGCGTGGTGATCGAGACCGTAAATGAGCGCGCTGCCGAGGAAGCCGGTGACGCTGACCAGCGCCGCCCCGGCGAGCAGCGCGCCGCGAAAGCGCTGCCGCTCGGGCGTGCCTTCCCGGCACTCGCTCAGCACCGCCAGCGCCGCGCAGACGAGCGCCCAGACCGCCGTGGCCGTGCCCAGCCAGCGGTGCCACGTCAGAATCGCGGCGTTCTGGCCGACGTAGCTGGTGAAAGAAGCATTGATCCAACCGAGCACCGCAGTGCCGACCGCGGCCAGCCCGGCGACGATCACGAGGAAGCGCACGGTCTGCTGCCACGAGGCACGGCCCGTCCACCACGCCAGCCCCTCGGCGAGTACCGCGACGAGCATCAGCGCCACGGGAAAGTGCGTGGAAACCGGATGGAAGCGCCCGATCCACCGGAGGGCGCGCTGCCAGGTCGGCATTTCCATCTTGGGCTTCGCCGCAGGATCGGGGACCGCGGTGATTACCACCCCTTTCGGCGCGACCTTGCCCACCGGTTCCGGCGCGCCGAGTTCGATCCAGCGGCGCACGGTTTCCTTTTCGGCGGAGGTCAAAGCGGGCACTTCGGCATCCTCGCCGGGCATCTCTTCGTCACGGATCATCTTGTAGAGATCCGAAAGCGCCGGTTGGCCGTGGACGATGTATTCCGGGTTGGCAGCCACGCGTTTCAGGTCGAGCACGTAGCCGAATTTCCCTTTGGGACGCGGGAGGTCCGGCCCGTGGCAGTCCAGGCATTTCGCCACAAAAATCTCGCGCACCTGCCCGGCCAGCCGCACGCCTTCGTCATCCTTTTCCGCCGCCCGGACAAACCCGGCAGCGAGCAGGAGGATGAGGGTGTGGATCAAAAAGGGGCGCATGGTGGTTTCTAGTTAAAAGGTCGCGGCGGGCGGGATTCTTAGAGGCGGTCCTGAGACGCGGCAACTGCGGCGCGGGAAAATCCGAGGCGGCCCTTGGTCAGCATCCTGCTTTTTAGCTGGAAATGGACCTCCGTCGCCCATCCCAAAACCTGTCGCTCGCGTTGCTTTTTACCCTGACCGCAGCCTCCAGCCACGGCTTGCAGTTGGGCGAAACCGCCGCGCAGATCACGGCCCGCCACGGGGTTCCGGCAGCGGAGGATTCCGCCCGCCACACGGCCCGGTATGCGTGGGCCGGGTGGTCTGCGGATTTGGAGTTTCAGGACGGTGTCGTGGGCCAGCTCAGCTACCGCACAAATCACCCCATCACCCCCGCCGAGATCGACGCGTTGCTCCAGGCCAATGGCGGCGTGGACCGCTGGCGCGCGACGACCGCCGCCGGGTCCCCAGGCCGCCAGTGGACGCGCGACGACGGTGCCGCGGCCACGACCGACCCCGCCCAGCCGGCCAGCCTGCTCTTTCGCCGCCCTGCTCCCGCCGCGCCCTCGGCATCCGCCACGCCTGCCCCCCTTCCCGCCGCCCCACTCAGCGCCCCGGCCGCCGAACCCACCGGGAAGGTCGCAGTCGCCAAACCCCAACTCCGGACCCATGCCAAGTGGCGGGCTGACACCGCGCATATCCCACCGCCCATTCCGGTGCCCGCCCATCCACCGGTCGCGGCGAGCCCGGCTCCCGCAGGCGGAAAATGGTGGC
>CAYQBV010000283.1:0-5941 GCA_964415705.1 uncultured Chthoniobacter sp. | reverse complement strand
TGGGGACGGATTCGGGCATGGAATCAGGCATCCGGCGTTTCGGCGTGGGCGAGGCGGTCGCGCCAGAGGTCCACGAGCGGTTGGAAGTCGCGACGGTCGGCGGCTTCCAGCGCGGCGAAGTAGGCGGCGCGACCAGTTCCGGTTTGCGGGGCGAGTTCCACGCGGGGCAGATCGAGGCGGCGGAGCAGTTCGAGCAGGAAGACGCGCATGGTTCGTCCGTTGAAATCGCGGAAGGGATGGACCGTGAGAAAGCGGCCTTCGGCGAATGCGAGCAATTCGAGCAGCAGGTCTGATTTTCCCGACGCAGCGGCGGGCCAGCGTGCCTGGAGATCGAGGGCGTAATCGCGCATGAGCATGGGGACTTGGAACGGCTGCGGAGGTTCCAGCCGCCCCACAGTCACGGCGATGTCGCGCCAGCGTCCCGCCCATTCTGGCACGAGGTCGCCAGCGATGCGGCGGTGCAAGTCGAGCAAGAGGTGCTCGTCGAGCGGCGCGGCTGCAAAGAACTCCTGTTCGTAAAGGGCGAGTTCGACGAGGGCGACTCGCTCGGCCAGCAGCGGGGCTAGATCGGTGTAGCTGAGGATGCCGCGCGTCGTTTCGACGTAGCGGGTGGCGTTGCCTGGGCGAGTATCTCGCGAATCCTCTCCACCGGCACCGGCTCCCTCTCGAAGGCCATGCTCTGGGCCACATCGAGCGGGATTGCCTCCCGGCGTATCTGGAGCTTGCGCTCCGCCGGGAGCGCCTGCCAGCGCCGGATGTTTTCCTGCCAAGTCATGATTGGGAGTGTCGTCGGGCATGGCTATTCGGCAAGGCTGGATGTCCAGGCGGAGCTATTCACGCCGCTTCCCTTTCCGCAGGGTTCGCGTTTTGACCTCGGGCAGTTCTTTGAAGTTCGCCTTGGTGGAGATTTTGGTGCCGCTCTCGGATTCGAGTTCGCGGCGGGCATTGCCAGCGATGGTGCCTCCGGCACGGGCGGCTTGTTGGTTGGCGGGAAAACCTCGGGCGTCTTGCTTCTTCGCAATCTCGGCTCGCCCGAAGGCACCGGCCACCACTTGTCCCGTACGCCGCCGCCTCGGTGGTGGAGGCTTCGCCGAGCATGGTGAAGATGAGTTCCAAGTCCGTCATGTGGTCGCGGAGGTTGTCCTTGGGATTCGCGAGCGCTTTGAAGTCTTTGTATTCGGCGGGCGTCATGCCGAAGGTGGCTTTGCTGATTTCGGCGGTGAGGATGGCGAAGTCTCTTTGCTCCTTCACGCCGCGCTTTTTCCATTCGTCGGTCAGTTCATCACGCACCGCGATGCCGCGCAGACGCTTCTCGATCCATTCCTCGGAGTAGCCTTTTTGCTGGTAAATCTCCCGCATCCGTCGGGCGGCGAGTTCGGGGTTTTCGATTTCTTCGAGGCGTTCGTAGCCGACCCTGGCGAGCCAGAGTTTGAACGGCTCCGCTTTCGGCGATGGGATGGACTGGATGAGCCGGAGAAGCTGCTCGGTGTTCGCCACGTCGGTGAGGCGCTGCCGGCCATCGGCGGCGGTCATTTTCAAACCGTGACAATCGGTCACGGTTTGATTCCCCTCCTTTTTCAGACGCTCTTTCAGCTTTCGCCAATAGGCTCCGGGAACGACGCTTCCGGTCAGAACCGCGATGACGTCGGCGATGGCGAAATACCATTTTTCCTCGTCCTTGTTCCAAGCGCGGCGGACTTGTTTTTCTTCAAACAGGATGATGGCGCTCATGGGTGGGAGGGTTCGTCGCGGGTTGCGGTGGTGAATTGTTCGAAGGTCATCATGCCTGCTGGTTTGGGGTTTCGCCGCTCAGCTTTTCAAATGGGGTGGGACATCTGCAGGGATACCGTTTTGTTTTTCGCGAGAACACGAAAATCTGTTCACGGCCTGGCGCGGCCCGGCCTCGCCCAGCCAAGCCGCAGTCGAGCCGGCGGAG
The DNA here is from genome assembly GCA_964415705.1 of uncultured Chthoniobacter sp. GTDB lineage: Bacteria > Verrucomicrobiota > Verrucomicrobiia > Chthoniobacterales > Chthoniobacteraceae > Chthoniobacter. The sequence goes on along the minus strand of CAYQBV010000283.1, from coordinate 4,005 downwards.
CAGTTCGCGGAGGAAGCGGCGGATGGTGCGGCCGTTGTAGCGGAGCGCTGAATCTGATTCCTTCCCCAAGCCATGCCCACAGCCGCCGCCCTTCTGCCGAAAGCTTACCCTGCTTTCGCTATGACCACGCGCTCGCAGTCCGCCGAAAGACCTTCGGGCAAACGCACCGGCCAGGAGCGTTCGCTGCCGTCCACGGTGAAAACGACGGTCGCTTCTCCGGGCGGATGGTCGATGGGCTGGTCGAGCAACAGGAAATCCGGTCCCATCTGCGCGATGGGCAGCGATGCGCCGTTGACCAGCAAGCGCATTTCGACGCGGGTGGAGCAGCCGTTTTGAGCGAAGGAGACGAGCATGGATGAGGAGTTGTTGGAGAAAGCGGAAGCCTATGCGATTGCACGGGGCCTGAAAGTCGCCCGCGGGCTCGGCTTCGGGATTCACGGTATCGTCGTCGCGCTCGAAAGCGAGAACGATCCCGGCCAGACCGCGCTGAAAGTGCATCACTCGGCGGAACCCTATCGGCGCGAGTGCGAGGTGTATGAACGTCTGCGGGAGATGGGTTGCACGAAGGCTCTCGGTTTTCACGTTCCGCAATTCCTGCGCAGCGACGGAGACTTGCTGGCGCTGGAGATGACGGTGGTGGCTCCGCCTTACGTGCTGGACTTCGCGGGCGCGTATCTGGATTTTCCGCCGGAATTTTCGGACGAAATCTGGGCGGACTGGGAGCGCAAGAATCAGGAGCAATTCGGCGCGGATTGGCCGATGGCGCAGATGATTCTCGGCGAGCTGCAAGACTTCGGCATCCACATGCACGATCCGTCGCCGAGCAACATTCGCTTTCGATAAGGAAACGCCTGCCTGGGCGGCGATGCGACCGGTATCGGGTTCGAGAATGACGCGGGGGAAGTCGAGCCGGCGGAGCAGTTCGAGGAGGAAGAGGCGGATGGAGGTGGCGTTATTCACTCTGCCTCCCTTTCCGCAGGGTTCGCGTTTTGACCTCGGGCAGTTCTTTGAAGTTCGCCTTGGTGGAGATTTTGGTGCCGCTCTCGGATTCGAGTTCGCGGCGGGCATTGCCAGCGATGGTGCCTCCGGCACGGGCGGCTTGTTGGTTGGCGGGAAAACCTCGGGCGTCTTGCTTCTTCGCAATCTCGGCTCGCCCGAAGGCACCGGCCACCACTTGTCCCGTACGCCGCCGCCTCGGTGGTGGAGGCTTCGCCGAGCATGGTGAAGATGAGTTCCAAGTCCGTCATGTGGTCGCGGAGGTTGTCCTTGGGATTCGCGAGCGCTTTGAAGTCTTTGTATTCGGCGGGCGTCATGCCGAAGGTGGCTTTGCTGATTTCGGCGGTGAGGATGGCGAAGTCTCTTTGCTCCTTCACGCCGCGCTTTTTCCATTCGTCGGTCAGTTCATCACGCACCGCGATGCCGCGCAGACGCTTCTCGATCCATTCCTCGGAGTAGCCTTTTTGCTGGTAAATCTCCCGCATCCGTCGGGCGGCGAGTTCGGGGTTTTCGATTTCTTCGAGGCGTTCGTAGCCGACCCTGGCGAGCCAGAGTTTGAACGGCTCCGCTTTCGGCGATGGGATGGACTGGATGAGCCGGAGAAGCTGCTCGGTGTTCGCCACGTCGGTGAGGCGCTGCCGGCCATCGGCGGCGGTCATTTTCAAACCGTGACAATCGGTCACGGTTTGATTCCCCTCCTTTTTCAGACGCTCTTTCAGCTTTCGCCAATAGGCTCCGGGAACGACGCTTCCGGTCAGAACCGCGATGACGTCGGCGATGGCGAAATACCATTTTTCCTCGTCCTTGTTCCAAGCGCGGCGGACTTGTTTTTCTTCAAACAGGATGATGGCGCTCATGGGTGGGAGGGTTCGTCGCGGGTTGCGGTGGTGAATTGTTCGAAGGTCATCATGCCTGCTGGTTTGGGGTTTCGCCGCTCAGCTTTTCAAATGGGGTGGGACATCCGCACGGATACCGGTTTGCTTTTCGCGAGAACACGAAAATCTGTTCACGGCCGGTCGCGGCCCGGCCTCGCCTGGCCAAGCCGCGACCCTTGCGCTGACGGCCTGATTGAGGCTAGTTTGCACCCGTGAGCACGCTCGCCGAAATCGAAGAAGCCGTGGCAAAATTGCCGACCGAACAGTTTTCCGAACTCTTACGGAAAATGCAGGAGCGCGATGCCGAGACTTGGGATCGCGAGATGGAAGAAGACGCGAAGTCCGGGCGGCTCGATGCGCTCCACGCACGACTCGAACAGGAGAACGCCGGCGAACCCGAAGTGCCGCTCGATGATTTCCTCGACCAAGGCAAGTTTCCGCAAGCGCTTTGAAAAGCTGCCGCCGGCCATTCGTCGGGCGGGATGAAGCGCTGGCCGTCAAGGGCATCGGCTCCGAGGAGCAGAAAAATGCTCAAATTGTCGTGGGTGTAGGGGCCGGCGATGGTGAGGTGCTTGGTATTCATGCGTCCATTTTACTACTGGGGTCAGACATCTGGGGCCACACGGGTTCGATTATTGCAAAAATGCGTGAAACGCTGGACACGGCCGAGGAATTCCCCGATGCGACGGCTTAAAACCAGGGAGCGGCGGCGGCATAGCTTCCGGCGCCCGCACCCACGGTTTCATCGAGGAATTGCCGGAAACGGCGCACCCTGAAATTTGTCGAGAATGGCCCATCCTTGAGCGACTCGAAGAACTTGGAAATCCATCTCAGGCGATCCAGTTCGAAAGAACCGGACTCCGCCGCCCAAGCCGCGAGCCGCTCAAACATTTCAGGCTCCATGTGCAACCGCTCCAGCCTCCTGCGCAGGCTCTGGAGTTCATCGAATACCCGGTGAAACCGCACCGCCCACTCCAGCAGAGCCTCCGGGTTGTGGCTCGGTGCCTGCCGCATGGTGTGGTCCAGTCGGCACAGGTCACCCAGTTCCACCCGGGCGCTCATGAACAGGTCGATCGCCGCTTTGAGCGCATCGGCCCGTTCCAGCGCGTCGCTGTTCCCCGCCCATGAGAGGAATCGTTCGATGGCCGGCTCCTCGAAGGCCGCGTGAAGCATGGTCTCGCGTAACGCATGGAACTGACCCGCAATGAGGTCTTTTCGCCGTGCCTCCTCTTTGAGCGGGTCGGGTCGGGCCTCGGGACGGGGCGAAGCGTTCCGTGAAGACATTGACCTTTCCCTGACTCGTGCTGGAAAATCGTCTGGATCAGGAGTTTCGCCGGCGTGGAGACAGTCTTGACTTGATATTGCGCAGACCCTGGCTGGATTGCCGCCCATCAACATATCCGCTTCCATTGCCGGCTGGACAATTTCATCCTCGGCGACCAGCACCTGTTCCGCCTCGTCCCAGGCAATGAAAGCGGCACCCTCGCAAAGCAAATTGTGCTTTTTGGCCAGGGTGATGGCCTCGTCCTGCCGCCCTGACTCGAGCAGCGCTGTCATGCACTGCTGTGCCCAGAGGAGCTTCAGCGCTTCGCTGCCCTCGCTCCCAATCGATACGTCGAATGAATGCGCGGTGTCGTCCGGCAGCCGCCCGGTGATTTTCACCTGGCTCGCGGCGTTGCCCCGCAGTGCCGCGGTCACGACCTCCCCCGCGTGAATGTCGGGCAATGCTCCGCTGGCTGTTTCCCACGGGCTGCCCAGCGCAAGGTCGCGCAGCACCGGGCGCCGCAGGCGGTCCCCCAGCGCGGAAACCGTGCCGGCGATATCGTCGTCGGGGGTCTGCAGCCAGCAGCCGCCACGCTGCTGGCGGGCGAGGGATTTGAGGAAGGCGTCGTTGACCGCCGTGTCGATGCCGAAGGTGTGGACCCGGATCCTGGGTGCCTTTTTGAAGGCGCACACGATCTCCTGATCGTTGCCCACCTGACCGTCGGTGATCAGGATCACGCTCGTGTGGCGGCCCATGGAATGCGCGGCAATTTTTTCCAGCACATGAAGGGCGGCGGGCAGCAGTTCGGTGCCCCCGGCGGTCCCCATTCTGTGGATTCTCCGGAAGCCCTCGTCGGCCAGGACCTCGGGA
>CAYQBV010000282.1:0-5960 GCA_964415705.1 uncultured Chthoniobacter sp. | reverse complement strand
GCGGGTGCGTGAGGTCGGGACCGGCGCGGGCAAGCTCCGCGAAGCGCCCCACGGGAGCTACAGCGACGGCAAGGGCATCTCGCTCTTCACCGGCCTGCAAATCCCCGCTGACTACATCAAGGCCAAGGCACAGGCAGGCGAGATGCGCTCCGCGCTCTACGCGGTGGCGGTGAAAACGCCGAACGGTCTCGAGTTCTTCACGCCCAGTGACGCCGACCTCAAGGCGCTCGCGGCGGCGGAAAAGGAACTGGCAAAGCTCCGGCCCGATTGGGAGCGGCGAAATGTGATTCCGATCGAGAAATATCCCGAGGTAACTAGCGATGAACGCCCGATCCTCTATGGGATGCCGCGGTGGGCTGACCTGTTCTCGCCACGGCAGTTGCTCGGCTTTGCCGTTGCGGTCGAAGAACTTCAAAAATTGCGCCCCGAAATTGTGAAGTCCCTCGCTGACGAAATGGGCGAGGCGGTCGCACACCTGCTCGCTTTCGTGCTCGATAAATTTGCGAATTGGAACTCCATCCTTGCCTCGTGGAATGCGCCTTGGGGTTCAGCGAGAAGTGTTTTCGACAGGCACGATTTCTCATTCAAGTCGTCGTTTTGCGAGATGGCATTCTGCAACTCAGGGGGCGGACTCGCTTGGGCCGCAGACAGCTCTCTCAGTGCTTTTGAAGAATTGACGGAGCTTCCCCACGCTCCGAACCCGCAACCCGTCGAGGTTTTTCAAGGCAGCGCGACGACGCTTCCACAACTGGAAGACAAGAGCATCGCTGCGGTCGTCGTTGACCCGCCGTATGCCGACAACGTGCAGTATTCGGAACTAGCGGACTTTTTCTATGTCTGGCTGAAGCGGACGCAGGGACATCGGCGACCAGAGTGGTTCAGCACCTACCTCTGTGAGCACACCGAGGAAGCGGTAGTCAACGCCGCCCGCCACCGCAGCGAAGGTGGCAAGACGAAAGATGCGAAAGCCGAGGCGCACGTCTTTTACCAAAAGCTGATGACGGGAGCCTTCCGCGAGGCGCACCGCATCCTGCGCGACGACGGGGCGCTGACGGTGATGTTCACGCACAAGAAACAGGAGGCGTGGGAGGCGCTCTTTACCTCGCTCATCCGCAGCGGCTTCACCATCACGGCCACATGGCCTGTGAAGACGGAGAGCGAGCACAGCCTCCACCAGGCGAAGAAGAACGCCGCGCAAAGCACCGTGGTGCTCGTGGCGCGCAAACGCCCCGCCGGCGCGGGCGCGGGATTCTTTGATCAAACGATGGTCGCCGAAATCCGGCAGAAGGCGCGCGCGACCGCCGAGCGGCTGAAGGGCGAGGGGCTGAACGCGGTGGATCAGCTCGTCGGCTCATTCGGCCCGGCGATGGAGGTGTATAGCCGCTGGGATGAAGTGCGGACGGACACCGGTGAGCCGGTGGGCGTGGATGTGGCGATCGACGAAGCGAGCGAGGCCGTGAGCGACTGGCGCGTGGAGCAGCTCGCCGCGCGCGGGTTGGATGGCGTGGAGGCCGAGGGGCGCTTCGTGCTGCTCTGCTGGGATGTGCTCGGCGCGGTGGAGTTTCGCTTCAACGAAGCGAGCCTGCTCGGCAAGGCCGTGGGCATGGACGTGGAGACGCTCATCGCCGCCGGCCTCGTGACGAAATCCGGCGACAAGATCAACATGGTGCCCGTGAAAGAGCGCCGCCGCGCCCGCGCGCTGGAACCGGACGAAGCAGTGGAGACGCTCTTTGGCCCCGAGTCGAAAGGGAAGCGCCGGAAGAAAGGCGACGTGCTGAAGATTCACCCGAACGACCCGCACTTCCGCACCGCGCTCGACGGCTGCCACGCGCTGGCCCTGCGCTACCTCGAAGCCGGAGGCGGCGCCGGCGGCATCGGCAACGCGAAAGCCCTGATGCGCCAGCAAAACTGGAACAAGGAAAGCGCCGTCGCCCGCCTCATGGCCGCGCTCGTGGAAGCCGCTCCCGAAGCCCTGCACCACGAAGGCGGCAAGACCAGCGCCGCGGCGAAGTTCCCCGAGTTCCGGGCCTGGCACGCGCTGCTGGAGCCGCTCTTCGATTTCACCGCGCCCGACTGGACGGCCAAGCCCGTGGAGCAGCCGGAGCTTTCGCTCGGCGACGCCGAGGACGAGGAAGAGGAGGAGTAACTCGATCTCGCACGCCCGCGGTTTTTCATTACGCTACGACCCATGATCGCCATCGAAACCACCGCCACTGTCGAAGACGAACGGCACCTTCACCTGGATCAGCCGATGCCGCCGGAAATGCGCGGCAGCGTGCGGCTCATCGTGCTGATGAATGAAGAACGACCCGAGGCGAAACCCGCCGCGGATTTTCACGCCGCGATCGGCTCCTACTACCGCGAGCATCCGGAAGAACCGCGCCGGACCTCCGATGAATGGCTGGCGGAGCTTCGCGAAGGCGAGCACGAGTGATGGGCTGGGTCGTGGATACGTCGGTCCTGCTCGACATTCGCGTGGGGCATCCGGTGCATGGCACGGCTTCGGCGGAGTGCCTGCAACGCCACGCGAGCGCGGGACTGGTGATTTGCCCGATTACGCTCATCGAAATGGCTCCCGCCTTCCGGGGCGATCTGGCGGCGGAGCGGGCGTGGCTGGAGGGACTCGGCATCACCACACGCGAAGCGTGGCTGACCGAGGACACGGAGGCGGCGCACCGGCTCTGGCATGAGGCAATCGAACGGAAGCGCCAGGGTCTCGCTCCGCGACGACCCGTGGCGGATGTGCTGATCGCGGCCTTTGCTTTGCGCTTTGACGGGCTGATCACTCGCAACGAAACCGACTTTCGGACGATCGCGCCGCAAATGGCGCTGGTGGTCCCGACGCCCATCGCCTCCTGAAATGACGGGCGGCGACCTGACGAAGCGAAAGTGGAAGCGGTTTCTGCGCGCGTCGGACGGCACGCTCGTCGAGCAGCTCTACGAACCCGCACTCGCCGAGGCCGCGCGCTACGACCGCTGCTGCGCCTACTTTTCCAGCACCGCGCTCGCCGTGGCGGCGCGCGGTTTTGGCAAACTCATCGAGCGCCTCGCCGCTCGCAAGCCGTTGCCCGGCGAGCCACCGGTGCGCCTCCTCGTGAACGAGGAGATGAGCCGCGACGACGCCCGCGCGCTCACCGATGGCAGCGACACGAGCGCGCTGGAGAAGCTGCTCACCGCGCGTCTCTCCACGCCCGCCGAGGCGCTGGAGCGTCACCGGCTCGCGATGCTCGGGCTGATGGTGCAGCGCGGCTGGCTCGAAGTGCGCGTCGGCTTCATGCGCGGCGGCGGCATCCTGCACGCGAAATTTGGCATCATCTACGACGACGCCGATCATGCGCTGGTCTTTCGCGGCAGCGCGAACGAGACAGCGAGCGGCCTGCGGAGGAATTACGAGGACGTGGAGGTGTCGCCATCGTGGGACGATCCCGGCGCGCTGCGGCATTACAGCGAGGATTTCGACCGGCTCTGGAACAACGAATCGCCCGACGTGGAGATGTATCCGCTGCCCGAAGCCGTGCGGCTGGAGCTGATTCGCTTCGTCGAGTTGGACCCGGACGTGGCCTCACTCGGTCACACCACGGGACCGGCGCTGAGCGAGGCGGAGCGGACGCAAATCCGGCGACGAACCGCGATGCTCTGGCGCTTCCTCGTCGAATCGCCCTACCTGCCCGGTGAAGCCGGCCTCGCCACTTGCGATGCGACGGCGATCCTCGAAAGCATCTGGCCGCACCAGCGCCGCGTCATCAGCGAGACGACCGCCGCGTGGCCGGATGGACGGTTGCTCTGCGATGAGGTCGGCATGGGCAAGACCGTCGAGGCGATTTTGATTCTGCGCCGCCTGCTTGCCGGTCGCGGCGTGCGCCGTGTGCTGCTGCTCCTGCCCGCGGGCTTGCTTCGCCAGTGGCAGGCCGAGTTGCGTGAGAAAGGCGGGATGGTTTTCCCGCGCCTCCTCGGGAATGACCGTCTCGTGTGGCCGGACGGGCGCGAGGAAGATCGTGGCAATCTCGCCGCGGCCCTGAGCGAGCCAGCGGTGATCGTCAGCCGGGAGTTCGCGCGGCTGGAAGCCAACCGCGCCGTCTTCCTCGCCGCCGAACCGTGGGATCTCGTGCTGCTCGACGAAAGCCACGCCGCGCGCAGGAGATCGCAAAAGGAAGGCGCGTTCAACGAAGCGAACCTCGTGCTGAACCTGCTCCGCCACCTCCAACTGAGCGGCGGCACGCGCAGCATCCTGCTGCTCAGCGCCACGCCGATGCAGACGCAGCCGTGGGAGCCGTGGGATTTGCTCGGCGTGCTCGGCCAGGGCGGTCCGTGGCTCGCGGAGTTTCGCGCGGTGCGGCACTACTACGCCGCCATCGCGGCGATCCGCGCCGGCCCTTGCCCGGCGGAGATCGCCCATCCCGCCGCCGCGGTGATTTTGAGCGACGAGGATTTCTTCAACCGCTGGACCGGCCCAACTCTGCCACGCGACCTGAATGCGCTCGCCAAGCGACTGATGTTCGTCGCTCCAAGCGAGCGCGACTCGTTCGCCCGCGCGCTGCGCGCCGCGTCTCCACTCGCCGCGCGGATGCACCGCAACACGCGCCAGACACTTCGCCGTTACTACGAGATGGGACTGCTTGCCGATCCGCCACCGGTGCGCGACGTGCAGGACATCGCGTATGACTACGACCTCAAGGCCGAACGCGACATTTACAAGGCGCTCGCGAAATACATCGAGCAGCGGTTCAAAGAGCTGGAAGAAGAGAGGCCGGGGATGGGGTTCGTGATGACGATTTACCGACGGCGCATGGCGAGTTCGCCCTTTGCCATCGCGCGCAGTCTTGAGCGTCGCCGCGACGGCCTGCTGCGCGTGGTGAAGAAACACGCTCCAGACATCCAGGCTGCGGGCGGCGATCTGCCGGAGGCGCTGAGCATGTTCGACGATCTCGGCGACGATAACGATGGCGGGGAAATCTCGCCCGGCCTGCCCGATGACCCCGATGTTGCCATGCGCGAATTGCGCAATGTGGAAACGCTGCTCGACGACCTCGCCGACTTGAAAAACTCGGATACGAAACGCGACCGCTTCCGCGACGTGCTCCAGCAAGTGACCGCCGACGGCCGCGCTGCTTTGGTCTTCACCGAATACACCGACACGCTCCTTTACCTCCGCAATTACCTGCATCTGCTTCATGGTGACGGGCTCGGCTGCTACAGCGGCGATGGTGGACTGGTCAGCGAGGGTGGCGAGTGGAAGTCGGTGACGAAGGACGACATCACGAAGGCGCTGCGCACCGGCCGCCTGCGCGTTTTGCTTTGCACCGATGCCGCGAGCGAGGGCCTCAATCTCCAAACCGCAGGCGTGGTGCTGAACTACGACCTGCCTTGGAACCCGAGCAAAGTGGAGCAGCGCATCGGGCGCATCGACCGTATCGGGCAGAAGCTGCGGCAAATCCGCGTGGTGAATTTCTTCCTGCAAAACAGCGTGGACCAGCGCGTCTATCAGGTGCTCCAGGAACGCTGCGGGCTTTTCAGGAACTACGTCGGCTCGATGCAACCGGTGCTCGCCGAGGCGCAGCGGATGTTGCTCGGGCGCCTGCCGGAAGACACCGAGTTCCTGCGCCAGCTTGCTTCGCAGCAGATTTCCAATCCGGTCACGGCGGAGCTTTTTCCCGACAACGAAGCCGCGCCGCCACCCGAAGCGGCCCCGGCGGTGCGCCGCGCGGACCTGGCTGCCGCCATCGAAGAACTCGGCACGCTGCCGCTGGGATTCAGAATCACGCCCGAGCGCCCCGGCCTTCGACTGAGCCTGCCCGACGGGACCAGTGTTGCTGTCGCATTTGAAGCGGCTGAGCTTGAGCGGGCGAATCGGTTGCTGCCGGTGTCGCCATTTTTGCCGGAGCTACGTGCCGTCGCCGACTTGTTGACCGAAACAGGCGAGCACCTGCGACACGAGCGGCCCGGCCCAGCCCATGGAGAGG
>CAYQBV010000281.1:0-6003 GCA_964415705.1 uncultured Chthoniobacter sp. | reverse complement strand
ACACCAGCGCCGCCTGCGCACTTCCAACGCCCTCGAACGGGTCAACCAGGAACTCCAACGCCGCACTCGCGTCGTCTCCATTTTCCCAAACGAAGCCTCCCTCCTCCGCCTCGTCTCCGCTCTCCTCACGGAAACTTCCGACGATTGGGAGTCCTCCAAATCTTACCTCAACATGAATCCATCCATCTCGCCTTCCGCCTGACCTCCGCTGCTTTTACAGAAAACAATTTGCGCCGCCGACCCGCACCTCGATGACCACCTAAATACTCTCGGCCTTTCCAAGAGCCAGCTTTACCAGCGTGATCGTCAGGTGTTTCGCTGGCTGCGCGAGGCGGGCCTTCCTGCGTTTTTTGTGCTGGCCGGCGGCTATCAGGAGCCGATCTCGGAAAACCTCGCCCCGCTGCACGTGAATACGTTTCGTGCCGGCTCCGAATGTTTTGGTCGGAAGTGAAGGCGAGCGTTCCCAGTCACCGGAAATTAAGCGCCAAGTGGGTGTCGGATGGCCCCCCGGGATTTTGCCTTCCCTCAAGCCGCCCCCTTCAACTGTGGAATTTAGGTTAAAAAGCATGACTTCTGTTCCTCGGGCCCTCGTCTGTCTCCGCTTTCGTCATCTGGTGCATTCAAACTCGAACGGCACCCTCGCTCCGCGCGAGATTTCCACCCCGGCAAACCTTCACATCATCGTCATCCGAAATGGGCGCTGCGGTTTGGAAATCAGTGACGAATTTCCAATACAGGAGCTGGGTCGAGAGAATTCCCGCCAGCGCCATGTCGTCCGTTTCGCCCAGGGACTTGCCTTCCTTGAGCCGGAGGACAAACTTCCCGACGGCTTTGGGTTCAAACAATCCGGCCGCCGTGATGGCGGCCTCGGACAACACTTCCTCAACGTAATCAACGTTGGACACACCAAAGAAGCTCTTGTGAATCGGCGCGCGGTAGGGCCGCTTGGGCCGCTGGCCGATTTCCTTCGGCAGCCATTCCTGCGCGGCCCGCCGGAGAATGTATTTGTCCTGCAACCCCCGGAGTTTCATTTTCGAAGGCAGGCGGTTCACATACTCGACCACGCGGTAATCGAGAAACGGAAATCGTCCCTCAACCGAATGGGCCATGGCCACTCGGTCGCCTTGGGACGAAAGCAGATATTGGGAGAGGAAGATCGCGATCTCCCAATACTGATCCCGCTCGACGGGGCCCCATCTTGCGAATCCGGCGGGCAAATCCAGCGAGCGCAGATGATCCTCCGCGCCGGTTCCAGCGGCGGCTTTGACCGCCGAAGAAAAAAAACGGCAGGTGCGCCGGTTGTTCCGCCATCGAATCAGATGTGAATACCAAGGGCAGTCCACTTCGGTGAGGCGCTCCTTGAAGAACGCCGTCAGGAACGCGCCCTTGGTCTGCGACAATCTCCCGATGTCCTGATAGAGGCGTTGCAGCAACAGCGGTCGGCGCGCGGAGTCCGGTTGCCTGGCCCAAAAGCGCCGCACCTTGGACTCCTTGAAAATATCGTAGCCGCAGAGGAACTCGTCCGCGCCCTCGCCGGTCAGCACGACCTTGTAACCAGATTGGTGAACCAGCCTGGACAACAGGAACATCGGGGCCGGCGACGTGCGCATCAACGGCGCTTCGGTGTGCCAGATCACGTCCGGGAAAACCCGGCCGATCTCGCCGTGGGTGGCCTGAACCACTTGATGGTCGGTGCCGAGATGCTCCGCCATCTGCCGCTGGAAAATGCTTTCGTCGTACTCGGCGTCGCCAAAGGCGATAGAGAAGGTTGTCAACCGGTTCGGCGTGAAGCGGCGGACGATGGCGGCGATGGTCGAGGAGTCAAGCCCGCCGCTCAGGTAGGCACCGACCGGCACATCGGCGCGCAGGCGGATGCGAGTGGCGTCGATCAGCAACGCGCGAAATTCTTCTACGTAATCGTTTTCAGCGCGCTCCGACAAACTCGATGCGGTTCCTGGGAGCGGATTGAAATCAACCTTCCAGTAGGACTCGACCTTCAACCCGTCCCGCGAGGCTAGCAGATAGTGTCCCGGTGGAATCTCGAAGACGTTCTGAAAAATGGTGCGCGGTGAGAGCGTCCCCCAGAAAGTAAACACTTGCTCCAGGGCGACGGGATCAATGGCGCGCGGGATTCTGGCATCGGCAAAGAGCGCCTTGATCTCGGAGGCGAAACTCAGCCGCCCGTCCGTTTGCGTGTAGTAGAGCGGCCTCACCCCCAGTCGGTCGCGGGCGAGAAAGAGCGTCTGCTGGCGCTGATCCCAGAGGGCGATAGCAAACTGTCCGTTGCATCGATTCAGGCACGCCGGCCCTTCTTCTTTGAAGAGGTGAAGGATTACCTCGGTGTCCGTATGCGTTGCAAAGCGATGGCCTCGCGCCTCCAGTTCCGCACGCAGTTCGATGTAGTTGAAGATCTCTCCGTTGAAAACGATCCAGAGAGATTCGTCCTCGTTCGTGATGGGCTGTTGTCCTCCTTCCAAATCGATGATGCTCAGGCGCGCGCTGCCCAACGCGGCCTGGTCGTCGAGATACATGCCGAATTGATCGGGACCGCGGTGGCGGATCATGCCGAGCATGCGCCGCAGCAACGCCTCGCGACGGGGGCCATCACCGTCACGTTCCACGATGCCGGCAATCCCGCACATTAGCGCAACTCCACCTTGCGAATCTTGCCCGACTGCGTCTTGGGCAACTCCGATTTGAACTCGACGTGCTTCGGCATCATCAAATCTTCCAGATGCGCTTTGCAGTGGGCCAACACCTGGGCAGTCGTCAGATCCTTTCCGGGTGCCACCACAAAGGCCTTGATGGCCTGACCAAACACTGGATCAGGGACCCCGATGACTGCGGCTTCCGTCACGCCTTCGATACCGTAAAGCACGTTCTCGACTTCAATGGGCGAAACCTTTTCTCCGCGAGACTTGATGATGTCATCCTGGCGCGAAACAAAATAGAGGAAGCCATTTTCATCCATGCGGAACAAGTCGCCGGTGTGGCAGACGCGCTCGCCGGGCAGTGGTCCGGGACGGAAGCGCTCCCGCGTGGCTGCGGGATTGTTCCAATAGCCGCGCATGACGTGGCGTCCGCGCACGACCATTTCTCCGACCTCACCCGGCTCGACCCGGCGGCCGTGTTCGTCTTCGAGCCAGACTTCCGTGCCGGGAATGGCGTGACCGACGGACGAGGGCCGGGCCTCGACCTGTTCGGGAGGAAGAAAAACCGTGCGCGCGACTTCAGTCAGGCCGTGCATCAGGTAAAGCGCGACGTTGGGGAACTGCTCGCGCAGCCGCCGGATGTGGTCCACCGGCAGAGCCGCGGCGGCGTTGGTCATGTATCGGAGCGAGGACAAGTCGAACGCCCTCAAGTCCAGGCCCAGCAGGATGGCGTAGGCGGTGGGCACGCCGGCAAACCCGGTGACCTTCTCAACGGCCATGCGCTTGAGAATCGCCGCCGGAAAGGCCAACGAATCCTCGAGCACGAGCATGGCGCCGCTGCGCAGCGAAGCCATTAATTGATACAGGCCGTAGCTGAAGGAGAGCGGCAATACGCTCAAGACGACATCCGCTTGATCATTGCGGAGGTACTCGACGATTGATTCGGTGACAAAGACCACGTTGCTGTGGTCGCACATCACGCCCTTCGGTTCGCCGGTACTGCCGGAGGTGTAAATCAGGCAGGCCAGATCGAGATCAATGTTGCGCCGTTCCGGGGCTGTGTCCGGAAATTCAGACTGAACCGCGCCAAATGTCGAAGCGCCCACCACCGAACCTATCGACCCACCTGACTTTTCGCGAAGCAAAGCAAACTTCAATGCGGAAAATGCGGAGTTCCTGAGGGGACTGGTTTCGCCCACCGCGGCCTCCGCGTCCGCCAGAATGGCGACGGCCGTGCAGTCCTTGAGGATGTATTCCAGCTTCTCGCGCTTGGTCGTGGGATTAACCATCACGAAAACTCCACCCGCCTTCAATACGCCCAAGATTCCGGCCACGGCCTCGACGCAATTCGGCAGGAAGATGGCGACCCGGTCGCCGTGTTGCACGCCGCGCGCCACGAGGGCATGGGCCACCCGATTGGCCATTCCTTCGAGTTGCCGGAAAGTATATCGCTTCCCGCCGCAAACGAGCGCGGTCCGCTCCGGCCATTGCGCCTCGGCGCGGGAGAGAAAGTCCTGAACCAACATGGAAGCAAATGGCCGGAGCCGCCGAGGAAGGGGCCAGTGAACTAAGTCTTGACGGTCACCTGGCACTTGGTCTCCACGAAAACACAGATGACGTCAATGGAGTCGAGGTTATCGGGAAGCGTTTCATCGGCATCAATCTTGATGGAAAAGGTCTGCTCGAGGAACATTATCAACTCGAGCACGCCAGTGGAATCGATGATGCCCTTTTCCAGGAAAGAGGTGTGGTCTTTCAGATCAGTGCCTTGGCCGAACAGAAAATGTTCAACGATGAAAGCCCGGACTTTTTCGCGTATGTCATTCATATAAAAAGTAAGTGATGGTGTATTTCCGCCGCTAGAATTTTACTTCCGCGACATCATCGACCAGGACCGGAGGCAGGTGATGATACCGGGTGGCCGTGCGTTTGCGATCGATATCGATCCAGACCCGTTGAACCTCCTCGACGGGCAGCCCAGCGGCGCGGGCCGTTTCCTCGATGGAAAGCCCGTGGTTCTTGCCAAACAGGCAATGGTCCATCTGGCGGTACGGTAGGAGGAAGTAAAACTCATCCTGACCCTGCGCCAGCCCGTAGGTGTCCGTGGTCGGGGGACGCCGGCGAATCGTCTCGGGCACGCCGAGATACTCGGCGAGCCGGTAAACCTGCGTCTTGTAAAGGTGAGCAATGGGTTTCACATCGGCGGATCCGTCGCCGTTCTTGACGAAAAACCCCTGATCGTGCTCGAGCCGGTTCGGAGTGCCGCCCACAGCGAAGTTGAGCCGGTCGGCGTGATAATACTCCAGCATCTTCCTGGCGCGCTGTTTGAAGTTCGTCGCGGCGACAATGCCGAGGTAAGCCCGCAGCGGCAACCGTTGCCGGGTCACCACGCCGGACGGCGACTCCGCGACCAGCGAAAAGAAATTGTAACCGGTCGCTTTCGTGGCGTGCTGGATGGCGATCTTGGATTTCCATCCCGCGCCATACTCGGGAATCACTTCCCGCACCGCGTCGTCATACCGCCGGTAAAAACCGACCGACTCGAGGATGCCGCTGATGTCTTCATGAGCGTACCCGATGCCGAAGGTCTCCGCGACGGAACGGCTCAAGTTGAGCGTGTCCGAATCGGAATGCCGCTCCGGCATCAACAAGCCAAACACCCGCTCGCGCCCCAGCGCCTTGACCGCCAGCGCCGCAGTCACCGAGCTGTCGATGCCCCCGGAAAGTCCGACGACCAAGCCCCGGCGTTTGAGATCTTGAGAGAGAATCTGCCGAAGCCGATCGGTGATGTGCAGACACTCGCGCTCGACATCGAGCTTCATCCAATCTGAGCTGTCCGTTTGTTCAAACATTGTTCGCCTTAAGGGTTCGTGCCTTCAGCCGGAAACATCGCACGCCATAGCGCTTCAAGCATCGCCAGCCTTGCGGAATTGGAGAAGGTCGCCCGTGAGAAGCGGGCCGGTGCATGGGCGAAGTCGCGCCCCGAGTTGCAGCACCCCACCGTCGAGGAAACCGAGGAGCCGTCGCCGTGACCCCGCTGGTTGGAGCGGGTGATATTCGTCGGCGTTGGTGCGGCGTTGCTGGCACTTTCACGGTTCTTCTCGGAGTGGACGAGGAAGCAGCGGGAGGCTGCTGCGAAGACAGTGGAATAGCGAATCTTCCATCGAAAGAACCGGATGCGGGAAATCTGCACATCCGGGGCTATGAGGGCGCCAGTGGGTAACCGATCGCGCTACTCGTCGGGTCACCCGGCTGGCTCAGTTGGCACTTCTCGATCAGTCGGCTCGCCTTCTCACGGATAGCCTCCCCGTCGCGCTCGGCGATCTTCCTCAGCGGATCTCCTGCGTAGAGG
>CAYQBV010000280.1:0-6039 GCA_964415705.1 uncultured Chthoniobacter sp. | reverse complement strand
TCGTGGCAGCGCGCACACTGCACGGTGAGCCCCATGGCACCGCGCGTGACCACATCGATCCGGTCGTCAATAATATCGTGCGTCACCCCGATGAAACGCCGCCCGACGGTGAGGAATCCCATGGCGGCGAGGTCCGGGGAATCCACCGCCACGAGCTGGTCTGCGGCGATTTGCAGCTCCAAAAAGCGATCGTAAGCCAGGTCCTCATTGAACGCCCGGATGACCCATTGGCGATAGGCGTTGGCGTGGGGAAACTTCCGCTCTTCACGGGTGTAAACGTATCCCTTGGTATCGGAATACCGCGCGACATCCAGCCAGTGGCGTCCCCATCGCTCGCCGTAACGCGGACTCGCGAGCAGGCGCTCCATCAGCGCTCCCACGGCGGCATCGACATCGGTGGCGGCGGCTTTTTCAAAGGCGGCGACTTCATCCGGCGACGGCGGAAGACCCGTGACATCGAAGCTCATCCGGCGGATCAGGGTGCGCGGGTCGGCGGGGTTCGACGGCCGGAGCCCGGCGGCGTCCAGTTTCGCGAGAATGAAACGATCGACGTCCGTCTTGGCCCAAGTCGGTTCCTTGACGGGGGGCGGAGCGGTTTTCGCCGGAGGGCGAAACGCCCAATGCTCCAGGTCAGCCGCCGCACGCACGGCCCCCGCGAGCCCTGCAAAGGCCAGCGCGCAGACGACCAAGAGCGTCATTGAGGATCGGATCATCGGGTCACACGATCTAAGGTCTGCCACTACGGAATCTTTGAACCAATTATGCCGGCGTTAGGAAATTGGCTTTCGCGTCCGCCGCACTCTGTCCTCCGGTCGTGCATGCTATTCTGGCTCGGCGAATTCCAACTGGAGCACCGACGGTTGTTCAATCGTCGCGCTCAACCAAAAAGTTTTGCCGTCCCAGGCATAACGATCTGGGGTCAACTCGGTGCCGGCAAGGCTGACCCGCCTGAGCTTCTTGGGGGCGTTGCGGATTTCAAATACGGGATTCAGACACCGTCCTTCCGGATTGATCGTGATCTTGACGGTCCCAGCCTCCGCCACCAGACACAGCGCGCGGCGTTCGGGAGCTGACAATTCGGTGTCCTGCCGGGCACCCGAAAGCTTGATCCCGGGAGGCTGGTTGATGCTTTGCATCCACTGTCGCAATCCAGCGTCGTCGGCGTCGGTGGCGCCGATCAGCCAGAAGAAGGTCTGGCGGGTCATCTCGTGGGTTTCTCCTAGGGCGTTTTGCAGGGGAGCGGTCTGCTCGCGAAGCGGCTTGGGGCTGCCGGAGTGGTAGGCGGCGACATGACCCGGCGTCTCATGGACGCGGTCGCTGATCGTCCAACCCGTGGGATAGCCGCGACTCAATGGCCAGTGGTGCCCCCAATACATCTGAGTGACTTCAGCACCCCGGTCATCCATGGGTCGATATCCCGGCAGATCGTGCCGGCTTCCCATTGGACTGTATTGAATCGCGGCCAGCGGCTCGTCCTTTCCAAATCGGAGGCGATGAAGCAAGGCCACCTCCTTGCCAGTCGCCTTGAGCCCCGCCCATTGATCCTCCTGGCCGTCAACGCCCGGACGGCAGGGAAACCGGAATGTGGCCTTCCCTTCCGGCCAGATCAGATCGACGGCCGCCGTCGGCAGATAATCCAGCGGGTAGGCGGACTGGGGCAGGAGGATGATGAACTCCTGATTCTCCAGCGGGCTCCCCTTACGCGAGGTCACCGTCATCACCCGAGTGCCGAATCCGTCGGGGTAAAAGTAATAATCCTCGGAGGCAAATTCACCCCAAACCCGGTATTCCAAATCACAGGACTGGTAGTCCCAGCGCACATGAACCCGCGCGGGCGTGGATTCGACAATCCTCACCCGGCCGTAGCGCAACTCCTTGTCTTGCAAGGGCTCGACGCAGTCCTGCCTGCCGACCTGATGTTTTGCTCCGTTGATCTCGGCCCACTCGTAGCAGAGGCCCGTATTGGAACGGCTGGCCCAAAACGGGCAGTATGAAGCTCCCCTCCAGAGGACGAAACGCGCGCCATTGGGGAAGAATACCACCACGTCGTTGAGCTTCGGGTCCCAGCCCTCTTGGTATTTGATGCCCTCCGGCGCCAGACGGGTGGGAATCCGTCCGTCATATCGCAACTTGGTTTCCACCGCGCCAAACCGGGGAACAGCGGGCGGCTTCGCGACCACCATCACCGGGATCACCTTCTTCCAAAGTTCCTTTCCGTCTCCGTCCGTAATCGCCACCCACAGCCTATCCTGCCCTGCCGTCCCCGCATGCGGCCCGATGGCCAGTTCTGCCTGGGCCTTGTTGCCACGGACCAGTGCCAGGTCGGCATGAATTTTTTCCGCAGGTGTGGATTCATACCAGGCGCTCACCCGCGCACCGGCAATGCCAGCGCCGCGGTTCAAGGCAGCCACCATGACCGTCGCGCGCTGCCCGCCGCCGAGGAGCAGGGAACCATTGGGAACTAGAATGGTCCCGAGGTCCACGGGATGGATGACCCGATCCGGACGCGCCAGCGCCTCGGCTTCAAACATCGGCGGGTTCACCGCGACGCGGGCAATCTCGACCGCCGCGGCCTGGGCCTGCGTCCTGACAACGAGCGCCACTTCTGACGGCCAATCATCCAAAGTGACCCGGCCAAACCATGGGAGTTTCGATTTGTCCCACCCATACCGCTTCCTGCTCGGATCCATGACTTTGACTGCACGCCGGCCAGTTTCCCTGCCGTCCCGGTAGCCTACAACCGAATATTCCGCGTCTGGTTGGACTCCATCAGGGGCTTCAACAACCGCGTCGAACGGCCGCCCCACTCGATCCAGCCCGAAGGGCGGAGTCCAAGGATGGCCAGGCTCCGTCGTGAATCGCACGACTGGATTGGCGGGCTCCGCCTTCGGAGGCTCGGCGGAAAAGCCACTGGAGATGAGCAAAGCCATGAGGCCGATCACCGTCGCGGGAGGTCTGCTCCTGGTATGCATTGTCGTCTGGCACCCGCTCTTAGCAGAGACGGGGAGGAGGTGGGCAGAATGGCTGCGGCCGCAAGAATTTGCTCGCGCGCCCGCCACACCGTGGACGGTCAGAACGGGGATCCGCCTCGGGACGGACGCGCAGCGTGTCTCTCAGCGGTGCTGGCCTTCCGCTACGCATCCCGTTTTTGGGTCCGAGGCTCACGCGATGATGTCGGTGATCGGCCGGCCATGATCGATCTCCAGCCGTTTGCGGCCAGGGACTTCGAGTTTGCGGGAGTCGAGGCCCAACTGCTGCAGGATCGTCGCGTGGATGTCCGTCACGTAGTGGCGGTTCTCGACGGCGTGGAAGCCGATCTCGTCGGTCGCACCGTGCACGACGCCGCCTTTCAGCCCGCCGCCGGCCATCCACACGCTGAAACCGTAGATGTGGTGGTCGCGGCCATCGGAGCCTTGCGAACCGGGCGTGCGGCCAAACTCCGTGGCGAAAACCACGAGCGTGTCGTCGAGCAGTCCGCGCTGCTCGAGATCCTCCAGCAGCGCGCCGACGGGCTGATCCACGGCCAGCGCGTTCTTGGCGTGGTTGGCTTTGAGTCCGCTGTGCGCGTCCCATTGTCCCGCGCCTCCGCCGCCGTGCTGAATCTGGATGAACCGCACGCCGCGCTCGGCGAGCCGCCGCGCCGCGAGCAACTGCGTGCCGAATTCGCGGCAGTGCGGCCGATCCAGCCCGTAGAGCGCTTTCGTCGCCTCCGTTTCCTTGGAAAAATCCAGCACCTCGGGCACCGAGAGCTGCATCCGCGCGGCGAGTTCGTAGGAGGCGATGCGCGCGGCGAGCGCCGGGTCGCCGGGATACTCCACGCCGCGGAGGGTGTTGAGCTGCCGGGTCAGTTCCCGGCCCACCGTCTGCGCGTCCGCCGCTACGCCGCTCTCGGCTTTCCCAAAGTCGAGCGGGTTGGCCGGGTCGATGCGCAGCGGCACGGCATCGTGCCGCGGGCCGAGATACAGTCCGTCTTTTTTGTTCCAATACTCGCGGGTGCCGATGGAGATGAATTGCGGGAGGTTTTCATTGAGCGAACCCAGCCCGTAATCGACCCACGCGCCCAGCGTGGGAAACTCCCCGTCGAGGCCGTTTCGTCCGGTGTGAAACTGCGTCTGCGCCATGTGATTGCTGTCCGTCGTCCACATCGAGCGCACCACCGCGAGGCGGTCGGCGCTGCGCGCGATGTGCGGGAACCAATCGCTGACCTCCAGGCCGCTCTGCCCGTGTTTCTGGAAACCGACTTGCAGCGGGTAAAGCTTGTTGCGCTGGTTGCCGTTGGCGTCGGGCACGATGAGACGCTCGATGGCCAGCTTCGCGGGATCCTGCACGCCGGCAAAGGGCGTCTCGGCGATGGTCTTGCCGCCATATTTCGTCAGCATCGGCTTCGGATCGAAGCTCTCCATGTGGCTCACCCCGCCATTCATAAAGAGCCAGATCACGCGCTTCGCCTTCGGCGCAAAATGCGGCAGCCCATCCGGCGGCGTCCACGCCGGGCCGGTCGCGCGCGCCTCGCGCTGGAGGATCGCGCCGAGCGCGAGGCCGGTGAAGCCCATGCCCATGTCGGCGAGAAAAGTGCGGCGGGAATAGTGTGCGGGGTTCATCGGAGGGTGACGAAGTCGTTGTGGTTGATCAGCGCCTTGATGAAATTGCCGCGGGCGCTTTCGGGCGTCGAGTTGGGAAGTTTGCGCCACGCCTCCAGCGCGCCTGCGCTCGCCGCCACCTCGGCGTCGCTGGCGCTGATGCCGAGGAGCACGGCAAAGGCCCGGCGCACAAACGCGGGCTCGTCCGCCAACGCGAGGAGCGCGGCGATCTTCGGCGCGGCCTCGCGGACGAGCGGGCTGTTCGTCAGCGCCAGCGCCTGCTGCGGGACGATGCTCTGCTCGCGGCGGTAGCACTCCTTCACCTCCGCCTCGTCGAACGTGCTGAGGAAAAGGTTCCGCTCATTGTTCGAGTGGAAAAAGTAGAGGCTGCGCCGCTTCGACGCCGCCTGATTGGCGGGCAAAACCGGCGGTCCGCCCAGCGTGGGATCCAGCGAGCCGGAGAGCGCGAGCAGCGAGTCGCGGATGGCCTGCGATTCGAGGCGAATCGGGGTGCGCCGCCACCAGAAGCGGTTGTCCGGATCCTTCGCCGCGCTGGCCTCGCCGCCCGCCAGCGACGAACTCATCCGGTAGGTCGCGGAGGTCACAATGAGCCGGTGCAGGTGCTTCATGCTCCACCCGCTCTCGACGAGTTCCGAGGCCAGCCAGTCCAGCAATTCGGGGTTGTCCGGGGCTGCGCTTTTCCTTCCGAAATCAAATACGTTCGCCACCAGCGGCGTGCCCATGTGCCGCGTCCAGATGTGGTTCACGGCCACGCGCGCCGTGAGCGGATTGCGCGCATCGGTGATCCACTCCGCCAGCGCCCGGCGGCGTCCGCTGCTCTGCGCGGGAAACTTCACCACCGCGTCATCCTTCGTCGAGTCGAGGAAACGGGTTGGCGACCACTGCGCGCCGGCGGGCACCAACGGCGAGTATTTGGCCGACGACTCCGCGAGCGCCTTCTCCGCTTTCGCCAGCGCCTCGCCGGCCTTTTTCACCTCCTGCTCCAGCGCGCCGCGTTTGTCCGCCGCCGCGCGGAGCAGGCGCAGCTCGGCATCGGCGACCTTGTGACGCGCGGTGGCCGCGGTCGCTTCCCGCTCCGCCTTGGCGGCGGCAGTCGCGGCGTCGCCCGCGTCTCCGGCATTCGCCCACGAGGCCCGCAGCGCCGCCGCCCGCCGCTCGACACTCGCCAGCCCGGCCCGCGCCACCTCGATCGCCAGAGTCGCCACTTTCACCTCCGCCCCGGCCACGGCGGCGGCCTGGCTGGCTGCGGCGTCCGGCTCCTTTTTTTCCGCCTCCGCGAGTTTCTCATGCGCTTTCGCGAGCGCCGCCTCCGCCGGGGCGAGCTTCGCTTTCGCCGCCGCGATATGCGCGTCCAGCACCCACGGCCAGCGCTCCGGCTGCCACGCCTCCGGTGGCAGCGCAATGGGCTGAATCACCGACTCCTTGAAAGCCAGCAGCG
>CAYQBV010000279.1:2378-6054 GCA_964415705.1 uncultured Chthoniobacter sp. | reverse complement strand
CAGCGCCTGGGCCGCGGTGGCGCTGGAGGAACTCGCGAAGCAGGATTTTCCGCTGCCCGCCGGCTGGCCGAAACTGGTCGGGTATCTCGGCAAGGAATTGCGCGACGTGGACAAACTCCGCGACGGCAGCGAACTCGATCTGCGGGCGCTCGTCGTTTTCGCCCTCGCGCGCAGCGGCAACGCGGAGCCGGCCTACTCCGAAAAACTCGCCGCCCGGCGCAGCGAGATGACCCGCGAAGGCCGCGCGCTGCTCGCACTGGCGATCCTCGAATCCAAGGGCGCACCCGCCTTTGCCGAAGGGCTGCTCAACCCCGCGCTCCCCGCGCCGGAGGACGCGTCGTGGTTTGGCAGCGTCGCGCGGGAACGCGCCGTGAGCCTGATGGCGTGGACGCGCTGCAAACCCAAGTCGAAGGAAGTCGGGCGGCTGACCGCGGAACTGCTCGGTTCGCGCCGAGGCGGCCACTGGCGGACCACGCAGGAAAACGCGTGGGCGCTGCTCGCGCTCTCGCAATACTTCGCGCTCGTGGAGCGCGAGGTGAAGCCGGTCAGCGGCACGCTGGTGCAAAACGGCCGGCCCGCGGTGTTCCAGCTCACGAAGAAGCAGTTCACCGAAACGACACGCCTCGACTACCACGCCGGCCTCCCGCCGGGGCCGCTCTCGGTCGAGAATCCAAAACGCGCGCCGCTCTACGGCGAGGCCCGCTTTGTCGCGCGTCCGCCGGTCGCGGAGCAGCCGCGGCAGGATCGCGGCTACGCTGTTGCGCGCAGCTACCGCAAGATCGCCGCCGACGGCTCGCTCGCGGAAGCGGCCGACTTGCAGGTGGGCGACCGCGTGGTCGTGACGCTGCGCGTGGCGACGCCGCGGCCGGGGCACTTCGTGGCGATTGACGATCCGCTGCCGGCGATTTTGGAGGCGGTGAATCCGGAGTTCCGCACGCAACAACGCGCGGCTGACGTCCGGGATTTCTGGCGCGCGGATTACCGCGAAGTCCGCGCGGATCGCGTGCTCTATTTCTGCGATCACCTGCCCGCAGGCGCTTACACTTTCAGCTACCTCGCGCGCGTGCGGACGGCAGGCACGGTCATGGCACCGGCGACGAAAGTGGAGGAGATGTACCGCCCGGAACGCTTCGGGCTGAGCGACACCGCGAAACTCACCAGCCGTGCGGCGAAGTGATGAGGCGCAGGCCGCAAGGTAGCGCCAGCCTCCGGCTTGTGGAACGCGCTCGGCCCCAGCCGGAGGCTTGCGCTACGTTCTTCCGCCGTCTCCGCCGCACCGCGGGCGCGATCGTCGTCGGGGGCGTCACGATCTTTTTCGCGCTGCGCTTCACGCCACTGCCGCCGGCGCTGGCAAGCGAGCCGCCGGAGAGTGCGGAGTTTCTCGACCGCAACGGCCAGCCGCTGCGGCTGATGCTCGTGGAGGAACGCCGCTACTCCCGGCGCTGCCCGCTCGCGGAAATCGCGCCCGCCCTCATCGCCGCCACGCTCAGCGCGGAGGACAAACGCTTTCGCGAACACACCGGCGTGGACGTCCTCGCCACGGGCCGCGCCCTCCGCAATGCGGCGCTGAGGAAGACGCCCACCACCGGTGCTTCGACGATCAGCCAGCAGCTCATCAAGCTCGCCGCGCCCGCGCCGCGCACCATCGGGCGCAAGTTCGCGGAAATCTGGCTGGCGCTGTGCCTGGAGCGGCGCTGGAGCAAGGACCGCATCCTCACCGAATACCTGAACCGGCTGGAATACGGGAACCTCCAGACCGGCATCGCCGCCGCGAGTCGGCACTACTTTGCCAAGCCGCCGTCCGATCTCAGCGCCGCCGAGGCCGCATTCCTCGCCGGGTTGCCGCGCGCGCCGGGGCGGCTGAATCCGCGCGCGGATTTCGCGGCGGCGCGGGCGCGGCAGCAGTGGGTGCTGGGGAGGATGGCGGCCAATGGCGTGCTCGCTCCCGACGCGCTCGCCCGCGCCGCGGCGGAACCGCTCGTTCTCTGCCCGGCGGGACGCGCGTTCGCGGCACCGCACTTTGTCGATCTGCTGCTCCAGCGGCGCGGTCTAATTGCTCCGGCGGGCGGCGTGATCCGCACGACGCTGGACCTGAATTTGAACCGCTTCGTCGAGCAATGCCTGACCGAAAACCTCGCGCAGATCGCCGACAAAAATGCCCGCGGCGGTGCGGCCGTGGTGCTCGACAACGTGACCGGCGAGGTCCTCGCGCTGGCCGGTGCGGGCGACTATTTCGAGGCGGGCGCGGGGCAGATCAATGGGGCGTGGATGGTGCGCTCGCCCGGCTCGGCGGTGAAACCTTTCAGCTACCTCCTCGCGCTCGAACGCGGCGCGGAACCGGCGACCATCGTGCCCGATGTGCCGACCTCCTTCACCACACCGGACGGCCTCTACCGCCCGAACAATTACAACCACCGCTTTTACGGCCCGGTCAGCCTGCGCCAGGCGCTCGGCAATTCGCTCAACGTCGCCGCCATCCGCGCGCTGGAACTCGCCGGCGGCCCCGCGACGCTGCAGCACGCGCTCCGGCAGTGCGGCATCACCACGCTCGATCATCCCGCCGAGTACTACGGCCTCGGCCTCACGCTCGGCAACGGCGAGGTCCGCCTGCTCGAACTCGCCAACGCCTACGCCACCCTCGCGCGGCTCGGCGCCTTCCGCCCGTTCCGCCTGCTGGTCCGCGAGCCCGGCACCGCGCCACCGGACCGCCGCGTCTTCGACTCCCGCGCCGCGTTTCTCGTCGCCGACGTGCTCGCCGACAACTCCGCCCGCGCCGCGTCCTTCGGTCTCACCTCGCACCTCGCGTTCGACTTTCCCGTCGCGTGCAAAACCGGCACCAGCTCCGACTACCGCGACAACTGGGCCGTCGGCTACACGCCCGAGTTCACCGTCGCCGTGTGGGTCGGCAATCCCGACGGCCAGCCGATGCGCGGCATCACCGGCGTG
This sequence comes from uncultured Chthoniobacter sp., assembly GCA_964415705.1. Lineage (GTDB taxonomy): Bacteria > Verrucomicrobiota > Verrucomicrobiia > Chthoniobacterales > Chthoniobacteraceae > Chthoniobacter. The sequence continues at coordinate 3,108 of CAYQBV010000279.1, read as the reverse complement.
ACCGGCGCGGCTCCGGCGATGCACGAGATTTTCGAGCACCTGCACCGCACCGCCGGCACCACTTGGTTTGCGACACCGCCGGCCATCCGCACCTGCACCGTCCACCCGCTGACCGGCCGCGAGGTTGCACCCGGCCGCCCCGGCGCGGTCTTCGAGAAATTCCTCCGTTCCCCCGAACCGGAGCGCGCCTCCGACTACGACGCCAGCGGCGCGGTCCGCCTGCCGCCCGAGTATTTCCCCTGGCTCGCCAGCGCACAAAACAGCCTCGGCACCCTCGTCGCCGCCAGCCCCGAGCCCCACGCCCCGCGCATCCTCCAGCCGCCACCCGGCGCGACCTATTTCCTCGACCCCGATCTCCCGCTGCACAGCCAGTGGATCCCGCTGCGCGCCGCGTCCGCCAGCCCCACCGCCTGGTCCAGCGACTCCCTCCCCATCGACGGCGACCGCGCCCAACTCCGCGCCGGCCGCCACACCATCACCGCCCGTCCCGGCCCCACCGCTGAACCACTGACCACGTGGATCGAAGTCCGGGAGCTGTAACGGTCAGTTGAACTTTGCGGGAAATTTTGCGGCGGCCGTGAGCCGGAGCAACCCGGCGCGCTTTTCGGGATGCGCCTTGCAATGGGTCACGAGTTCCGGGCCGTTCGTTTGAAAGTCGAGCAACTCCTTGGTCACGTTTGCTGGTCTGCTCCTTCATGTAGGACGAACTGCCGGAACGTTTTTGCGAAGT
>CAYQBV010000279.1:0-2278 GCA_964415705.1 uncultured Chthoniobacter sp. | reverse complement strand
GTTTGCTGGTCTGCTCCTTCATGTAGGACGAACTGCCGGAACGTTTTTGCGAAGTCCCCGCCACCGCTTGCACGCGGAGTTCGGGAATTTTTCCAACCGCAGGCGGGCTGCCTTATTTGCGACCGGTTCGGTCGGCGGCGGTATCCCTGGCGCGGGAGCTTGCTGCACGATAGCTGGCGCCGGTGCCTGGGTTGCGGGCAGCGCGGGAGGATCCTCGACCACGGGCGGCGCGGGCTTTGGCCGACTGAAAAGATACAAACCTCCGCAGCGGACTGCGCCGGCAAAGAGGAGGCGGAGCGAAACTTCCCCGGCCAATCCCTTCGGGTATTTCCCACGGGTATTCATGGGTCGCGGCAAAACGAAAAGCCAGGTTCGTGGCAAGGCGGTTTCCGTCACATTTTGGCGACCCCGAATCGGCTTTCGGGAGCAACGCTGGCGGGGCTCTCTTTGTGAGAAGTTTTCCGAAAGAATGCCGGTGGAGAAGTGGCGCGCGGCCGCTAGCATGCGGACATGACGAAGCATTGTGTGCTCTACGACAACGAGTGCCCGCTCTGCACTTTCCAGATGAAAGTGCTGACCTGGCTGGACTGGCGCAACGCCCTCGCGCTGGTGCCGCTGTCCGATCCGCGCGCGGCAGAAATCGCGCCGCAGATCGGGCGCGAGGATTTGCTCGAGGCGATCCATTGCGTCACCCCGGAAGGCCGCATCCATCGGGGTGCGCGGGCGATTCGGTTTGTCGGGATGCGCTTGCCGCTGCTCGTCCCGGTGGCGCTGTTTCTGTGGATTCCAGGCGTCATTTTTCTCGCGGAAATCATCTACCGCTGGGTGAGCCGGCACCGGCTGCTCTTCAGTCGCGTCTTTGGCTGCAAGGACGCCTGCGCGATCCTGCCGGCGCGGAAACGGGAGCAGGACAAGCTCGCTTAGTGAAAAGCGAAGACGTGCCGGTGGCGCTCGGTCTGGCGACGGCGGCGCTGCTCGGGGAACTGACGGCGGACGGGCATTGGGTGGGCGAGCTTTCGAGCAGTGCGCTCTCGACGGCGACGGCGGTGGTGGCGCTGGCGCAGCTCGGGCGGGAAGCTGATGAGGACATGATTCGCCGCGGGCTCGGGTGGCTGGCGCGGACGCAAAACGCGGACGGCGGCTGGGGCGACACGGTGCAGAGCAAAAGCAACATCAGCACCACGGCGCTCTGCTGGGCGGCATTTGGCGCGGCGCGGGCGGATGGGGAGTTTGCGGAAGTCGTGCAGTCCGCGCGCGCATGGTTGGAACGGGGAGCGCACGCGCCCTCGCGTGTTGGTTTCGGCGCCCTCGCCGAAACCCGTGATGACGCGTCGCAAGCTGCGGGCCTCGTGGCCGAGGCGAGGGCGCCTCGGCCGACACGCGAGGGCGCGTGCGCTCCCCCCGGAACCCGCACCAGCGCATGCGCACTCGCCGCCGCCATCGCCGCGCGCTACGGCAAGGACCGCACCTTTTCCGTGCCGATCCTGATGACCCTCGCGCTCGGCGGACGCATCGGCTGGGAGCACGTCATGGCGCTGCCCTTCGAGTTGGCGGCGCTGCCGCACCAGGTTTTCGGCACGCTGCGGCTGCCGGTGGTCAGCTACGCGCTGCCGGCGCTCATCGCCATCGGGCAGACGATCCATCATCACCGCCCGACGCGGAACCCGCTCACCCACTTCCTCCGCGAGTGCACGCGGGCGCGGACGCTGCGCGTGCTGGCGTCCATCCAGCCGGAAAACGGCGGCTTCCTCGAAGCCGTGCCGCTGACGAGTTTCGTGACCATGAGCCTTGCGTCGATGGGCCTCGCGGAACATCCCGTGGCGCGGAAAGGCGCGGAGTTTCTGCGCGCCTCGGCGCGGGCGGATGGGAGCTGGGCGATCGACACGAATCTCGCGACGTGGGTGACCACGCTCGCCATCGAGGCGCTCGCCGCCCAGCCGGGTGCGCTTTCGCCCGAGCAACGGCTGACCCTGCGCGCGTGGCTGCTCGGCCAGCAGTACCGCACCGAGCATCCCTCCACCCACGCCGCGCCGGGCGGTTGGGCGTGGACCGACCTGCCCGGCGGCGTGCCCGATGCCGACGACACCGCCGGCGCGCTCCTCGCCCTGCTCGCGCTCGGCACCGTCGATGGCCCCACGCGCGCCGCCGGGCTCGCGGGCGTGCGCTGGCTGCTCGATCTGCAAAACGGCGACGGCGGCATCCCGACTTTCTGCCGCGGCTGGGGCGCGCTGCCTTTTGATCGCAGCGCGCCCGACCTCACCGCGCACGCCCTGCGCGC
>CAYQBV010000278.1:0-6062 GCA_964415705.1 uncultured Chthoniobacter sp. | reverse complement strand
CGCATCCTGATCAAGATCGCGTCCACGTGGGAGGGGATCCGCGCCGCCGAGGTGCTGGAAAAGGAAGGCATCCACTGCAACCTCACGCTCCTTTTTTCGCTCGTCCAGGCGGTGGCTTGCGCCGAGGCCGGCGCGCAGCTGGTCTCGCCGTTCGTCGGGCGGATTTACGATTGGTTCAAGGCGGCGATGAAGCGCGATTACACCGGTGCAGAGGACCCCGGCGTGCAGTCCGTGACGACGATCTTTAACTACTACAAGAAGTTCGGCCACGGGACCGAGGTCATGGGAGCCAGTTTCCGCAATGTCTCGCAGATCGTGGAACTGGCGGGCTGCGACCTCCTGACGATCAGCCCCGACCTCCTTGCCAAACTCGCCGCCAGCGACGAGCCGCTCACCCGGAAACTCGACGCCGCCGCCGCGCAGGCCGCAAACGTCCCGCGCCTCGAAATCAACGAAAAGGCCTTCCGCTATCTGCTGAATGACGACGCCATGGCTACGGAAAAGACCGCCGAGGGCATCCGCAAATTCGCCGCCGACATCGTGAAGCTGGAGCAGTTCATCGCGGGGAAATTGTAGGCGTCTCCGCTTCAGGGAGAGCGATTGCCGGCAGGGTTTACGGAATTCTCGGGAGCGCACCAAACGGTGCCTCGGTACGCCGCGCGCGGACGCGGAAAATTCCTGTGCTTTCCGGCGGCCGATTCGCTTGACCTGCGGCTCCCTCTCCACGATCTAACACGCGCACTTTTTCCAAGACGCCACACCATACAATGACCAACCAAGGTTTTCCCGAAAAGCAGGGACTTTACGATCCGCAGTTTGAACATGACGCGTGCGGCGTCGGGTTTGTTTGCCAAATGAAAGGAAAGCGTTCGCACGAGATCGTGGAGCAGGCACTGACGATCCTGGTGAATCTCGATCATCGCGGGGCGTGCGGGTGCGAGGTGAACACGGGTGACGGCGCGGGCATTTTGATTCAGGTGCCGCACAAGTTTTTGCGAAAGGTCGCGGGGGTCGAGGGCATCGCGCTGCCGGAGGCGGGGCAGTATGGCGTGGGGATGTTTTTCTCGTCGCCGGATGCGGCGGAGCGGGCGGAAAGCGCGCGACTTTTTGAAAAAATCGTGACCGAACAGGGGCAGAGGGTGCTGGGCTGGCGGGATCTGCCAACGGACAATTCCTCGCTCGGGGCGACGGCGCTGCGGGCCGAGCCGTTCATGCGGCAAGTGTTCGTCGCCCGCGGCGCGAACTGCGCGGACGAGCAGGCCTTCGAGCGCCAGCTCTACATCATCCGCAAACGTGCCCACGGGGAAATCCGCACGGCGAAGGCGGACGATTTTTGGTACGCGGCGAGCCTCTCGTGCCGCACGGTCATTTACAAAGGGATGCTGAATACGATGCAGCTCGGGCCTTATTTCAAAGATCTGGCCGATCCCGATCTCGACACGGCGCTGGCGCTGGTGCACTCGCGGTTTTCGACGAATACCTTCCCGAGCTGGGAGCGGTCGCACCCGTACCGCTACATCGCGCACAACGGCGAGATCAACACGCTGCGGGGCAACGTGAACTGGATGAAGGCGCGGCAGGGGCTGCTGGCGAGCGAGCTTTTCGGCGACGATCTGCCGAAGATCCTGCCGATCGTGAACACGAGCGGGTCGGACTCGGCGATGTTCGACAATGTGTTTGAGCTGCTCGTCATGGGCGGCCGCTCGCTGCCGCACGCGATGATGATGATGATCCCGGAGCCGTGGGCGGGGCACGAGTCGATGAGCGACGAAAAGAAGGCGTTCTACGAATACCACTCCTGCCTGATGGAACCGTGGGACGGCCCGGCGTCGGTCGTTTTCACCGATGGCACGATGATCGGCGCGACGCTCGACCGCAACGGCCTGCGCCCCTCGCGCTACTACGTGACGAAGGATGACCTCGTGATCATGGGCTCGGAGGCCGGCGTGTTGCCGATCGCGCCGGAGCGGATCGCGATCAAGGGCCGCCTCCAGCCGGGCCGCATGTTCCTCGTGGACATGGTCGCCGGGCGGATCATCGCGGACGACGAGATCAAAAATCGCATCGCCGGCGAACAGCCGTATCGCCAGTGGATCAACGAGCAGATGGTCGATCTCGCGAAGGTCAAGGACGCGCCGGAGATTCCGCTACCGCCGCACGCGAACGTACTCCAGCAGCAGCAGGCCTTTGGTTACACTTTTGAAGACCAGCGCATGCTGCTGATGCCGATGGCCAAGGACGGCGTGGAGGCGACGGGCTCAATGGGCACGGACATCCCTCTGGCGGTGCTCTCGAACAAATCGAAGCTGCTCTACGACTACTTCAAGCAACTCTTCGCGCAGGTCACGAATCCGCCCATTGACTGCATCCGCGAGGAGATCGTGACCTCCGCCGAGACGACCATCGGCAGCGAGGGCAACCTGCTTCAGCCCACGCCGGAGAGCTGCCACCTCATCGAGCTGAAATCCCCGATCCTCACGAACGAGGAGCTGGCGAAGCTCAAGCACGTCGCCGAGGGCGCGTTCAAGGCGGTGACGATCCCGACGCTTTTCGACCCGAAACTCGGCGCGGCCGGTCTGGAAAAGGCGATGGCGGAAATCTGCGCGCAGGCCGATCGCTCGATCGCCGCGGGCGTGAACATCCTCATCCTCAGTGACCGCGGCGTGAACAAGGAGAGCGCGGCCATTCCTCCGCTGCTCGCGGTGGCCGGGCTGCATCACCATCTGATCCGCGAGGGCCAACGCACCTGCGTCGGCCTCGTGCTGGAATCCGGCGAGCCGCGCGAGGTGCACCACTTTTCCACGCTCATCGGCTACGGCTGCGGGGCGATCAATCCGTATCTCGCCTTTGAGACGCTCGACGACATGATCCGCCAGGGGCTGCTCGTGGGCGTGGATCACAAAGCCGCGTGCAAAAACTTCGTGAAGGCGGCGACCAAAGGCATCGTGAAGGTCGCGTCGAAGATCGGCATCTCGACGATCCAGAGCTATCGCGGCGCGCAGATTTTCGAGTGCGTGGGGCTGAACCAGATGGTCGTGGACCGTTACTTCACGGGCACGGCGACGCGGATCGAAGGCGCGGACCTCGCGGCCATCGTGAGCGAAGTGCTGGTCCGCCACAGCCACGCTTTCCCGGACCGGCAGGTCAACGGCCAGACGCTCGAAGCGGGCGGCGACTACCAGTGGCGCAAGGAAGGCGAGGGGCACCTTTTCAGCCCGCAGGTCATCCACACGCTGCAAAAAGCGGTGCGCACTGGGAATTTTGAGACCTTCAAGCAATACTCCGCGCTGGTGAACGAGCAGGGGAAAACGCATTTCACTCTGCGCGGTCTGCTTGATTTCAAAAAGCGCACGCCCGTGCCGATCGAGGAAGTCGATTCGGTGGAGGCGATTCTCGGGCGCTTCAAAACCGGCGCGATGAGCTACGGCTCGATCTCCAGCGAAGCCCACGAGGCGCTGGCCATCGCCATGAACCGCATCGGCGGAAAATCGAACACCGGTGAGGGCGGCGAAGACCCCGCGCGCTACACCTGGACGAACGACCGCGGTGACTCGAAGAACAGCGCGATCAAGCAGGTCGCGTCCGGGCGGTTCGGTGTGACCAGCCTCTACCTCACGCAGGCCCGCGAGCTGCAAATCAAGATGGCGCAAGGCGCGAAGCCCGGCGAAGGCGGCCAGCTTCCCGGCGCGAAGGTGTATCCGTGGATCGCGAAAGTGCGCTACTCGACGCCCGGCGTCGGCCTCATTTCGCCGCCGCCGCACCACGACATCTACTCGATCGAGGATCTCTCCGAGCTGATCCACGATTTGAAAAACGCGAACCGCGCCGCGCGCATCAGCGTGAAGCTGGTCAGCGAGGTTGGCGTCGGCACGATTGCCGCCGGCGTGGCCAAAGCCCACGCCGACGTGGTGCTGATCGCGGGCTTCGACGGCGGCACCGGCGCCTCGCCGCAGACTTCGATCAAACACGCCGGACTGCCTTGGGAACTCGGCCTCGCCGAGACGCACCAGACGCTCGTGCTGAACAACCTCCGCTCCCGCATCGTGGTCGAGACGGACGGCCAGCTCAAGACCGGCCGCGACGTGGTCATCGCCGCGCTGCTCGGTGCCGAAGAGTTTGGTTTCGCCACCGCGCCGCTCGTCACGCTCGGCTGCATCATGATGCGCGTCTGCCACCTGAATACCTGCCCGGTCGGCGTCGCCACGCAGGATCCGGTGCTGCGCAAAAACTTCACCGGCGACCCCGAGCACACCGTGAACTTCATGAAGTTCATCGCGCAGGAAGTCCGCGAGATCATGGCCCAGCTTGGTTTCCGCACGATCAATGAAATGGTCGGACGCACCGACGCCCTCGAGCCGAAGCACGCCGTCGGGCATTGGAAAGCCAAAGGCATCGACCTCTCGAAGCTCCTCTACTCGCCAGTCACCGGCCCCGAAGTCGGCCGCTACTGCACCAACATCCAGGACCACGGCCTCGACAAGGCGCTCGACATCACGGACCTGCTCGGCCGTTGCCAGCCCGCCCTCGAGCGCGGCGAAAAAGTCAGCGTGAACCTGCCGATCAAAAACACCAACCGCGTCGTCGGCACGATTCTCGGCAACGAGATCACCAAGCGCCATCCGCAGGGTCTGCCCGACGGAACCGTGCATCTGCGGTTTGAAGGCAGTGCCGGCCAGAGCCTCGGCGCTTTCGTCCCGAAGGGCGTGACCATCGAACTCGAAGGCGACGCCAACGACTACGTCGGCAAGGGCCTCAGCGGCGGACGGATCATCATCTACCCGCCCGCGGCATCCACGTTTGTCGCGGAGGACAACATCATCATCGGCAACGTCGCGCTCTATGGTGCGACGATGGGCGAAGTCTTCATTCGCGGCATGGCGGGCGAGCGTTTCGCGGTCCGGAACTCTGGCGTGGACACCGTCGTCGAAGGCGTCGGCGATCACGGTTGCGAATACATGACCGGCGGCCGAGTCGTCGTGCTCGGGGCGACCGGACGGAACTTCGCCGCCGGCATGAGCGGGGGCGTGGCCTACGTCCTCGACGAAGCGGGCGACTTCGCCACGCGCTGCAACCAGCAGATGGTCGGGCTCGAAAAAGTCGAAGCCGCCGAGGCCGAGGAACTGCGCCAGCTCATCAAGCGCCACGCCGATCTCACCAAGAGCCAGAAGGCTTTCAAGGTCCTCGCGCTCTGGGAAGAAATGGTGCCGAAGTTCGTGAAGGTCATGCCCAAGGACTACAAGCGCGTGCTCCAGGCGCTCGCCAAAGCCCAGGCCGACGGCCTCAGCGGCGACGCCGCCCTCAACGCCGCCTTCGAGGCCAACGCCCGCGACGTCGCGCGCATCGGGGGCGGGTAAGAAAACAAAATGCCAACCGCCGCGAAGCCACTACACTGACGCCATGCTGACCGAGTACATCCAAGCCGCATTGCGCGAAGCCCATTATGAACTGATGGAAAGTGGACGTTTTTTCGGTTCCATCCCAAGTTGCCAGGGTGCGTGGGGCGAGGGCGCGACCTTGGAAGAAACACGCGAGGATTTGCGCGGCGCACTGGAATCTTGGATCGCGGTTGGTCTGCGCTTCGGGCACACGTTGCCGGCGGTGGCGGGCATCGACATCAACGTGGAGTCGGAGCCGGAGTATGCCGAAACCGATTAGCCGCCGTGATCTTATACGCAAACTTCGCTTGGCTGGCTGGGAAGGTCCGTATCCGGGCGGCTCGCACATGGTGATGACCAAAGGCAGCCGCCGGATCACGATACCCAATCCTCATCGCGGTGACATCGACTGGTCATTGGTGAAACAGATCATCAGTCAGGCTGGCATTGATCCGAAAGATTGGGAAAAACTCGGTAAGTAATTTTTCAACGACACACTCATGGGAAAACCAACCGGCTTCATCGAATATCTCCGCGAAATTCCCGCTGACCGCGCGCCGCTGGAACGCGCCCGCGACTGGCAGGAATTTCATCTGCACATGCCGGAGGACAAACTCCGCACGCAAGGCGCGCGCTGCATGGATTGCGGCATCCCGTTTTGCCACACCGGCACGCTGATCAGCGGCA
>CAYQBV010000277.1:3612-6067 GCA_964415705.1 uncultured Chthoniobacter sp. | reverse complement strand
CCGATCCCATGCCCCGACGCTCCGTCTTGAAACTCCAGCCGTAGCGTAAATATCGTGCCCTCTCCAAACTCCGCCGGCTCCTTGACCACGAAGATCGCCTCATGCGGTTCGCCAGAGCGCGGATGCACCCCCCACGGCGTCTTCTCATTTCCATCAATCGCCTGGGCGGCGGAAATCGCGGGGCCTTCGTCGTGGTCGGCGGAGGCGCGCGCAAACCCCAGCGGCCTAACGGCTTCAGCGGTGCCATCCCGCGCAGCGAATGCGCGGAATTCGGAGAGGTGAAAATTGCCATTGTCCCAACGCCCCGGCCCCCGCTTGGGCAAGCGGTCATCGGGCAACACTTCCAGCCGCACCGCTCCCAGCTTTCCCGCCCGCCGACGCGCGGTAACGATGTAGGTGTCGCGCTCGGGCCGCTTGCCGCTGACGAACCACGAACCATCGGCCTGACGGGTGAACTCCGCGCCGCCGGTCGAATCGACGCTCACAATGTCAAACGGCGCCCACCCTTTTTCTCGCTGGGCCAGCGCATCCTCCCAAGCCGCCACTTTGCGCGCGACTGCCGCTGAGTCCAAAAGCGCCGTGTCGCGATTCTCCAGCGCGCGCTTCTCTTGCAAAAGCCGCCGGCGCTCCGCCTGCGTGCGAGCATCCGCATCGAACGGCCGGTCTGCCCGGTCCACGCCCGCAAAGACGGCTTGGAGCGCGTAGTATTCGCGCTGCGTGACGGGGTCGAACTTGTGATTATGACAGCGCGCGCAGTGGACAGTAAGACTTTGGAAGGTGCCCATCACGGTGCTCACTAAGCCGTCGCGATCGAGGTTCTGCGCCGAGCGATGGTCCACGGTATCCTCCCGCACATCGACCATCAGCGTCTGATCCCACGGCCCCGCCGCGAGAAAACCAAGCGCCACGGTGGCCTGCGGGTCGTTGGGAAAAAGCGCGTCGCCGGCCACCTGCTCCTCCACGAACCTCGCGTAGGGCTTGTCGTCGTTGAACGCGCGGATCACGTAATCGCGGTATGGCCACGCATTGGGCCGGGCGTAGTCGTGATCATTTCCATGGGTGTCCGCGTAATTGGCGACATCGAGCCAGTGCCGCGCCCAGCGCTCCCCGTGGCGCGGGGAGGCAAGCAGGCGCTCGGCGAGCTTTTCGTATGCTTGCGCGTCCCGGTCGGCGACGAATGTCTCCACTTCCTCCGCCGTTGGCGGCAGTCCCGTCAGATCATAGCAAAGCCGCCGGATGAGCGTCCGCCGGTCCGCCTCCGGCGATGGCGCGAGGTTCTTCTCCGCCAGTTTCGCGAAAATGAACGCGTCTAATGGATTTGCCGCCCCGCCCGGCACGGTGGGCTTCACCAGAGGAGTGAGCGACCAGGGCGGCTTCGGATCCTTGGCGCCCGCGAATTCATCCGGCCATGACGGCCCCGCATCAATCCACGCGCGGAGCGTCTCGACCTCCGCCGCCGTGAGCCGCGGCTTGTCGCTCTTCTTCGGCGGCATCACCGTCTCCGCATCCTCGCCACTGACATAGCGGATGAGCGGACTCTTCTTCGCATCATGGGGCACGATGGCCCGATCGCCGCTGTCGCCGCCGCGGAGCGCGATCTCGCGCACATCCAGCCGGTAGCCGCTCTTCTGCTTCTCCGGCCCGTGACAGCCGAGGCAACTTCGTTCCAGAATCGGCCTCACATCCTTGGCAAAATCCACTGCGGATGCGGACGACAGAACGATTGGGAACAGAACCGTGCAGAAGAGGCTGAAAGGCAAAGGCACGCCCTCCCGGCGGCGTCTGATTTTTTGCGACGACACTTTGCCGTCAAGAATGTCGCCGTCCCCAATCACGCGCATATCTCCTGGATAACCTGCCCATGCACATCGGTGAGGCGGCGTTTGATCCCATTGTGGTAGAAGGTCACGCGCTCGTGATCGAGGCCGAGCAGGTGGAGCGCGGTGGCGTGGAGATCGTAGCAATAGGTCGGCTTTCCCGCGGCCTTCAGGCCGAACTCATCGCTGGCGCCAAAGGCCGACCCGCCGCGAATCCCCCCACCCGCCATCCATGCGGTGAAGCCGCCGGGATTGTGATCGCGGCCCTTTTGCCTGCCCTGCATAAACGGCTGCCGACCGAACTCCGAGGTGCAGATCACCAGCGTCGATTCGAGCAGCCCCCTCGACTTCAGATCCGCCAGCAGTGCGCTCGCCCCAGAATCGAGCACGCGCCCCCAGTAGCCGTGGTCGCGCACGATGTCCTCGTGGCTGTCCCAGTTCGGACGGATCTTCTTCGCCTGGGTGTTTTCCGCCCCGCAATAAATTTGCACGAACCGCACCCCACGCTCGATCAGCCGGCGCGCGAGCAGGCACTGGCGGCCAAAGGGCCCGGCGCTCTCATCGCCGAGCGCGTAGAGCGCGCGGGTGGCCTCGCTCTCCCGGGCGATGTCCACGGCGTCGGGTGCCGAAAGCTGGAG
>CAYQBV010000277.1:0-3512 GCA_964415705.1 uncultured Chthoniobacter sp. | reverse complement strand
CGCGAATCCGGCAGCACCACAAACGCCGGCAGGTCGGCGTTTTCGCTACCGAGACCGTAGGTCACCCATGCGCCCATGCTCGGGAAACCCGGGAGCTGAAACCCGCTGTTCATCATGAACATGGCCGGCCCGTGCAACGCCGTCTTGCTCTGCATGGAGTGGATGAACGCCATCTCGTCCACATGCGCGGCGAGCTTGGGAAAAAGATCGCTCATCCATCGGCCGGATTGTCCGTGCTGACGGAACGGCCAGAAACTCTTCGCAAATTTCCCCCCAACGCCCGCAAAGGTTTGCTTCCCCAGTTCCGCGTCAAAGTCCTGCCCGTGAGCCTTTTCCAGTTCCGGTTTGTAGTCCCACGTATCCACATGGCTCAGCCCACCGGGGCAGAAAATCTCGATCACCCGCGTCGCCTTTGCCGGGAAATGCGGAAGCCGCAGGGCCAGCGCGTCCGCGGCCTGCGACTCCCGGGAGAGCATCGCCGCCAGCGCCACGCCCCCGACGCCGCCCCCCGCGCGCCCGAGGAATTCGCGGCGCGTGCAAGGCATGGGGATGTGATGACCGGGACAACTCACGGCGTGGCGATTCCGGCGAGGCCGGCGACGGGGCAAGGAGCGGGAGCGTTTCTGTCGCCGTCCGCAGGTCTACCGGAGGCGCGCAACCCTCTGGGCAGGTGGACGTTCATCGTTTCATTTTCGTTGGTTAAAGGAAATTGGTTTCGCGCCCTCCGCACCGTGGAGAGTCAAAACAGGGACGAATATTGGGGGTGAATTGTCAGGGCCAGCAAGGTGCTCTCGCCGTCACGGCGCGTGGTGGCAACGACAGCGTGGGACAGCCCCGTGATCGACTTCTGAACGAACCATTTGGCATCGCCATCCTGACCGGATTCCGCCGCAGGATAGCCGAGTTTCTTCACGGCAGTCGGCGCAATCAGACTCCAGTCTTTGAGCGGAGGTCCGGGGATCCGCATCAGCGCCACCGGCGCGGACGCGTGGAAGAAGGCCTCGATTTGCCCGCCGCCGCCCACATCGACCAGCCCCACGGCGCGGGCCAGATCGAGCGAGAAAGACGCCGCACGTTGCGAGGGATCAAGCACGAGTTCGAGCCGGCCACCCGGCAGCTTGGTTGGAAACGGCCAGCCGAACGGCCTTTCCCATCGCCGGAACAACTCCGCCTGGTTCTTCTCCGCCACGAGCCGTTGCATGGTCTTCCACGTCCAATCCTCGCCTTTGAACTCTTCCGGCACGCGCACGTCCCAAAGATCGCCACGATCCAACGATAGCCGGATTGTGCTGTCCTTTCCCCACAGCAGTCCGCCCATCAATCCATTCCCCAAAGGGACCGCCTCATCCCACTTATCAATGGGCGCGGCCAGTTTCAGGTTCAACGACCCGGAAGGCAGGAACGAATCGGCATCGTCCGCCGCGAGAACGACCGTCGCAGGAGCGAGCAAGGCGAACACCAGGAGCCAAACCATTTCAGTTCACCTTCGTTTTCAGTTCAAACGATTTCAAGGCGATGCCGCGTTTGTGGTTTGCGACGGGGGTCTGGACGCGCAGGGTTTGTTTTCCCCGCTCCAGCTTCAATTCGACGGGCTTCGTTTCCTCCCACAAGCCGAAGGTATTGGCGATTGGCACCGAGGCGATCACGGTGCTGCCGGAGCACACCTCCAGAAGCTGGTCGTCGTTGATGCACGCCGCCTTCATGGTGATTTGATAGTTTCCAGCCGTCGGCACTTCGAGCGTGTAGTCGGCCCATTGCTCCTCCATCTGCTGCTGGAAATAGATCTGTTTGCCGCCCGCGTAGCTGTCCTGCGACAACACATGGGGAGCCTGTCCACCCCACGAGATCTTCCCGCCGGTTTGCGTAAAAGAACCTGCATCCACGAGCAGAATGCCAGCCGCCGCTTTGATGGTTGTCGGAGCATTGCTCGTGAGTGTCGCCTTCACGGCAGGTTGTGCCGATTTGCCGAGTGCCGCCGCTTTCACACCGGGATCGGCCTCCGCTTCATCCGCCTTTAAGGAGGCCGTGAGATCTGTTTTCACCGCGGCAATGGAGTCATTGATCCTACGCGCGACTTCCATGAATGCAGCGGAGCGATCCGCGGCGCTCAATGCATTGGCCAGCCAGCGCAGATGCTCCACGGCGGAAAACTTCGCCGCATCGGAACGTTTCTCCACGCCTGCCAGAAACTCCGGCCCTGTGCCACCTTCGAGTCTCGACACCTCCCATCCCCGGCCGAAGCCAACCTTCCACGCGCTGCCGGGCTGGGGCTCGAGCATCGGGTTTGCCGACTTGTAAGCCACGCAGGCATGAGCCGGCTGGCCGACGCCGATAGCCGGGATGCCGAAGGCGCGGCAGACCATCACCGAATAAGATGAGCGTGGGCCACACTTGCCGCCGCCTGAGAGCACGTTCTTGAAATTTTGATACCCATTCGGGTAGAATTTTTCAGGAGCGTTCCTGCGCCAGACCAGACTCGTCGTTTCCACCACCCTTTCATCAATCCGCAGATCGGGCCGAAACGTATTGACCATTTCCCTGGCCCAAGTGAGGTCGGCATTGCTGGCGCCCGAGGGAAGGACTTTCGTGTATTCCCACACGGTGAGCTGGTCAAAACTCGGCATGAGTTCCTTTTTCTGATGGGCCGTTTTGTAGTGTTGGTAACGTGAGATCGCGTCATCCGACTTATCGGCACTGCCCGCGCCACCGGGAGCCGGCGGAGCCAGCGCAAGGGCGATGGCCATTTTCAAATACAGGCCGTCTTTCGCGTCCGGGTCGGCTTTGAGGATCTTATTCCATATCTCCAGCGATGAAGTGGTGAGCGCGTAGTTGTTCGCCTCCCGGGCTGCCAGACCGATGGGCACCGCGCCTTCCAAATACAGTTCCATCGCCGGCGTATTCTTGAGCAGCCAGGTCAGAAACGCCTGATTGGCCGGGTCCGCTTTGGCGAAGGCCGCGAGCTTGTCCGCGCCGGTCTTGGCGATGAGCTGCCGCTGGTCGAGTGCGCTCAGGAAGATCGGATCTTTGAGCAGCGCCGCCGCGGTCTTTTCATCCAGCTTGGCCGGGGCTTTTTCATTGAGCCAGGCACTGGCGTTCGTCAGATAGGCGCCGAAGTCACCGCTCTTGATTGCGGAATCCAAGTCGGTTCCGCCCGGCTGCCAGGCGTGGACGTGCGTGACCGCAGCACAGAGTATCGTGGCCGCGAGGAGTGAGGTAAGGATGGTTTTCATGCGGGTTATTGGTTTGGGTGTTGGTTGGTTTGCGAGCTGCGACTGGCTGCACTTTGTTTCGACTTCTGGAGAGTTAAAGCAGCGTGAAATTCGATTTCTCAAGTTGGGATTGGTTGTGGGTTCTGAGTTCAGATGATGTTGCCGGGGAGTCACCCCTGCGGCGTGAGCGTCAGACTCTCGCCTTCGACCGTCGGTAGCCGCAAGACGTCGCCCGATATCTCGCGGGTCTGGCTTTGTTTGCTGGAAATGATGACCTTCTTGCCGGGCCACGGATTCTGGAGG
>CAYQBV010000276.1:0-6070 GCA_964415705.1 uncultured Chthoniobacter sp. | reverse complement strand
GATTCATGGGTTTTCGATTCTGTAGGTTCTTGGTCCAGAAATCTAGAGCACCTCACTATGCCACGCACAAACATCCCAAGGTCAAAGCATGGCTGGCCAAGCACCCGCGGTTTCATCTGCACTTCACCCCGACGAGCGCCTCGTGGCTCAACATGGTCGAGCGCTTCTTTCAGGAGCTGACCACCCGGCGGTTGGCGACGCGGAGTCTTTCGCAGCGTGCCCGAGTTGATCGAATCCATCACCGCCTATCTTGCCCACTACAACGCCAGTCCGCCTCCGACATCCTTGCCAAAGTCAAACGTGCTCGCCACAAACTCCATACTCCTCGCTAAATGCAGCGCACTACACTAGGGCGGTCGCTTACGTCAAACAGACCAACCAATCTGATGGGGGCCTGCCCATCCCACCAAAAAAAACCGCGCCGCTCGCCGCAGCAGGCGTTCGGGGAAACAAGGCATATCCCACGCCAGGACGGCAAACAAACAACCCACCGGATGCACTATGATTTTTGTCTGTCTACGACGTGGGGTATAGGCAGATCACTTCGCCAAAATATTGAAAATTTATTCAATTATGACATCTGCCTTTGGCTGCCTATACTATAGAAGATTCCGTTATCGAAGCAGATCAAATCCGAGGAAGAAAAGCAATAAATCGCCTCGCGCCCGGGACCACTTTCTGGGCGAAACTATCGCGAGTATAGCTCGACGATGAGTTGCTCATTCACAATCGGCGCAATCTCCTCACGCGTGGGTATACGCGAAACAGCACCTTTGAAATTGTCTCTGTCAACACTCAGCCAATCGGGCACTGGCGTTATCTGAGTCAACTCGAGATTCTTGGCGGCCAGTCGGCGCGACTGGGGTTTATCTTTGATGGAAATGGTGTCGCCTGTTTTCGCATTGAAAGACGAAACGTCCACCTTGCGACCATTGACCTGAACGTGGCCGTGCGCGACCAACTGGCGAGCCCCGCTGCGGGAGTTTGCAAAACCAAGCCGAAACACCACATTATCGAGGCGAGTTTCGAGAAGTTGGAGCAAAATCTCACCAGTTACGCCGCGTTTGGTGGAGGCGATGTGAAAGTAGCGCCGAAATTGCCGCTCAAGCACGCCATACTGATAGCGCAGCTTTTGCTTCTCTCCAAGCGCCACAGCATACTCGCTCTGCTTCCGACGCGACCCTTTTGGTCCGTGCATTCCTGGGCCGTAGTTCTTACGTTCGAGTGCTTTAGATGGGCCAAAGAGTGCTACGCCAAAACGGCGGCTGATCTTGGATTTTGGGCCTGTGTAACGTGCCATATCGTTGAAATTGTTAAGTAGTTTTGAAAAAAGCGAAGCCGAACTCAGACCCTACGCTGCTTCGGTGGACGGCAACCATTGTGAGGAACAGGTGTTACATCCTTGATTACACTGATTTCCAACCCCACTGCCTGAATTGCCCGAACTGCAGACTCGCGACCCGCACCGGGGCCCTTTACGCGAACTTCCACCTCCTTTAAGCCGTGCCCCATAGCCTGTCGGCACGCATCTTGAGCAACCATCTGCGCTGCATAGGCAGTGCTTTTGCGGGAGCCTTTAAAACCACACTTTCCCCCACTCGACCAACCGATCGAAGCGCCATTCATATCAGTGATGGTAACGATCGTGTTATTGAACGAGGCAACCACATGCGCAATTCCGGAGTGAACATTCTTGCTTCCCTTAGCCTTGATGATCTTGATCTGTTCGACGACAGCATTCGGATCCAACGAGAGATTTTCCTCCTTTTTGGGCTCAGCGGGTGTCGCGGCGGCGTCCTTTTTCTTCGAGCCTTTTGGCTTCGGTGCTTTTTGTGCGGCTTCCGGGGTCGGTGCGGGCACAGCGGCAGCAGCAGCAGCGACCGATTCTGCAATTCCGTCGGCAGATGGTGTTTTGGAGTCAGGCATAGTCGTAAATTGTTATTTTCCGGCTGGTTTAGCAGCTTCCTTAGCGCGCTGCACACCAACTGTTTTGCGCGGCCCTTTCCGGGTGCGAGCATTTGTCGAGGTTCGCTGGCCACGAACCGGCAAGCTGCGGCGATGCCGAATTCCACGGTAACAATTGATCGCCTGAAGACGCTTCAAATTGGACTGCAATTCCCGGCGCAAATCACCCTCGATGGGCAACTTGCTCGCCGTGATCGCCTGAATGATTTGATTGAGTTGCTCCGCACTCAGATCTTTCGCCCGCATGTCCGGATTGATGTTGGCTTGGTCGAGGATTTTTTTCGCAGTACTCGGACCAATTCCATAAATGTATGGGAGTGAGGCTTCGATTCGCTTGTCGCCGGGAATTTCAACACCTAGGAGTCGGGGCATATATTGAGATGTTATTAACCTTGCCGCTGCTTGTGGCGCGCGTTCTTGCAGATTACGCGCACTACGTTTTTTCGCTTCACGATGCGGCAGCTTTCGCAAAGGCGCTTGACTGATGCTCTTACTTTCATGGGTTTAAATAAAATGGATTTTGAGGGCAAAAAAATCGCCCCGGGAATAACCGTCCCCCCGGCGCGATCGTGACTGCATATCTACATCTGCCGAAAGACGATTTTCCTTCCTGCAAATTCGTAGGGGGGAGATTTTTAACATGTTTTGTTTGCCACGCAAGGTCGGAATTCGCATTGAGTGAATTTTTCGGAAATCCCCGGGGCTGGTCGCCTCCTGAGCACCGCAGATGACCGCGACATATAGACGAGAGGGCAAGCGGATCAAAAGTATAGAAAAGCTGGGCTTTTTCCGGAAACGATGTGGCCCCCGAGGATTTTGAGGGCTCCTCGCATCTGCTAGATCTCAGAATTTCCGAGGCCGGTATTTTGATGCGACTGCTCCGGATATTCCGGTTATGTCACGCGCGACGCTTGGCAAGAAGGCGCGGCGGTGGTTATGGTGTGCTCCCTTTTTCCTATGGCTATACCGAGCATCATCGACTCCGCGCGCCTTGAGCGCATCGAATTCAGCAACGACGAGATCGCGCGTTATTCGCGGCATCTCATCATGCCGGAGGTCACGCTCGAGGGGCAGAAGCGGCTCAAGGCGGCGAGCGTGCTCTGCATCGGCACGGGCGGGTTGGGGTCGCCGATCGCGCTCTACCTCGCGGCGGCGGGCATCGGGCGGATGGGGTTGGTCGATGGCGACACGGTGGATTTCTCCAATCTCCAGCGGCAAATCCTCCACGGCACGAAGGATGTGGGCCGCAAGAAACTGAACTCCGCCAAGGACCGCATCCGCGAGATCAATCCCAACGTGCAGGTCGATCTTTACGACACCTTTTTCAACGCGGAAAACGCGCGGCAGATCGCCGAACCCTACGACATCATCA
This sequence comes from uncultured Chthoniobacter sp., assembly GCA_964415705.1. Classification (GTDB taxonomy): domain Bacteria; phylum Verrucomicrobiota; class Verrucomicrobiia; order Chthoniobacterales; family Chthoniobacteraceae; genus Chthoniobacter. The sequence continues at coordinate 2,733 of CAYQBV010000276.1, read as the reverse complement.
TCGACGGCACCGACAATTTCCCCACGCGCTACTGCTCAAACGACGTTGCCGTTTTTCTCAAAAAGCCGAACATCTACGGCTCGATTTTCCGCTTCGACGGCCAATGCACGGTCTTTGCGCCGTGCCTCGGCGGGCCGTGCTACCGCTGCATGTTTCCCGAGCCGCCGCCGCCCGGCATGGTGCCGAGTTGCGCGGAAGGCGGCGTGCTCGGCGTGCTGCCAGGGATCATCGGCGTGATGCAGGCCATCGAGGCCGTGAAGCTCATCATCGGCATCGGCGAGCCGCTCATCGGGCGCATGATCGCGTTCGACGCGTTGAAGATGAAGTTCCGCGAGTTCCGGTTGCGCCGCGATCCGAAGTGCCCGGTGTGCTCGGACAATCCGACGATCACCGAACTGATCGACTACGACCAATTCTGCGGCATCCCGGAGGCCAAGGCCGCCGAGGAAGCCGAGGCGCACGTCCCGCACATCAGCGTGCAGGAGTTGAAAGCGAAGCTCGATCGCGGCGACGCGTTCAAGCTGATCGACGTCCGGGAACCCTACGAGTGGGACATCTGCCGCATCCCCGGTGCCACGCTCATCCCGCTCGGTCAGCTCGCCGCGCGCATGAGCGAGCTGGATTCCGCCGACGAGATCGTCCTCCAGTGCAAAAGCGGCGCGCGCTCCGCCCGCGCGCTCATGCTTTTGCAGGAAGCCGGCTTTGGCAAACTCACGAACGTGGAAGGCGGCATCCTCGCGTGGGCCGACCACATCGACCCGAGCGTGCCGAAATACTGACCGCACCCGCTCATGTCGCGCGCCCTTTCTCCGAAAGCCCTCACGCGCCGCGACGCCCTGCGCCTCGCTTCCGCGCCGCTCCTCGCGCTGGGCATGAGCCGGTTCGCGCAGGCAGAGGAAGCCGCGCAGGCGTTCACCTTCATCGCGGTCAACGACCTGCATTCTTCCACCGCGGAGTGCGCGCCTTTTTTCCGCAACGTGGTCGCACGCATGAAGGCGAGCGCGCCGGACGCCGCGTTCTGTCTCATGGCGGGCGACCTCGCTGACCGCGGCACCGCGGCCCAGTACGCGCCGCTGAGGGAAATCTTCGGCGGCCTCGGCGTCCCGCTGCACGCCGTGCCGGGCAACCACGACTACCTCGCCCACGAGGATCGCTCCGCCTACGACGCCGCCTTTCCCGGTAAACTGAACTACACCTTTCAGCACCGCGGCTGGCAGTTCCTCGGGCTCGACAGCACGCAGGGCACGGACTTCGACGGCACGAAAATCTCCGACGCCACTCTCGCCTGGCTCGACACCGCGCTGCCGAAACTCGACGCCGCCTTGCCGACCGTCGCCTTCACGCACTTTCCGCTCGGTGCCGGCGTCGCCATGCGTCCGCTCAATGCCGACGACCTGCTCGCCCGGCTGCGGAAACTGAACCTCCGCGCCACCTTCAGCGGCCACTGGCATGGCCTGAACGAGCAGCGCCTCGACCGCGCCGAACTCATCGTCAACCGCTGCTGCGCCCGCATCCGCGGCAACCGCGACGGCTCCCCGCTCAAAGGATGGTGGGTCTGCCAGGCCGCGCCCGACGGCACCCTCCAGCACCGCTTTGTCTCGCTGATCGCGGAGGAAAGCGGCACGCGCTGAGACCGTGGTGAGGCCGCCCACTCCAGCATCGGAAACGAGCCCTCCCGCCGCTGAACTCCGGGTGGGATGATGGGGAAGAAATCACGCCAAAGACATTGCGGGTCCGGTGGTTGACCGCTGCGACGAAAACCGTTAACGCTCGCCCCCTTCCATGAAACTCTCCCTCCTCGCCCTCGCCGCCGCCCTTTTCACGCTCCACACCGCCCAGGCGGAAACGCCGCCGCCGGAGGGGTTCACGGCGCTCTTCAATGGGACGGATCTCACGGGCTGGCGGGGCGGGGATACGTTCGATCACCGGGCGCTGTTGGCGTTGCCGGAGGAGCAGCGGACGGCGAAGATCGCGGAGTGGACAAAGACGATGCGGGCGCACTGGCGGGTGGAGGGAGGGGAGCTGATCAATGACGGCAAGGGCGCTTACGCGACGACGGAGAAGGATTACGGGAATTTCGAGCTGCTGGTGGAATACAAGACGGTGCCGCGCGCGGACTCGGGCATCTATCTGCGCGGCGTGCCGCAGGTGCAGATCTGGGATCACACGAACAAGGGGGATTTTAAGCATGGGGCGGACAAGGGATCGGGCGGGCTGTGGAATAATTCGCCGGGGACGCCGGGGAAGGATCCGCTGGTGCTGGCGGACAAGCCGTTCGGCGAGTGGAATAAGTTTCGCATCGTGATGGTGGGCTCGCGGGTGAGCGTGTGGCTGAATGAGAAGCAGGTGGTGAATCACGCGCTGCTGGAGAATTTCTACGACCGCAAGACCCCGGTGCCGGCGCGGGGGCCGATTCAGTTGCAGACGCACGGCGGGGAAATTCGCTGGCGCAATGTTTTCCTCCGCGAGATCGGGGCGGAGGAGGCCAACAAGATCGTGGCCAGCAAGGGCGGCGACGGCTTCAAGGCGGCGTGGAATGGGAAGGACTTTGAGGGCTGGGCCGGGCCGGTGGATCAGTATGAGGTGGTGGACGGTGGAATCGTCTGCAAGAAGGGCAAGGGCGGGACGATCTATGTGAATGAGGAGCTGATCGATTTCGTGGCGCGCATGGAGTTCAAGCTGCCGCCGGGGGGTAACAATGGGCTGGCGATCCGCTACCCCGGCACGGGCGAT
>CAYQBV010000275.1:0-6088 GCA_964415705.1 uncultured Chthoniobacter sp. | reverse complement strand
GCTGCGGCCAGGATGGCCGCGCTCCCCTTCACCTCGCCATCGCGGACGCGCTTTTCATCACGCCCCCGGCTACGAGCCTGCGTCGAGATACCGCTGCCACTCCGGCGGCAGCGGGGCGCGCTCGATCCCGTCGGCGATCCGCCCCTCGAAGGTCGGCTCGAACTCCGTGCTCGTGCCATAGACCATGATCGCGTCGCGCGAACCCTCGGCCCGCAGCGCGTGCGCGACCCCGGCGGGGATGACGAGCCCGGCGTTGTTCGGCCCGCGCTGGTCGTCGCCTTCGATGAGGAAACGCATCACTCGGCGCGGCAACCCGGCGCGTTCATCCACGAGGATCATCTCCACATTGCCCTGCACGAAAAACATCGCGTCCCACTGCTCGCGATCATACGGACGCAGCGCGAAGTTTTGCGGCTCCGCCGAGAAGAGCCGCTCAAACCACGCCTCGGCGGTCGTGTCGGCGGGGATGTGCGGCGGGTGAATGTGGAAACCTTTCGCCGTGCCGGCAAACATCCGCGCCGTCGCCCACTGCCGCGGCCAGAGGCCGATCGCGGCGAGCGCGCCGTCGCCCATGCGGGCAAATTCGCCAAAGAATCCGCGGTGCCGCTGGGGATGGATTTTGCGGCCAAAAATCTCGACGCCGGGAATCCACGCGGCGTCGATCTCGCCACGCTTCGCGATCAACTCACCCGCCTCCACGCCGCTCGTCGCGAGGCGGCCAGCGAGGGAGCTGGCGGTATAGTCGCGCGTCGTGAGTTGGGCGTGGGCGGCGGGTTTCAGGGCGTGCCAGAGGTCGGACATGCGGCGGAGACTAGGAGAGGAAAAGCGGGACTGGCAGCACCATTTTTTCGAGCCGCGCGGACACGATCTCCGGGGAGCGCACGCGTCCCGCGTGCTGGTCGTGTCGTCCCGACACGACGAACTTCCCACGGCGCGTGGAGTCGTGGCGCGCGTGTCCCGGATTTGACGCTCAACGAAAGTTCGCGAAGGCGGGACGCCTTCGCCAACACGCGGGACGCGTGTGCTCCCCGGAATTCACGCGCGCGCCTGCTCCGCATACCAGCGCACCGTCTCCTCCAGCCCCTCATCCACGCTCACCTCCGGATCGAAATCCAACCCGCGCCGGATCGCCGCGATGTCCGCCGCGCTGTGCTGGATGTCGCCCGCGCGCGGCGGGCCGTAGCGCACCGGTTTCGCGGGAATACCGGTCACTGCGGCGACCCGCGCCGCGATGCTCTCGTAAAGCCCGGCCAACGTGGTGCTGCCACCGAGAGCCACGTTGAAGACCTCGCCGAGCGCGGCGCGGTTGCGGGAAGTCGCGGCGAGCAGATTCGCCTGCACCACATTGGCCACGTGGCAAAAGTCGCGCGTGATCCCCCCGTCGCCGTGAATCACGCACTCGCCGCCGCGGACCAGCGCGGTGATCCACTGCGGGATGACCGCCGCGTAGCCGCCGGTCGGATTCTGCCGCGGCCCGAAGACGTTGAAGTAGCGCAGCCCCACATTTTCCAATCCGTAGTGCTCGAAAAACTGGCGCGCGTAGATCTCGTCCATGAGCTTCGACGCCCCATACGGACTCAGCGACCGGCCGATCTGCGGTTCGATTTTCGTCGCGCGCGGATCGTCGCCATAGACCGCGCTGCTGCTCGCGTAAACCACCCGCCGCACCCGGTTGTCGCGCGCCGCGGCGAGCAGGTTGAGCGTGCCGGTGACGTTCGTCTCGTGGCAGCCGAGCGGATCCTCGATGGAGAGCGGCACGGAGATGAAACCCGCGTGATGCAAGATGTAGTCCACCCGATTGCTCGCCTCGCGGCACGCGCCCATGTCGGCCACGGAGCCTTCGAGAAAATTGAAATGCGCCCACTGCTCCGGACTGACCCCCGCCTGGACATCCGCGAGATTTTTCGGCGAGCCAGTGGAGATGTTATCCAGCCCGACCACGCGCTGATCGAGCCGCAGCAGGGCTTCGAGCAAATGCGAGCCGATGAAACCCGCGACGCCGGTGATGAGCCACGCTCGCGGCTCGGCGGCGAGTTCCTGGCGGAGTTGGGCGTAGGGGTTCATGCGGGTAAGACGATGTGCCTCGCACAAAGGCGCAAAGGCACGAAGAAGAATTTACCGACTCAAGTCCTTTGTCCTTTGTGCCTTTGTGCGAGGCCGCCGCGGCTGGCTTCGGCCAGCACCCGCTCGTATTCCCCGGCGATGCGGGAGAGGTCGAAGGTGCGCGCCTTCTCCCAACTCGCGTGCTTCATTGCCAAGAGGGTTTCGTCGCTTTGCAGCAACCAGTCGAATTTGTGCGAAAAGGCGTCGATTTCCTCGACCGGGATGAGGTAGCCATTGATCCCATTTTCGACCACGTCCGCCATGCCGGGAATGTCGCTCGCGACAATTGCGAGACCGTGTTTTAGAGCTTCCACTGCGGCGACCGGCATGCCCTCGGACGTGGACGGCATGCACAAAATGTCGGCGGTGCGGAGGATGGCGTGAACGGCCGCGGCTTCCAGCCAGCCTGTGCATTGGACGCGATTCTCAAGTCCCATCCGCCGGACGCTCCCGCGGACATCCGCCATGAGTGGGCCGTCGCCGATGAGCGTCAGCCGCCAGTTGGAGTATTTCACGCGGGCGAGGACGTATATGAGAAAGACGGGACGCTTTTGCGGACTGAGTCGGCCCGCAAACACGAGGTGTCGCATCGGCAATGTCTGCGGAGGTGGAGGACAAATATCACCGAGATCAATGCCGTTCACGATGCGCGCGACCTTCCGCCCATAGGCGCGCTCGGCGAGTTCCTGGACGAACGAACTGACCGCGGTCGCGGCGGCGGCGCGGTGCCAGACCTGGCGAGCGAGTGGGCCGATGAATTTGAACAGCGCATCCGTCTGCTCCGGCACGCCTCCGGGCACGTCGCCGAGATGCGCGGTGAGGACGTAGGGCACGCCGGTGAGGCGATGCACGGCCCAGGCGAGCAGGCCGGTGGGCATGGCGAAGTGCGCGTGGATCACGTCGGGCCGCCACTGGCGGATGTGGCGGAGTGTGGGGAAAACGCTGGTCGCGCAATACGCGGTCATCTCGTGAACACGGCAGGTGTCGGGCGCGCGGCGTCCGCTAGCGGTGCGGAAGATTTCGACGCCGTCGATTCTCTCGCGCACCGAGCGCCAGCCGAGCGCGGCGGTCTGCACGCGGACTTCGTGGCCGCGTTTCACCATCTCCGCGGCGATGCTCTGCGCCACGCGCCCGCCGCCGCCGCCGAGCGGCGGGTATTCGTAGCAGAGGACGAGGATTTTCATGGGTGCGGCGAGCGGGTTTTCCGGGGAGCGCGCGCGTCTCGCGTGCTGGTCGTGTCGTCCCGACACGACGAACTTCCCGCCGGTTGCGCTTTGGAAAGTGCGTGCGCCGCTATTGCCGACCTCGCCGCGGGAAGTTCGCGAAGGCGGGACGCCTTCGCCAACACGCGGGACGCGTGTGCTCCCCGGAACTCGCGGGCCGCGCGCACTCGCATTGGACGGCTCATCGTTTCATCCACTGGCCGAGCAGCCAGTAGCTCCAGAGGAAAAGCCGCTCATCGCGCGTGCCGGCCAGGTGCGCGGTGTGCTGGCGCGCGGCGAAGGCGACGTCGAGGTGCGGAAAACTCTGCGCGTGATCGAAGTCGAACTTTCCCTCGCGCAGCCAGCGGCCGATGGGCATGCCAAAGCCCTTCTTTTTGCGGTCGATGATTTCGCGCGGGAGGAGCGGCGCGAGCGCCTTTTTCAAAATCCACTTCGTCTGGCCGCCACGGAGCTTGAGCTGCCACGGGATGCGACGGGCGAGATCGACGACTTCGATGTCGAGAAAAGGCGAGCGCGCTTCGAGCGAACACATCATCGAGGCGCGATCCACTTTCGCGAGGATGTTGTCCGGTAAATAGACGTTCGTGAAAAACTGGAGCGCGCGGTCCACGAGGTTCGTCTGGGCGCAGCGGTCCCAGGCGTCGATGGCTTCGCTGTAAATCTCCTCCTCGTCGCACGGCTCGCGAAAAAGCTGGGCGAGCCCGCTGGGTTCGAGCGCGCCCATCCAGACGGCGTTCCAGAGTTTCGGCGGGGAGCTCAGGCCCATGAGGGTGCGCTTGATTTTGAAATCGAAGCTCACGTTTTCATGCGAGACGGGCAGGCGCGCGGCGAGCAGCCGGATGGCGTGATGCACGGGACGCGGGACGAGCTTCGCGTAAAGCTCGGCGGCGCGCAGGGCGCGAAAGGGATCGTAACCGGCGAAGAGTTCGTCGCCGCCATCGCCGCCGAGCGCGACGGTAACGTGCTGGCGGGTGAAGCGCGAAAGCAGATACGTCGGGAGGAGCGAGCCGTCGCCGAGCGGTTCGTCGAGGCGCGCGACGATCTCGGGGAGGAGCGCGGTGGATTTGTCGAGGTCGAGCGTTTCGTTGCGATGCCGCGTGCCGAGCCTCTCGGCGACAAACTGCGCGTAGCCCGACTCGTCGAAGCTTGCCTCGTTGAAGCCGATGGAAAACGTGTTGAGCTGGCCGGCGGGGACGTGCTTCGCGGCGAGCGCGGCGATGGCCGAGCTGTCGATGCCGCCGCTGAGGAAGACGCCGAGCGGCACGTCGGACATCAGCCGGCGTTGGACGGCGCGTTCGAGGGTGGCGCGGATTTCTTCACAAAGGACGTCGTTGTAGCCGGGGTCACTGACCCCGGCCACAGCAGCGCCGCCAGTTTCCAAAACAAACTCCCACCACCGCCACGTCTTCAGCTCCCGACTCGCGAGGTCGAAGGTGAACGAGTGCCCGCCGGGCAGTTTCCACACGCGTTCGTAGATCGAGCGCGGCGCGGGGATGTAGCAGTAGGCGAAGTATTTTTTCAGCGAGAGCGGCGAGAGATCGCGCGGGCAGCTCGGATGCTGGAGCAGCGCGGGCAACTCGCTCGCGAAGCCGAAAGTCTCGCCTTCCTTGAAGTAGTAGAGCGGCTTTTTTCCAAAACGGTCGCGCGATCCGAAGAGCCGCCGCCGTGCGCGGTCGTAGATCACGAAGGCCCACATCCCGTTCAGCCGCTCGACGAAACTCTCGCCCCATTCGCGGTAGCCGTGGAGCAGCACCTCGGTGTCGCTGTGGTCGGTGGTGAACTCGCACCCGCGCGCCTTCAGCTCCGCGCGGAGTTCGGCGTGGTTGTAGATTTCGCCGTTGAAGGTCACGCCGAGCTGGCCGTCGCGCGTCCACATGGGCTGCGCGCCGCCGCCAAGGTCCACGATCGAGAGCCGCCGATGGCCGAGGAAAACGCCCGCACTTTCCTCCGCCCAATGCCCGTCCGCATCCGGCCCACGGTGCGCGATGGCGGCGGTCATGCGCCGCAGCACCCCGAGCTCACCGCGGCCCGCGAAGCCCGCTAGGCCACACATGCGGTTGGAACGTGAAAGGGGTGATGCGATGCGGACATGAAAAGGGCGAGCGCAGCCTTGCCAAAGACGCAGCGCATTGGGCAAAGACTTTCGCGCATGAGCAGCGATCAAAAAAACCTCTTTGTCAGCGAAGGTCTCGTCACTGCGGAGCAACGCTGGGCGCTCGCCGGCCACCGGGGGTGTGTCGTTTGGCTCACCGGCCTCTCCGGCTCGGGCAAGTCCACGCTCTCCCGCGAGGTCGAGCGCGAACTGTTCGCGCGCGGCATCCACGCCTTCCTGCTCGATGGCGACAACCTGCGGCGGGCGCTCAACGCGGACCTCGGCTTTTCGCCCGCCGACCGGACGGAAAACATCCGACGCACCGCGGAGGTCGCGCGGTTGCTGGCGATGTCCGGGCAGGTGGCGATCACCGCTTTCATCTCGCCGTATCGCGAGGATCGGGCGAAAGCGCGCGCGATCGCCGCGGCGAGCGGGTGCGATTTTTTCGAGGTGTTCATCGACGCGCCGCTGGCGGTCTGCGAGCAGCGCGATCCGAAGCAGCTCTACCGCCGCGCGCGGGCCGGCGAGATCAAGCAATTCACCGGCATCGACGCGCCGTATGAAGCGCCGGCCGCCCCGGACATCCACGTGCGAACGGCGGAAGGCGGCATCGGCGATTGTGTGGCGCAGATCCTCGTCTACCTGCTCCCGCGCGTGCGGCTCGCGGCGG
>CAYQBV010000274.1:0-6122 GCA_964415705.1 uncultured Chthoniobacter sp. | reverse complement strand
GTATTCCATCTCCGGCGTGATGATGCCCTGCCGCGCATACCAAAGCTGCGTGACCCGATGCCCCGCGCTCGCGCGAAGTGGGCGGCGGCGGTGGCCTTTCAGCCCGGGAAATTCGACGAGCCGATTGCGCTCGGCCTTGCTGGCGTATTCAGCGTGTTTGCCGCTGAGGTAGCCGTTGTCCTGCGGGAGCACCTCGCGGCCGTCGTAGGCTTCCACATCCGCGCGGGCGGCGACCCACGCGGCGCGCGGCGTGGGCAGACCTTCATCGGAGGTGCCGGTGAAAGCCGCATCGCCCCACGGCCCCGAGCAGTCATAGACGCGCACCGGAGCATTTTCCTCCAACGCTCCGCTGAAGGTCTTCGTCGGCGAAAGAGCGATCTCGCGGAACGGCACCCGAACCTCCGGATAAAGCTCACCCGGCACATACACCCGCGTGCTGGCGGGGAGTTGGTCGGTGCTGTGCGGTTCGATGGAGTCTTTGGTCGCGATCATAGGAAAAGAAAAAGCCGTGCGCGCAGGCGGCGGCACGGCTGAGAACCTTTGATGTGCGCCGAGTTCAGCGCCGCTCCCTTCGCCGGCATTATCCGGTTCAGGTTCAAAGGGTCGCGCGCGGTGTGAATCGCGCGCCTCTCAGCCAAAACGGCTCCCCTGCATTGGGTGGCGCGCAGCCTACGGGCCGGTTCCCGCGAGTCAAGGATGCCGTGCTACGCCGCCGCCGCGACCGCTTTCGCGGAAAAGGCCGTCGCGATCATCCGGGAGAGGTCCGCCGGGCGGTAGGGTTTCGGGAGATAGTTCACGCCCTCGTGCAGCTCCATCCCACCGGTCAGCAGCTCCCGGCTGTAACCGCTGGAAAAGATGACGGGCAGGCCGGGGCGCTGCTGGCGGAGTTGCTGCGCGAGGTCGTAGCCGGACATGCCGCCGGGCATCACCATGTCGGTGAAAAGGAGGACGACATCCGTGGCATGGGCGTCCCACAGCCGCAGCGCCTCGGTGGCGTTGGGGGCGGCGATCACTTTGAACCCATGCTCCTCAAAAGTGCAGGAGGCGAGCAGGCTCACCGCTTCTTCGTCCTCCGCAATGAGCACGGTGCCGCTGCCATTGAGCTCCGCCGGCGCCAGCTCCGCCGGCTTCGGCGCAGCGACGCTGTCGGCGGCGACGGGCAGGTAGATGTGAAAGGAAGTGCCCCGTTTCGGCGCGGTCTCCACGGAGATCCAGCCGCGGTGCTGCTGGGCGATGCCCTGCACCATGGCGAGGCCCATGCCGGTGCCTTGGCCGACTTCCTTTGTCGTAAAAAACGGCTCGAAGAGATGCCGCGCCGTTTCCTTATCCATGCCGACGCCGGTATCCGCCACGGTGATGCGCACATGCGAGCCGGGCGCGGCGTTGTCGGCGGTGGTGGGAATGTCGGTGGGGGTGACGTTTTCCAGCGAACTCCGGATGACGATGTTGCCGTCGTAGGGCAGCGCGTCGCGGGCGTTCAGCGTGAGATTGAGGATGATCTGATCGAGGTTCGAGGCGTCGGCGTGGATCGCGGGCAGGTCGGGCGCGAGGTCGAAACGCAGCGTGATGTGCGCGCCGAGCAGCGGCCGGAGGATGGGCTCCATCTCGGTGAGGCGCGCGTTCAGATCGATGAGCTGCGGCATCATGATCTGCTTCCGGCCAAAGGCGAGGAGCTGGCGCGTAATGCTGGCTGCGCGGTCGGCGGCGGTGGAGATGTGGGTGAGGGAATCGGCCACGTCCGAACCCGCCGGGAGCTGCGCGAGCTGCAGGCTGGCGTAGCCCTGGATGACGGTCAGCAGGTTATTGAAATCGTGCGCGATGCCCGCAGCGAGCCGCCCGACGGCCTCCATTTTGCAGGCCTGCCGGCGCTGCTCCTGCGCGGCCTCCAGCTCGGCGGTCCGCGCAGCGACCATCTGCTCCAGCTCATCCGTCCGGAGCGCGGCCTGCGCGGCGAGGTTCCACTTGTTCGTCAGCGCGTGGGCGAGTTGCAGCGCCTCCACGGGATCGAACGGCTTTTTCAAAATCACCAGGCTGTCCGACGCCCCGAGCCGCGCGGTGATGCTGTCCCAGCCAAAGTCCGAGTAGGCCGTGCAGATCACGATCTGCAACTGCGGCTGCACCGCCCAGAGCCGCGAGATCGTCTCGATGCCATCCCAGCCGGGCGGCATCCGCACGTCCACAAACGCCATCGCAAACGGCTGCCCCGCCGCGAGCGCCGCCCGCACGAGGATCAGCGCCTCCTGGCCCTGGTAGGCACTGCTCACCTCGAAGCTCGTCCGCGGCACCGCCGGCGTGGCGTCGCCAAAAATGAGCGCCTCGAGATTGTCCATCGCCTGCGTGCCGGCAGTCTCCGGCGCGAGGATCTTGCGGAAGTCCTCGTGGATCGCCGCGTTGTCATCGACGATCAGGATGCGGCGATTGGAACCGGAATTTTCGGGTTGCATACTTTGGTGGAGGCGGAGATTGCGAGGTCGTGCGCGACCGGGAGCGTGAGGGTGAAAGTGGCGCCGCAGCCGGGGCCGGCGCTCTGCACGGTCAGCGCGCCGCCCATTTCCTTGGCCGCCAGCGCGCCGCTGTGCAGGCCGAAGCCGTGGCCTTCCTTCCGCGTGGTGAAGCCGTGCTGGAAAATGCGCGTGAGATTTTCCGCCGGGATGCCCACGCCGTTGTCGGTGATCGTGACGGCCACGAAGCCGGTGCTTTCCACCCCGATCCCCACGCGGATGAGCTTTCGCTGCTGAGTGGTTTCGTCCACGGCGTATTTCGCGTTGCGCATCAGGTTGGTGAGGATTTGCAGCACCTTGTGCTTGTCCACAGAGACGTAGGGCACGGGCGAAAATTCACGCTGCAGCGTCACGCCGTGGCGGGTGAAAGCGGCAGCATTCATCCGCAGCGCATCCTCCACGAGCTGCGGCACGGGCAGGGATTCCGTCTCACCGGAGAGCTTCGCGTAGCTCTGCTGCATGTTCACGATTTCCTTGATGTGCTCGATGCTCGCCACCAACCCCTGAAGATCGGCGCGCATCTTCACCCGCTCCGCGTCGAGCCGCTGGCCGAGTTCGGCGAGATACTCGGGGAGCGCGCGGCCCTTGGGATCGTTCGTGATAAAGTCGCCGAGATCACCGGCGTGGCTTCGCAGCAGTTGGGCGATGCGGGAGACATTGCCCGCGCGGGATTTCTCAAACTGCTCGTTCAGCAGCGAAGTCGAGATATTCACGCTGTTCAGGACGTTGCCCACATTGTGCAGCACGCCCGTCGCGACCTCCGCCATGCCGGCTTGGCGCGTGGCGGCGAGCACCTCCTGGTGCAGCTTGTCCACGTCCTGTTCGACGCGGATGCGGTCCGCAATCTCCCGACGCATGGCTCCGTCGTGAATCTGGATTTCGCCGATCATTTGGTTGAAGGCATCGGTCAATTGCCCCACCTCGTCGGTGGAGACCTTTTGCGCGCGGACGCTGTAATCTTTCTGCCGCGCGATTTTTTTCGCCGTCTCCGCCAGCGTCCGCAGCGGTGTCGAAATCGCCGCCTGAAGCCGCCGCGATACCCCGTACGCGATCAGCGCGGAGATCGACAGAATCACGGTCAGCGCCGCGCCGTCGAAGCGCGCGGCGCCAGCAGGATCAAAGTCGCTGATTGCGGAGAAAATGCGGAAGCTGGAATGGACCGCCGCCGTCATCAGCAAGGCCACCGCATAGCTGCCCAGGATGATGAGCATCAGCTTGCGCTGAATCGGGGCGTTGCGAAAAAATTCGGGCATGGGCGGCGGCGACTGCCTGGAAAAGAAAGCAGCGCCCGTGCCGCCCACCGGCGGGGGCTGGGGGAAAATCCGAGGCATCGACTTTTTTCGCCACGCCCGAAATCATCCGGGCGCATGACCACGCCGCACGACCGTCTCGCCGCCCTCCGCGCCGCCCAGCCCGCGGAGGGGCTTTTTGCGGAAAAAGACTGGCTGATGTCGCCGGAGCCGTTCGTCGTCGATGCCCGGCTCGGCGAGCAGCTCGAAAAGCTCGGCCATCGCCTGAACCTCTTTCAGCGCGCCTGCAATGAGCTTTACCACCGTTCCGTGGCCGGCAAGCAGCCCGCCTGGATCGCCGCCTACCTCGACGCCGGCAAACCCCCCGACCTCGTCGCCTTTGGCCGCCGCAAGGCCACCCGCGCCGATGCGCCGCTCATCATCCGCCCCGACCTCGTCCTCACCGACGACGGTTTCACCATCGCCGAGCTGGACAGCGTCCCCGGCGGGATCGGCCTGACCCAATGGCTCAACGCCACCTACGCCGCGTTCGGCACCCACGACATCATCGGCGGCCCGACCGGGATGCTCGACGGCTTTCGCGCCATCCTCGGCGGCGCAGGAACCGTGCTCATTTCTCAGGAAGCCGCCACCTACAAACCCGAGATGAAATACCTCGCGCGCCTCAGCACCGACGCGATCCGCGTGCAGCCCGCTGAAGCGTACCAACCAGAAACCAGAAACCAGAAACCAGAAACGCTTTACCGCTTCTTCGAGCACTTCGACCTGCCGAATATCCCCACCGCGCCCGCCATCATGCGCGCTGTCGCCGACGACACTGCGCGCATCACCCCGCCCTTCAAGCCGTATCTCGAAGAGAAGCTCTGGTTCGCCCTTTTCTGGATGCGCCCGCTGCGCGAGTTCTGGCGGCGCGAACTGAGCGAGCGGCACTTTCTGGAGCTGCAAAAAGTCATCCCCTACACGTGGATTCTCGACCCCACGCCGCTCCCGCAGCACGCCGTCATCCCGGGACTCGACATCCATTCGTGGGAGGAGCTGAAAGCCTTCTCGCAGAAACAGCGCGAGCTGATCCTGAAAATCAGCGGCTTTCACGAAACCGCGTGGGGCAGCCGCAGCGTGGTCCTCGGCTCGGACACGCCCGGCCCGGAATGGAGCGCCGCCCTCGACGCCGCTCTCGCCGAGGCGGGCACGCACCCGCACATCCTCCAGCGCTTCCACAAAGGACGGCTCGTCGAGCAACCGCACCTCGACCCCACCACCGGCCAGATCGTCACCATGAAAGGCCGCGTCCGGCTCTGCCCGTATTACTTCGTCCTCGACGGCCAGGCCTCCCTCCGCGGCGCCCTCGCCACCATTTGTCCGGCGGACAAAAAGCTCCTCCACGGCATGCGCGACGCCATCATGGTCCCGACCGCCGTCCGCCCGGACGCCTGAGCGTGCCTCCCGCACCGCTGGGATTGCCGCCGGCCCTCCGGCACTGCTACTCCCTGCCCTGCCACCCATGATTTCCGCCCGTTCGCTCACGAAAAACTTCGGCTCCCTGCGCGCCGTGGATGGCCTCGACCTCGAGATTGCACCGGGCGAGTTCTTCGCCTTTCTCGGCCCGAACGCCGCTGGCAAAACCACCACCATCAAGATGCTCGCGGGCCTGCTCCGCCCCGCGTCCGGCACTGTGGTGATCGGCGGTTTCGACCTCCACCGCGAGCCGGAGAAAGCCAAGGCGCAACTCGCCTACGTGCCCGATTTCCCCTTTCTCTACGACAAGCTCACTGCCGCGGAATTTATGCGCTTCGTCGGCGACATTTACGAGATGGAGCGCGCCACCATCACCGCGCAAACGGGCGAGCTGTTTGAGAAATTTCACCTCACCGAATACCGGCACGAACTCACCGAAAACCTTTCCCACGGCACGCGCCAGCGTCTCGTCATCGCCTCCGCGCTGCTCCATGGCCCGCGCGTTTTCATCATCGATGAGCCGATGGTCGGGCTCGATCCCGTCCACGCGCGGATCGTGAAGCAGGAGTTCCGCGAGCGCGCCCGCGCGGGGATGACGATCTTTCTCTCCACGCACCAACTCAGCGTCGCCGAGGAGGTCGCCGACCGTATTGGGATCATTCATCACGGGCGGCTCATCGCGCTCGGCACCGTGGCCGAGCTGCGCGCGCGTTCCAGCGAAAGTGGGGCGCTGGAGCGCGTCTTCCTCACGCTCATCGACCAGGAAGAAGCGCACCGGGAGAGGACGAAAATGACGAATGACGAATGACGGAATGACGGAATGACGGAATGACGAAGGGGGAAGTGCGCCCTCGCGGGGAGGGAAGGGGAGCGCACGCGCCCTCGCGTGCTGTTTCCGGCGCCCTCGCCGGAAACC
>CAYQBV010000273.1:0-6132 GCA_964415705.1 uncultured Chthoniobacter sp. | reverse complement strand
GTTCGGTCGCAATAACGTGAGGCCACCCAATAACTGGAGTGCCGCGGTCGCTGCTCTCACCGCGACTAACAACGACAACCTCCGCAATCTGATTACGCAAATCAGCCAGATCTTTGGCGATTCCGATGCCATGGCTGCGCAACTCGCCATACTCCAGGACCGCGCCGCGCCGGTTGAGCGCCGCCGCGAAATCCTCCTCGCCTTTAACCGCGACTCGGTTGCCGCCGCTTTGCCGGTGATGCTGTCATTGCTCGATGAAGCCCCCTTGCGCCGCGATGCGATCCGAGCCCTGGCTGCATTTGATGATCCGAAAATTGGGCCCAAGCTGATTGAAATCTACTCCACGCTTTCCGCCCTGGAAAAATCCGAGGCCATTCTCACTCTCTCTTCACGGCGCAACACCGCGCAGGCCCTGGTCGCCGAAATGAAGAAGAACACCATTCCCAAAAGCGACGTAAGCGCCTTCGCCGCACGCCAGCTCTATCGCGTCATCGGTCCGTCATTCGTCGAGTTTTGGGGACCGATCACGCAACTCGCGGCTGACAAGAAGACAGAGATGGAAAACTTCAAACGCCTGCTCACCAACGATACGCTGGCCAAAGCCAACGTTGGTCATGGCCGAGCGATCTTTGAGCGCACCTGCATCGCCTGTCACACCCTTTATGGTGCCGGCGGCAATGTCGGCCCCGACCTCACCGGCTCAAACCGCGCCAACCTCGACTATATCCTCACCGAAATTATCAACCCGAGCGAGGTCATGCAGGAGAGCTATCAACTCGTGATCGTCACCACCCGCGACGGTCGCACCATCTCAGGCGTCGTCGCCGCCGAAGACCCGCAGCAGCTGACGCTCCGCCTCGTCGGCCAAGACACCGTCATCGCCAAATCCGAAATCCAGTCTCTCGAGAAGTCACCCGTTTCGATGATGCCCGAAGGTTTGCTCAAAACTCTAACCAACGACGAAGTCCGTGATCTCATCGCATATTTGCGCACCACCAAACAGGTGCCGTTGCAGAAGGAGTGAGGTTGGATCGACACAAGCAGGAGCAATACATGCAGACCCGAGAGGCCCATGACCAATTCGGGAACCTTGACTCTCGGATTCTACGGCACCACCACGGACAATCTCTGGCTGGATAACATCGGCGTAGTCACCGTGCCTCCGAAGCCGCGTTGACCATCGCTTCATCCGCTCCACCACGACAACCACTTTGAAGTCGCTTTTCACGATCTGCACCGCTCTGTTGCTAGCTTGGCCAGCCACGTTAGGCGCGGTTGGCGCGGGAAAGCAGAAAACCAACTTCCTAATTATCATGGCCGACGATCTCGGCTTCTCGGACCTCGGTTGTTACGGTTCGGACATCGCCACGCCAAACCTCGACCGGTTGGCAGCAAAGGGACTGCGGTTCACGCAATTTTATAACACCGCCCGCTGCTGGCCGACGCGCAGCGCGTTGCTGACCGGCCACTATCCGCAACAGTTGCACATGGATCCGCCGCAGGGCCGGTTGCCGGCGTGGACGCGCACCCTGCCACAGTTGCTCAAACCCGCTGGCTATCGCAGCTATCATTCCGGCAAATGGCATGTCTTCGGCACTCCGAAACCGGTCGCCGATGCTGGATTCGACCATTCCTATGAGCTTGCCGACCACGACCGGAATTTCAACCCCCAGAAAACTCGCGAAGACGACCGTCCGTTGCCGCCAGTGACAAAGGGCGACGGGTATTACACCACGACCGCATTTGCCGATCACTCGATCCGATGTTTGAAGGAACACGCTGAGGAATACGCTGGGCAACCGTTCTTTTCCTATCTGGCCTTTACTGTGCCGCACTTCCCGTTGCAGGCACCACCCGAAGACATCGCCCGCTACCGTGACCATTATCTCAAAGGCTGGGACAAAGTGCGCGAGGAGCGTTGGCAGACCTTACGCAAACTGGGGATTGTCAATTGTGGCCTGGCACCGGTCGAACCGACCTTCAAGCCGCGTTACTTTAAGCCGGGTGTGCTCACCAAACTCGGCCCCGGCGAGATCGAGCACGCCCTACCGTGGACGCAATTGACCGAAGAGCAACAGCAGTATCAGGCCAAGAAGATGGCTATCCACGCCGCGATGATTGACCGCATGGATCGGGAAATTGGTCGAGTGCTGGACCAGATCCGGGCAATGGGTGAATGGGAAAACACCGTGATCTTTTTCCTCTCCGACAACGGTACGGATGCCACCATCATGGTGCGCGGCGATGGCCATGATCGGACTGCGGTGCCCGGTTCTGCGGATTCCTTTCTCTGCCTCGGTCCCGGTTGGTCGAGCGCTGGCAATGCCCCGTTCCGCCGTCACAAAGTCTGGACCCACGAAGGCGGCATTTCGACGCCTCTGATTGTGCATTGGCCGCAAGGCATCTCCGCGCGTGGGGAACTGCGACATGATGTCGGTCACGTTACCGACCTCGTTCCCACGCTGCTCGAACTTGCTGGAGTTAAACCCGCTCCGGCGGCGGGTTCGCCATCGCTACCCGGCTCCAGCTTAGTTTCGTCGTTTTCCACAGATGGCAGCGTCAGGCGCGACTACGTTTTTTTCCACCACGAAGGAAACCGCGCCCTCCGTGTGGGCGACTACAAGCTGGTTTCAGCCAGTGAAGACCGGAATGTTTGGGAACTGTTTGACCTAGCGACCGACCGTTGCGAACAACACAATCTTGCCGCTGAACAGCCGGACCGCGTGCGTGACATGGCCGCCCGCTGGAAACAGTTGCAGGATGGCTTTGTCCAGGATGCAGGTTCTGTTGTACCAATAGACCAAAGCGCTAAATGAACGGGCGATTGAATTCATTTCTTGTTCCCGTCCTGCTGTTAGTTTCGTCATCCGCGTTGAACGGCGCCGATGCACTTAAGACACCAGACAAGAAGCCCAACATCGTGGTTTTTCTGGCGGATGACATGCCTAGGAACTACCCCGGGTTTAACGGTGGACAATGCGAGACGCCCAATCTCGACCGTCTCGCGAAGGAAGGCACGCGCCTTTCGCAGTTTTATGTCCATTCGGTCTGTTCGCCAACCCGAGCGGCATTTCTAACTGGCAGGTATCCGTTTCGCAACGGCATGGAGGAGCGCTCCCACGGAAACGACATTGCGGGGATGCTGCCCGATGAGCGCACGCTCGCCCAGGCGCTGAAGCAAGCCGGATATGACACCGCTCTCATCGGCAAATGGCACCTTGGGAATTGGTATCAACGCCAATTACCGCTCCAGCGGGGTTTTGATCATCACTACGGTCTCTACGGCGCACTGGTTTCCTATAACGGCAAGACTCGCGGTCTTTGGTATGACTGGCATCGCGACGGAGAAACCATCCGTGAGGACGGCTACACCACGGACCTTTTTGCCCGCGAGTTCGAGCGCATGATGGCCGCCCGCAGCAATGACCGGCCTTTCTTTTACCAGGTGGCTTTCAATGCCATGCATTCGCCCTACGATGGTCCGCCTGTACTGGTGGAAAAGTATCGCAAACGGGCTGGAGCAAAAGCACCACCCCAGGAGTTGGCGACACTGGAGTCCATGGATGCGGCCATCGGGAGAATGATCACGGCCATGCAAGCCAGAGGTGTATTGGAAAACACCTTGATCGTCTTCTTCAGCGACAATGGCGGGGCCAATGCAAATCCACCCTTCCGCAACGGCAAGGGTTCCACCTATGAAGGTGGTGTTCGGGTGCCCTGCGTCATCCATTGGCCGGGGTATGTGCCTGCGGACAAGCAAGTCAATGGCATGGTGCACGTGACGGATCTCTATCCCACGCTGCTGAAACTGGCCGGAGCCTCGCTGGAGCAGCCGCTGCCCCTCGATGGAATGGACATGTGGGACGTGTTCACCGGCACGAAGCCATCGCCGCGCTCGGAGGTGGTGCACAATCTGCCCCACGGAGGCACAGGGGAGATGGGTGAGATGTCCATCTGCCAGGGCTCGTGGAAGATCGTCGGTAAGGAGCTTTATGACCTCTCTAACGATCCCGGCGAAAGGATCGATCTGGCCGCTAAACACCCGGAGATTTTCAAGAAGCTGAACGCACGAATCCAACAGTTCGTCGGCGAGCGCCGTCCGCCAGAAAAACACCTGAACATTCCAGACAAACCGCTGCTCGTCTTTGGCGAGAAGGAGAATGCGAATCCACCGGCGTGGTTGCAGCCCTATCTCGACTCGCTTCCGGGGATGAAAAGGAAGAATGTGCCCGCTGATACCTCCTCCAGCACATCGGGCCCGCAACAGCGCAAGGTTGCCGTAACTGACAGCGCGATGAACGATGCCAAGGACACACTCCTGCTGGAGAACGGAACTGCGAAGGTCGGCATCAGTCGGGGCATGGGTGCCGCCATTACCTGGCTCTCATCGAAGGACTACCCGGAAAACATGGTCAACTCCAGCGACCCGGGACGGCTCATCCAGCAATCCTATTACGCCGGTAACAAGCTCGACCGGCAGGCCGATGGGCAGAGCAAGAGCTGGAGTCCCTGGACGTGGAATCCCATTCAGGGCGGTGGCGTCTCCTCGTGGGCACGGGTCAGCGAATTCAAACGCCCCGACGCGGCCACCTTGTATTCCGAAACCGTGCCGAAACTTTGGGACATGCCTGACGAGGAAGCCGCCGCACTCATGCGCCAACGGACCGGATTTGAGCCAGGAATGCCGAACGTCATCGCCGTCCGCTGCGAATTCGTCGCCAAGCGCGCAGAGAATGATCGCTGGGGTCCGGCGAAACCTGCGCATCAGGAAGTTCCCGCCTGTTATTTCACCCGGAATTTCGACCGAGTGAAAACCTACCTCGGAAACGGGCAATGGCGTGACGAAGCGCAGCCACCCGGCCCGCCTTGGGGGAAGATTGACCCGCCGCGCAAGGCCGTGGCGCTCCTCAATGCCAACGGACAGGGAGTCGCGGTATTCAGCCCCGCCGCGACTGAGAAATGGAACTACGGCCCGCATGGCGGCGGTCTGAGCGATGACCCCAAGGCCGGCCCGTGCATGCACGTCGCCCCGATCTCCATGGTCAGTCTTAGTCCGAAATCCATCTACCGCTATCGCTACTGGCTGGTAGTCGGCACGGAGAGCGAACTCGCCGCCAGCCTCGACGGGCTGTTGGGGAAATACGCCCTTGAGCGCGCTGAACTGACCAATCCAGCCCAATCCGCCACCTCCCAGCCCAACTAAGCAAGGAACTGACATGAGAACATCGAACGACATTTTCGCTCTCGCTTCCTGTTTCATGTCGCTCTCACTGGCCTCGCCACTTATCATCCTGGCGTCGCTCCCGACGCATGCGTCAGATCTAATAACAAACCGTCTCGTTACGGTCAACCAAGCCGGGACTTGGTCATCGGCATGCCAAACAAACGGGCATGCACAACAGCTAACAAAACCAGCAATGCACCTAGTCCACACCCACAACCAATGAAAACAGCAAATATGAAACACGTTTTAACGGGAGCCATGCTCGGAATCTTTAGCAGCACCATGATGCTGGTAGCCGACGATGCTCAGAAGGCAGAAAGGGAGGGGCCGGGTAAAGTGCTGGGCGAGCCGCTGTGGCGCTCTCAGGCGAGTGACCACGAGTCGGTGCTTTTCATTCAGGAGGAAGGCAAGCCACTGGCCACCGGCAAGCTGCTATTTATCCCCAGCGAGAAATTCGTGATCACCCATCCTGATCACAAAATGAAGTATGAAGAGGGCAAGGACTACACCTGGCAGCCAGGGACGAATGTCATCGAACTGACGTTCACCTCGCGGATTCCTTTCAAGACGGCAGCGCAGATGGTTCCACCGAAAGGCAGTCCGAACATGTTCTCCACGGTCCTGCATGCCGAAGGGCGCTTCTTTCATGATCTCCAGATGCAGGTTTCGTACTGGCACAAAACCGACCCCTGGCCAGAGCCTTATAAGCAAGAGGGGGAGCCTCTGCCTCGTGTACTGGCCAAGCTCAGGGCGAAACAACCGATCAAGCTGGTGGCGCTGGGCGACAGCATTACGCAGGGACTCAACGCATCGGGTTCCAAGGAGTCCCAGGCGGAACCCTATCAGCCGGGGTATCCCCAGTTGGTCGCGAATACCCTCCAAAAGCGCTTCGGCTCAAAGGTTACGCT
>CAYQBV010000272.1:0-6133 GCA_964415705.1 uncultured Chthoniobacter sp. | reverse complement strand
ACTGGCCTGGGTAAATACTCAGGGGGTCGTCACGAATTTCAACAGCACGCAATTCACCTGGTCAACTGTGCGGACGTGGAAAAGCCCCGCCACGGGCGGCGTTTACCCGGTGACTGTGAAGCTGGCCACGACCGATCCCATCAGCGGACGACCCGTAAGCTTCACGCTCGAGCCGATTATTTTGCAGCAGGAGTTGACTGGTGGGCTGGGGGGCATTCCGTATTGGGAAGGCGCCTGCCATGTGCTCAACGAGCAGGGCGATAACATCGGCTCCGCCTACCTGGAACTGACCGGTTATGTCGGCAGCCTCGCGGATCGTTTCAAATAAGAACGGCGTTGCGAATCTGAAACTCATGCTGCCCATGCGCGGTGTAAAAAAAGAAAATAGGATCCGAATCGCGGGCGTGGACCTGGCCTGGGGCGAACGCCGACCGGATGGAGTTTGCGTGCTTGAAGCGAACCGTCAACGTGCCCGCGTGCTGGCGCTGGGACTGTCGCAGGGGGACGACGAGTTGCTGGCGTTGCTCGATGAACAGCTCGAGGGGGCGTCCGCGTTCATCGCCATGGATGCGCCCATTGTTTGTCCCAACCTCACCGGCGCTCGGCCCGTGGACCGGCTCACGCACGTCCATTTCGGCCGGTTTAAATCCGGGGCGCATCCGGCCAATCTCACGCGCTGCCGGCGGCCGCCGCGGGTGGCGGGCAAGCTGGTGGAACGAGGCTTCACCATCGGCGTCAGCGGCGCACGCGTCGTTGCAGAAGTGTATCCCCACCCCGCGATGGTGCGGCTGTTTGGCTTGAGCGAACGCATTCCCTACAAGCGTGGACGAGTCGCGGTGCGGCGGCGCGAGTTTCGCCGATTGCAAAAGGAGTTGCGCGCCTGCCTGACCGCCCATTTTCCCGCACTGAAAGTGAGCGCTGAACTCTCCCGCCTGTTGCGCGCGCCGTGGACGAAGAACGTCGAGGATCAGACCGACGCGTTCTTTTGTGCGCTCATTGGCTACTGGCACTGGCTGCACCGCGGTCGGCGCACGCAAATGCTGGGTGACTTGCTGACGGGATTCATCCTCGTGCCGCAACCTTGAGCGCGTCCGGCCGACGTTGACCGCATGGACCGCCCCGACCTGCCTCAAGCCGAGGGCGGGAAAACCCAGAGCGCCGGTCGGCCGACGTTGCAATGCACCGCGCGCCCCAACAGCGTGAGCGTGGCCCAGGAGTAGTAGAGATTGCTGCGCGCGAGATTGCCGGGAACAAAACCTGATTGCGGTTTCTCAAGTTTACGCAAGCGTAGCGAGGCCGAGGGAATCGGGTAAAAAATGGTCTGCACGGCGGAGCGTGAACTGCCGTCTTCGCCGACCAAGCTGGGAAAGCGCTTAATCCAGGGGCGCGGGTCGCAGCCGGCTTCGGCGGCGGCACGGTCGGCGGCGAACACGGCCAGGCGACTCAATGCCGGCAGCACCAGCAACCCGCCAAACGCCCAGAGCGTCATCCAGCAGGCGTGGCCGAGCAACGCCTCGGAGGTCGTGCGCTCAGCCAGTTTGAAGGCGAGCGTGCCGGCGTGAGCGCCGAGGAGATTCCAACCCAAGATCAGGATGAATGCCCGGCCCGGCAGGCCGCTTCGCATCTGCCACTGGCGGCGGCTGGATTCTGCGGCGAGTTCTTTCGGGGGCAAACTTGCCAGCCAGCGCGCAGGGAGCAGGCTTTGGGCGCGACGACCCAGTCCGACGATTCCACCGGTGAACGCGGGGTCGGTTGGGTCGGCGGTCAGAATGGTTGCGCCATCGAGCGAGACTTCCTGAGTTGAAACATCGGTCAGCGCGCGGAAGAGCGATCGCCGGCCGAGCGCCAGCCCGGCCGTCGCGAGCAAGATGGCAAAACAGAATCCGCCGGTGAGGCGGAAACTGGCATAGCTGAGGAGTCCCACGCCCGCCATCACCAGCGTGTGACCGATCAGACCGCGTGACCAGCCGGGCAGGAAGGCTGTCATCGTGGGCCGAGGGTCGGGCATAAGCCGCGCGCCGCCGATGAAATCGAACACCGCCTGCCCCGCAATCGCCGCGATGCCAATGACCAAAACAAGCTGCGGGCTGGGCGCGTCTGCGCGGCTCATCACCAGCCACCCAAGCCCCGTGCCCGCGGCCAGCACCCAGAAGCCAACATTCGTTATGCCGAGCCACAAACGGCGTCGCGCGAGTTGTAATTGTGCGGGTGTCATCGGCTTGCTCGGCGCCGCTCGCTGAGCTGCGGCTGCTTTCGGGACGTGTTGATTTGTCATCGGCTATTGGTTCTTTTTCTCCACGTCTGCATGGGTATTTCCTTGTAAGCGAAGACTGGCTTCGGAGCAACGCCTAGTATTTTGTTGGGCGGAAGATAACGGCGGTGGAAAGTTCAAGGGCCTTCCGAGCGAATCCGCGCCAAACCAGTCACAATCCGCGCGCCGCGCCGATACGTGCAGTAGGAGTAAAACCACTGGAGCAGCACGGCGAGCTTGTTGCGGAAGCCGACGAGGAAGATCAGGTGGACAAACAGCCACGCCAGCCACGCCAGGAAACCGCTGAAACGGATTCTGCCGATCTCCGCCACGGCAGCCGAGCGGCCAATCGTGGCCATGGAGCCTTTGTCCCAATACTTGAACGCCGGACGCGGCGTGTCCCCGGGAGCCGATGCTGCCAGTCCGGCACCGATGAGCTTCGCGACGTGTTGCGCCTGTTGAATCGCTGCCGGTGAAACACCGGGCACGGGTTTCCCGTCCGGTTGCAACACCAGCGCCAGATCGCCGATGGCGAACGCCTCGGGATGCCCGGGTAGGCTGAGATCGGGCAGCACTTTCACGCGGCCGGCGCGATCCGTCTCGACGCCGAGCGAGCGCGTGAGCGGACTCGCGGAAATCCCCGCAGCCCAGATGACGTTGGCGGCCTCGATGCGCGTGCCATCGGCAAGTTCGACCAGTCCGTTTGAAATGCGGCTGACCTTGGCGCGGAGGCGCACTTCGACGCCGAGCGTTTCCAGCTGCCGCTGCGCGCTCGCCGACAATTCAGGCGCCATGTGGGTCAGTACGCGCTCGCCGCCTTCCAGCAAGATCACGCGCGCCTCGCCGGGATCAATGTGGCGAAAGTCCCGGCGTAACACGTGCCGCGTGAGTTCGGCAAAGGCCCCCGCCAGTTCCAAGCCGGTCGGGCCGCCGCCCACTACCACAATGGTCAGCAATCGTTCGTGCGCGGCCCGGTTGGGTTCGTTTTCGGCGCGCTCGAAGGCGAGCAGCACTTCGCGGCGAATGCGTAAGGCGTCATCGAGTGATTTCAATCCGGGAGCAAACTGCTCCCACTCGGGATGCCCGAAGTAGCTGGTCACGCCCCCGAGCGCGATCACGAGGTAGTCGTAATCGAGCGGACCACTGGCGAGGTGCACCCTCCGCGTCGCGAGATCAATGGCGTTCACCTCGTCGAGCCGCACGCTCACGTTTGGTTGGTCGCGAAGAATGGAGCGGGCCGGCTGCGCGATTTCCGGCGCGGACAAGCCCGCGGTGGCGACCTGATACAACAGCGGCTGAAAGAGATGATGATTCTGCCGATCCACGAGCGTTACGCGCGCCCGCAAGTTTCGGAAAACCTGGCAGAACGTCAGTCCGCCGAATCCCGCGCCGAGCACCACGATATGAGGAGTCTTGGTTTCCACGCTAACACCATAGCACAATACGAAGTGTCGCAGCCACGCGGGCAAATTCGCGGCGAGCGGTGATCGAGGCCAGCGGGAGTGAACTGGTCCGCCGCAGTCTTCCAGCTTTCCTGCCAATAGTGGTTTTCGCGCATAATTCAATATTGCGCACCTTTGATTTCCGGACAGCTTACGTCATGGTTTGTTCCTCGTCTCGCGCCGCGACACTCGCCAAACTCGATGAGTTCATGCCCATCGCCGAACATTATGCCCGCGACCGGAATCTCGTCATCCCGGGCCACCCATCGGTCTCCCGGCTTTCCCCCGCGATCCGCCACCGCTTGATCACCGAGGCAGAAGTGGTCTCCGCAGTTCTGCGCGACCATGCTTTCAGCCGGGTGGAGAAATTCGTGCAAGAGGTGTATTGGCGGCGTTACTGGAAATCGTGGCTGTCCTCGCGCCCCGATGTTTGGACCGAGTTTCTCCGGGACCTTGATGCGATTGGGGAGAATCCGGCGGTCCGGCGCATTGCAGAATCCCAATCCGGAAACCGGGTGATCGACCACTTTGCGAACGAGTTGGTGACCACCGGCTATCTTCACAATCACGCGCGCATGTGGTTCGCCGGGTGGTGGGTGCATGAGGCGCGGCTGCCATGGCAGTCCGGTGCCGCGTTCTTTTTCCGACATCTGCTCGATGGCGACCCCGCGTCCAACACTCTTTCATGGCGGTGGGTTGCGGGATTGCAAACTCCCGGGAAAACCTATCTCGCCCGCCGCAGCAATCTTGAGAAATATCTCGCTCCGGAACTTCGCGATTCGCTTTCCGACGGCCTGGCCGCATTCGAGAATCCGCAAGCACTCGAACCGCAGACGTGCGCCAAACCACCGGTCACGCGCAAGGAATTCCCGCCGGATAGCCTGTCTCCATCCATGGTGACCGGTCTTTGGATTCACGAGGAGGATCTCGCCGTGGAAACATCGCTGCTGGGAAAACAAACCTTCGCCGCGATTGCCGTGACGACCGATGCTGATGGCTGGAATCGGCATCAATTTCCAGCCGCAAAAAGGCAGTGGATCTCCGATGCCCTCCGGGATGCGGCCACGCGGGCTGAGTTGATTTGGAAAATCCCCACCTCCCTCGAAACCCGGCTCCCGCATACCGATGCTCTCCTCCGCTGGGCCCAGTCCCTGAAACTCCAACAGGTGGTGGCCCTGCGACCGGAGGTCGGGCCATTGCACGATTCGTTGCCATCGCTGCGAGCCGCGCTCGCCAAGGAGGGCATCCGCCTCGCTCTCATTGATCGTCCCGAGGATCTCCGCGTTCGCCCGTTTGCCACCGGCGGGTTCTTTCAGTTCTGGGAGCGATTTCGCAAAACGCTCGTTACCCATTCAGCGGGAAACGATTTCCCGGAGCAACAAACTGTGATTAAATTTCGCCAATGAGTGCGGCGGAGATAAAAGTGCTGATCGTGGGCGGCGGACTGGCCGGTCTGGCTTGTGCCATCCGCCTGCATGCAGCCGGCGCCCGGCCCCTCATCTTCGAGCGAAGCGACGGCGTCGGTGGACGGGTGAGGACCGATCAGGTGGATGGATTTCTGCTGGACCGCGGATTCCAGGTGTTTCTCGACGCTTACCCGGAAGCGGGTGCTCTCCTGGACAAGGAAAGCCTCGATCTGCGGGCCTTCAGACCCGGTGCGCTGATCCACCGCACTTCCGGCATGGTGCGGATGATGGATGTCTTCCGCGAACCGCGTCACCTCATTGAAAGCGCGCTGGCCCCGGTTGGATCGTTTGCTGACAAACTGCGAGTGGCCAGACTGAGGTGGCGCTTGATGCGTCGGACCACCGAAGAAATCGCCGGGCATGAAGACATGACCACGGAGAGTTATCTCAGGCGCGCCGGATTCTCTCCGCCGATGATCGATGGGTTCTTCCGCTCGTTCTACGGGGGCATTTTTCTCGAACGGGAACTCCAGACCTCGAGCCGGATGTTCGAGTTCACCTTCAAGATGTTTTCGCAGGGAAGCGCCACTCTGCCGTCACGAGGGATGGGGGAAATTCCTCGCCAGTTGGCTTCCCGCCTCCCTCCGGGCACGATCCGCCTCGGCGCACAGGTCACGGAGATCCAACCGGGAAGCATCACCCTTGAATCCGGCGAGCAATTCCAAGGCGAGGCCGTGGTCGTTGCCACGGATGCGACGACTGCGGCAGGATTGGTATCTGCCGGAGGGATTGACGGGCCCGTCTGGCGGTCAGTGACCTGTTTGTATTTCGCCGCCGCTCGCTCGCCTCTTGGCGAGTCGATCATCGCTCTCAATGGCACGGGCTCCGGCTTGGTGAACAACGTATGCGTTCCCTCCGATCTCGCGCCGGACTATGCGCCGCCCGGGCAGGCGCTTGTCTCGGTGAGCGTTCTGGGAAAAGTGGATTCAGCCGACCTGGAATCGCGGGTCTTGGCCGAACTTGAGGCCTGGTTC
>CAYQBV010000271.1:0-6141 GCA_964415705.1 uncultured Chthoniobacter sp. | reverse complement strand
ACCTCCGCCAGGCGCTCGCGCAATTTTTCGACACCCCCGAGCACCTCGCGTTTCTCCCGCAGCTCAGCGCCATCCGCATCGCCCACGCGCCCGGCCACCGCAGCACCGCGCTCCTGCTCGTCGGCTGGCTCGCCGCGCAGCTCGGGCTCACGCTGAAAACGCCCGCTGCCCTCACTTTCGAAACCGCCGACCGGCGCGAAGTCGCCGTTCGACTCGACGAAAGCACCGGCGCACCGCTCGCAGGATGCGCGCTCACCTGCGGGTCTGCCACCTTCGCCCTCCGGCGCGAATCCGCGCAGCCTTTCCTCCGCGCGGACATCCACCTTCCCGGCGCCCGCCACTTTCAACACCTCCTGCCCGCCGGCCCCACGACCGCGCTCGAACTCCTCGACGAGGAGATGACCCGCGGCGCCCGCCACACGCTCTACCTCCGCGCCCTGGCTGCCATCACGCCGCTGCTTTAACCGCAGGAGCATCCGGTTTCCTCGCGCTTTTCGAAACACGAACTGGAGGATGCTCAGCCCGAACCAGTGCGGTCAAATCCTCCATCCTCCGTTCGAGGAACGGTGGTTTGGTTCAGTCGTATCCATGGAGTTGCGTGCAATTTTCAACGCAGAGGCGCAGGAACCGCCGAGGGTGGTCACCGCAGGGAGCGCGGCAACCCGGGCAGAATTTTTCTCTGCGCCGCGCGGTAAAATAAACCAATTCAACCGCATCGGATGCGGCTCAGGAAGGCCTTACATCCGCCAAGGAACGGATGTCCGGCGCCGCCATGTAACTAGGACCGCGCATGCAGAGGCAATAAGAACGGCCGTTGATGGTTCTGGCACGCTGGCAATGCGGAAGCCGATGTTGTTGGCAGAGGTGTTTGGGGAACTGTTGAAGTGGTAAGATGACCGCAGGTCGGGTTCGCCTACGCCGCTCCAACTGCCGCCCCGGAGAGAACGACCTTCGGCTGATGTGTCGTTCGTTCCGTCGAACGCGCTCTCCTGCCATTCCCAGACGTTCCCGTTCTGACCACGGGTGCCATAAGGACTAACGTCGCCGTCGAGGGCGACATCGGCCGGTCCCGCCAGAATGTTATAGACCGCAGTCTGCGATCCCGTTCCACTATGGACTGAGGAAGGAATGACGTTCGAGCCGGTTGCGTAGTCCCAGTAATTGTCCGTGGGACCGTCATTTTTGTGAAAGGCGGCTTTATACCATTCGTCCTCATTCGGAAGAAAATAGTAGGCATCCTTGTTGCGGAAAAGATTCTCTCCGCCCAGTTGCCATGCTTGACCACTGGCCCACGGAGCCAGGCTCACCGGCCCGGTCATATTGTAGGCAGGCTGATGTCCTGTGCTGAGGTTCAGCCAATTCGCAAAGTGAGCCGCTTCAAACCACGTCACATTGGTCCCGGGTTGGCCGGCTCCGAACCAGTCACCGGCTACGACATCGGTCAAACCACTGGCCGTCGCCTTGGTAATCATCGCCTGGCTGACTTCAGTGACTCCCATTCTAAAGGGGTAGCTCACTCCGCCATAAGGCGAAAACAACGACCCTCCACCAGCACCCGAATCGTCGAGATTTCCAGGATTTGTTATATTTACGAAATCCATCGCAAATCCATTGGGACCTACGCCAAAAGTATCGGCGGAAACAGCTAGTGTGCTAAGAAGTAAGAAGCCCGAAAATGCACATCCATGTTTTGTTTTCATCGAAATAGGCATAGGTAGTTTATAGGGAGCTTGGTGTTTGTTATAAATTGAGAGCAGTCTGAAGGTTTAAAGAAAAGCAGGTGCAGTTACCCGCCGACGCTTAAAGATCAGGAGTGATGCTGTGCCGATCAAAAGCGCGGCCGATGATGGCTCCGGAACGATGCTGGCGACGCGGAAGCCCATGGTGTTTGATGATGTTGTCGGCGAGTTGTTGCCGCGGGCGGCGGAGTGCAGTTCATGGACGGGGCTGGCCCAGCCACCACCGCGAAAGGCTCGATCCTCGGAAGAACTGTTGTTCGTGCCATCAAAGGCGCTTTCGAGCCACTCCCGGATATTTCCGTCCTGCCCGCGGGTGCCATAAGAACTCAAACCGCCATTGTTATCCACCGCGGCAGGTCCGGAAAGGACGGGTGCAGTGAAGACGGCGGTGAATGGTGCCGTGCCTCCGGAGGCGGGCGTGGGCGCGACTTCGCTGGCGGTGGCGTAGTCCCAGTAGCTGTTCGTTACGCCATTGTTTTGGTGAAAGGCCGATTTGTACCACTCATTTTCACTCGGGAGAAAGTAGTAGGCAGCCTTGTGCCGGTAGAGATTTTCACCACCGGCCTGCCAGGCCAGGGCATTGGACCACGGGGTGATGGCGGTGACGCCGGTCAGATCGTAGGCGGCCTGATGTCCGGTACTCGTGTTGAGCCAGTTGACAAAACTGGCGGCTTCAAACCAAGTAACACTCGTGGCCGGATGTCCGGCACCGATCCAGTCGCCGGCGGTGACGCTAGTCAGGCCGCTGTTCGTGGATTTGGTGATGGCCTCCTGGGTGATCTCGGTCGCACCCATGCGATAGTTGTAGCTTACTCCGCCGAAGTTTGTCTGAAAGTTGCCACTCGTTCCGACATCATTGGTGTTGCCGGCGTTACCGATGTTGACAAAGTCGATCGTGAAGCCGTTCGGGCCGGTGCTGAAGCTATCGGCGTGAGTGGGGAGTGTCGTCAGGACCATGAGTCCCGCAATGGTCGTGGCCAAGGGGTTGGTGTGGGATGGCTTCATGTGCTTGTAATCGATTATTTTATAGGTTGTTTTGCTCTTCATGGATTCCCCGATCAGTTCGGGCGGCCCGTTGCAAAAGCGCTTGTTGCAAGGTGCGTGCCATGCCGGTTCGTCAGTCCCAATTCGCCGGAAAAGCCGGAAGGCCGTCGCCGAACTGCCCGGGTAACTCCGTTTCTGTCTCGCGGATGCGAGCGTCTGGCGGCAAAAGCCATGCCTTGGTCCGACGGATAAAGCGCCGACGGGTCGTTTTCTCGATCGGGAATGATCTTGCGGGGCGTGGCGTGGGCGCGTATCGGCTGCGGCATGAGAGCAGCATTTCGCGAAAAAGAAGCCGGCGGTGAAGATCCGGCGGTGCACATGGAGTTTGTCCCGGCGGATTACTTTGCCCGGGCCAAGATGGACGACATCTTCCCGCGCGCGGCGCGGCTGCAGGTGGATATCGGCTGCGGCGAGGGCGGCTTTCTGGAGGCCATGGCGGCGCAACATCCGGAGGACAATTTTCTGGGCATCGAGCGGTTGCTCGGCCGGGTGCGGAAGGTCTGCCGGGGGGTCTTCCACAAAGGACTGACGAACGTCCGGCTGCTGCGCATCGAGACCGCTTACGCGCTGCGTTACGTGCTCCCGCTGGAAAGCGTGGCGGTGGCGCATGTGCTCTTCCCCGATCCGTGGCCGAAGCGGCATCATCAGCCCCGGCGGCTCATTCAGGACGGCTTTATGGAAGCGCTCCACGGCATTCTCGCGGCGGGCGGGGAGTTGCGGATCAAGACGGACGACGAGCCGTATTTCCAGTGGATCGAAAAGGTGCTGGCCCACGCGAAGGGCTATGAGCGCCTCGACTGGCCGGACGACCCGGAGTATCCGCTCACCGATTTCGAGCGCCGCTTTCTCGCGCAGGGTCTGCCGATTTACCGCGCGCGGCTGCGCAAGGTCTGACCGCCGATCCGCGCCTCGATGGCGAAGCTGCCGTCCCGGATGATTACGCTCACGGCCCCGGTGTGGTCTTGGCGGAAAACGGCCACGCCCGCTGCGGTCAGGCTGCCCTCCCAAGCATCGAGGCCTTCCGGCGCGTCGCCATAGCCGAGCGCGCTGCAGACGACCGCGCGCGGCCGGACCCGGGCGAGGAAGTCGAGCGTGCCCGAAAGGTCCCTGGCGTGCTGACCTTTGATGATGATGTCGCTGCGCAGGTCGGGTTCGTTTTCGAGCAGCCACTGCTCGGTGGCAAAGCCGCTGTCGGACATGAAAAGGACGCGGATGCCGGCGGCTTCGAGTTGCAGCACGAGCGCCTTGTCATCGGCGGTGGCGCGGGCGAGACCGGCAGGCGGGTAGAGCACCCGTACCGTTGTCCCGGGATTGAGGCGGAGGAGATCACCACGTTGGACGAGCGCTTTACCGAGCCCGCGCCGGGCGAGTTCGGTGTGCAGTTGTTTGCGTGTGGCCGACCGGTCGCGGAGCACGGAATCGACAATGACGCGCAGGCGAAAATCGTCGAGCAACGTGAGCGCACCGCCGAGGTGCTGCACGTCGCCGTGGGTGAGCAGCAGGCCGTCGAGCCGGTTCACCCCGCGCGTGCGGAGATAGGGCAGGACGAGGCGCTCGTAGGCGACCTTGTTTCCGCAATCGAACAACCAGTCGCGCCCGCCGCCGCGCACGTGCGCGGCGCCGCCGTCGGCGAGATCGAGCACCGTGATCTCGCAGTCGGGGCGGGGGGATAGGTGCGGCGTTTCCACGTAGAGCCAGCCGCCGGGGACGAGCGCGCAGATTTTTAAAATCCACAGCAGCAGTTTGGCGCAGAGCCAGTTCGCGTTGTTGCACAGCACCGCGCCCAGTTTCCACAGCGGCGCGGTGAGGAGTGTGGCGATCCCGAGCATGAGGACGGCGAAGGCCAGCGGCACCGCGAGCACATTGGCAAAGAGCGCCGCCGGCGAAAACAGGTGGAAGTATCCGGCCGTGAAGAGCAGCGAGCCGAGCCAGGCGGAAATGGTGACGCCGAGCGCGGCAGCGCATTTTTCGGCGACCGCCGCGCCTGCGTGCTGCGGCCAGCGCCAGAGCGGACGCGGCAGGAAGGCATCGGGCCGGCCGAGCGGTTCGAGGCGGCGCTGGATCTTTCCCGAGAGTCCCACGATGACCAGCACGAGGACGAAGGAAAACTGGAAGCCGGGCGAGAAGAGCTGGTTCGTGTCCCAGGCGAGGATGCCGAGCGCTGCCGCGCCGAGGCTGTTGAAAACGAGCGGGCGGCGATCCACGAGGTGCGCCACCAGCACCAGCGAGCACATGATCGTGGCGCGCACGCAGCTTGCCGTCAGGCCCGTGACGAGCGCGTAGCCGGCGAGGATCGGGATGGTCAGCAGGATGCTCGGGACGCGCCCGAGCCGCAGTCGGCGCAGTAGGAAAATCGCGATCGCCGCGAGCATCGCCACGTTCAGCCCGCTGACCGCAAAGAGGTGCATCGTGCCGGTGCGCTGAAAGAGCGCCTTCATCTCCGGCGGCGTCTCGCCGCGCAGCCCCAGCACCATGCTCGCGATCAGCCCGGAGATTTCCGGCTCATCCTCGAGATCCAGCGCGAGCCGCCGCTGGATTTCGCGCGCCGTCTCGTAGGCATAGGCCTGCACCGGGTTGCCGTGCCCGTGGCTTTCGATGCGGCAATCCGTGGCAAAGCGCGCGCGGATTTCCGACCACACGCCCTGCCGCTGCGCGTAGGCCGCCACGTCGAACTGCCCCGGATTCCGCGGCCCCGCGAGATTCGCCGCGCTGCCGGTGAGGGAAACGCGGTCGCCGTACGCGGGCACGTCCGCGCCGGCCCACGCGACATTGACGAACACTTCCGCCGGGCGCTTCCCGCCCGCGAGCGTGAGCGACTCCAGCTTCAGCCGAAACCGCGCGGTGACGTTGCGCGTCCAGACCGCCGGCTTTTCGGGCTCGTCCCACACGATCCCCGTCGCCCGCACCACGCGCGGGCCTTCGGCGAATTCGCGCGCCAGTTCCCGCGCCGCGTGCCCGTGGTGCCGCACCGTGTGCAGCGAAAAAAACGCCAGCGCGCAGAACAGCCAGACGCCGATCGTCGAAGCGCGCCAGAACGCCACGGCCGCACTGGCCGCGACCAGCCCCACCGCCCACAGCGGCTCCACCGCCCAGCGATCCGCGGCCACGATCCCCAGCACCGCAAAAACCGCCAGCCCCACCAACGGCTGACGCGGACGCGGTTCCCAGAGCTTCATGGCCGTGGAGTCTCGGCAAGACGGTCCCTCCCGGCAAGGCTGGCGCTGGGCCGACGAGATCGTGCATCAGGCGCAGATTGCCGATCAATCACGAGGGGGGAGCGGCGGCGGCAGCCCGGCCTCCTTCCTCAACCGCGCTCCGCCCCCACCGCATGCACCTCGCCCGGCTCGCACGCGCTGGT
>CAYQBV010000270.1:0-6155 GCA_964415705.1 uncultured Chthoniobacter sp. | reverse complement strand
CGCAGTTTTACGCGCTCGTCGCGCAG
This sequence comes from uncultured Chthoniobacter sp., assembly GCA_964415705.1. Lineage (GTDB taxonomy): Bacteria > Verrucomicrobiota > Verrucomicrobiia > Chthoniobacterales > Chthoniobacteraceae > Chthoniobacter. The sequence goes on along the minus strand of CAYQBV010000270.1, from coordinate 6,129 downwards.
GAAAAAGTCACCGTCCTCAACCAGACCCCGCTCGCCTTTCTCCAGCTCAGCCGCGTCGAGGACGACCCCGCGCTCCGCCAACCGCTCGCGCTCCGCACGGTCATCATCGCCGGCGCGGCCCTCGACTTCGCCACGCTGCGTCCGTGGTTCGACCGGCACGGCGACATCACCCCGCGCCTCATCAACATGTACGGCATCACCGAGACGACCGTCTTCTTGACCTATCGCCCGATCACTTTCGCCGAACTCGACACCCTCGCCGGCAGCCCCATCGGCGAAGCCATTCCCGATCTCGATCTCTACATTCTCGACGAAGCGCTCGCGCCCTGCCCGGTCGGCGTCACCGGCGAAATCTATGTCGGCGGCGACGGCGTGGCCCGCGGCTATCTCCGCCGTCCCGAGCTGACCGCCGAGCGTTTCATCCCGCATCCGTGGCGGCCCGGCACGCTCCTTTATAAAAGCGGCGACCTCGCCCGCCGCACCGCCGCCGGCGATCTCGAGTACCTCGGCCGCGCCGATCAGCAGGTGAAAGTCCGCGGCTTCCGCATCGAGCTGGGCGAGATCGAAGCCGCGCTCGTCCGCCATCCCGGCGTCGCCCACTGCGCGGTCATCGCGCGTCCGCTGCCCGACGGCGACGCCGAGCTGCTCGCGTACTGCGTCGGCACCGCGGCCGTCGCGGAATTGCGCGCCTTTCTGCTGGAGCGGCTGCCGGCCTACATGGTCCCCGCCGCCTTCGTCCCGCTCGACGCCCTGCCGATGAATCTCAACGGCAAGCTCGACACCCAGGCGCTCCCGCCGCCCACCTCCGCGCGTCCCGAGCAGGCCGCCACTTTCGTCGCGCCCGCGAGCGCCCGCGAATTCACCGTCGCCGAGCTGTGGCGCACCATCCTGCTGCTCGACCGCGTCGGCACTCGCGACAACTTTTTCGACCTCGGCGGCAACTCCCTCCGCCTCGCGCTGCTCCATCACCGGCTCCAGCAGAAATTCGCGCGCACCTTCCCGCTGGTGACGCTCTTTCAGTATCCGACGGTCGCCGCTTTCGCCGCCTTCCTCGACGGCGCCGCGGCTCCCGCCACGCAACCCGTCAGCGCCACCGACCGCGCCGCCAAACAACGCGAAGCGCTCGCCCGGATGCGCGTCCTCGGCACCACCACCCGCTAATGGCCACCGCTTCGCTGCCTCCCGAAGGTGTCGCCATCATCGGCCTCGCCGGCCGCTTCCCCGGCGCACGCGATGTCCGCGAGCTCTGGCAAAACCTGTGCGCCGGCACCGAATCGATCACGCATTTCACCGACGAGGAACTGCTCGCCTCCGGCCTCGATCCCGCCGCCATCGCTGACCCGCACTACGTTCGCGCCCGCGGCACGCTGGCCGATGCCGACAAATTCGACGCCCCGTTTTTCGGCTTCACCCCGCGCGACGCCGAGCTGACCGACCCGCAGCACCGCGTCTTTCTCGAATGTGCCTGGCACGCGCTGGAGGACGCCGCCCTCGATCCCGCGCGCTTCCGCGGCAGCATCGGCGTCTTCGCCGGCTCCAGCCTGAATACCTACTTCCTCGACAACATCGCCTCGCAACCCGGCGCGCTCGCGGAGTTCGTCCCGCAATTTCAAATCGGCAGCTACCCGCTCGTCACCGGCACGGACAAGGACTACCTCGCCACGAAACTCAGCTACCGCCTCGATCTGCGCGGCCCGAGCATCACCGTGCAAACCGCGTGCAGCACCTCGCTCGTCGCGGTCACGCAGGCCGTCAATGCGCTCCTCGGCTACCAATGCGACGCCGCGCTCGCCGGCGGCGTTTCGATCACTTTCCCGCAAGCCCGCGGCCACCTCTATCAGGAAGGCGCGATCGCCAGCGCCGACGGGCATTGCCGCTCCTTCGATGCCGACGCGCGCGGCACCATCTTCAGCCACGGCTGCGGCGTCGTCGTTTTGAAACGCCTCGCCGATGCGCTCGCCGACGGCGATCCGATTTACGCGGTGATCAAAGGTGCGGCCGTGAACAACGACGGCGGCGCCAAGGTCAGCTTCACCGCGCCGAGCGTGGACGGACAGGCCGAGGTCATCGCGCTGGCCCACGCGCTCGCGGGCGTGACCGCCGACACCATCGGCTACGTGGAGGCGCACGGCACCGCCACGCCGCTCGGCGATCCCATCGAGGTCGCCGCGCTGACCAAAGCATTCCGTGCGACCAGCGAGGCGAACGGCACCTGCCTGCTCGGCACCGCGAAGACCAATCTCGGCCACCTCGAATCCGCCGCGGGCGTCACCGGCCTGATCAAGACCGCGCTCGCGCTCCGCCACGCGCAGATTCCCGCGAGCCTGCATTTCGAGAAACCGAATCCCGGCATCGACTTCGCCAACTCGCCCTTCCAGGTCGTGACGCAGCTCACCGAGTGGAAACCCGCCGCGCATCCGCGCCGGGCGGGCGTCAGCTCCTTCGGCGTCGGCGGCACGAACGCGCACGTCGTGGTCGAGGAAGCGCCCGCCGCGCCTGAACCTGCGCCCGTTTCCGGCCCGCAGCTCATCGTGCTCTCGGCAAAAACCCGCCTCGCGCTGGAGACGATGACCAGCCAGCTCGCGGAGTTTCTCCGCGCTCACCCGGACCTCGCGCTCGCCGATGTCGCGCTCACGCTGCAAACCGGCCGCCGCGCTTTCGAGCACCGTCTTTTCGTCGTCGCCACCGACCTCGCGGATGCCGCGAAGCAACTCCGCCGCCGTAACCGCCGCCGCGTCTTCACCGCGCCGCTCGGCCGCACCGAACCCGGTGCAAATGACGACGCGCTGACCGCGCTCGGCCACCGCTGGCTCGCCGGCGAAGAGCCCGACTGGAGCGCGCTGCACGCCGGCCCCACCGCCCGCCGCATCTCGCTGCCCGGTTACGCTTTCGCCCGCCAGCGCCACTGGATCGAACCCGACCGCACCAAGCGCACCACCGCCGCGAACGCCACGGAAACACCCGCACCGGAACCCGCCGGTCCGCCGCCCGAGCGGGTCTCCCTCTTCGATGAACTGACCGCATTTCTCGCCGCCGAATCCGGCCTCGATCTGCGCGCCGCGACGCGCGAAACCTCGCTGCTCGAACTCGGCTTCGACTCGCTCTTTCTCTCCCAGCTCGCCGTCGGCATGCAGCGGAAATACGGCCTCCGCCTCACGCTCCGCCAGCTCCTCGGCGACCTCGGCGCGCTCGGCCCGCTCGCCGATCACCTTGAGGCGAACCGCACCAAAAGTAGCTCGGACTTCAGTCCGAAGGCCCCCGCCGATGGACTAAAGTCCAAGCTACTTTCCCCCGCGCCGACCGGCCAGCACGGCCCTTTCCGCCCGGTGGTCAAGGAACTCAGCCGTGAGTTCACGCCCGCGCAGCAGGAGTGGCTCACCGACTTCATCACGCGCTACAACGCCCGCACTGCGAAATCGAAACTGCACACGCAAAAACATCGCGCGCACTTTGCCGATCCGCGCGCGGTCGCCGGGTTCAAGCAGGTCTGGAAAGAGCTGGTCTATCCCATCGTCGTCGAGCGTTCGGAGGGCGCGCACTTCTGGGATCTCGACGGCAACAAATACGTCGATACCACGCAGGGCTTCGGCCTCGCGCTCTTTGGCCATCAGGCGCCGTTCGTCATGCGCGCCATCGAGGAGCAAATGCGGCGGGGCATGGAGATCGGCCCGAGCCATCCGCTCGCCGGCGAAGTCGCCGAGCTGCTCTGCGGCATCACCGGCCACGAGCGCGCGACCTTTTGCAACACCGGCTCCGAGGCCATCCTCGGCGCGATCCGCGTGGCCCGCACCTACTCGGGCCGCAACAAAATGGCGCTCTTCGCCGGCGCGTATCACGGCATCAATGACGAGGTCCTCGTCCGCCCGCTGACCGTCAACGGCGAGTGGCGCACCGCCCCGATCGCGCCCGGCATTTTACAGGACGCCGTGGAAAACGTGCTCGTCCTCGACTACGGCAACCCCGAGTCGCTCGACATCCTCCGCCGGGATCACGCCGACCTCGCGTGCATCCTCGTGGAGTCCGTGCAGAGCCGCCGCCCCGACCTCCAGCCGCGCGAGTTTCTCCACGCCCTCCGCGCACTCTGCACGGAACTCGGCATCGCCCTCATCATGGACGAAGTCATCACCGGCTTCCGCACGCATCTCGGCGGCGCGCAGGCCTGGTTCGGGGTGAAAGGCGACCTCGCCGCCTACGGCAAAGTCATCGGCGGCGGCCTGCCCATCGGGGCCATCGCGGGCCGCACGGAATACATGGACATCTTCGACGGCGGCGCGTGGCAGTTTGGCGACGACAGCTCGCCGCCCTCCGGCGTGACCTTTTTCGCCGGCACTTTCGTCCGCCACCCGCTCGCCCTCGCCGCGGCCAAGGCGGTGCTGCTCCATCTCAAAGAACAGGGCCCCGCGCTGCAAACGAACCTCGCCGAGCGCGCCACGGCGATGATTCGCGAGATCGCCGGCATCCTCGCGGGCACGCCGTTCGACATCCCGCATTTCGGCTCGGTCTATTACCTCCGCGCGCACGACTTCCCCTACTCCGGTCTGTTCTACGCGCTGCTCCGGCATCGCGGCATTCACATCTGGGAAGCGCGACCCTGCTTCCTCGGCACCGCGCACACCGACGAGGACATCGCGAAAACGATCACCGCCTTCCGCGAGGCCGTCGCCGAAATGCGCGAGGCTGGCTTTTTCCCGCCCGCACCTGGCGCACTGCCGCTCGGCGAAGCGCAGCGGGAGCTGTGGCTGGCCGCGCAGCTCGGGCCGGCGGCTTCCTCTGCGCTCAATGAAAGCTGCACGCTGCATTTTCGCGGGCCGTTTGACGAAGCCGCGATGCGCCGCGCCATCGCCGAGGTCGTGGCCCGCCACGATGCGCTGCGCACGCGCTTTGACCGCGACCGCGGCGCGCAGACCGTCGCGCCCACGCTGACGCTCGAAGTTCCGTCGATCCATCTCGACAGCCACCCGGAAGCCGGGGCCCGCTTCGCCGCGCTGCTCGTCGGCGAGGCGGAGCGCGTCTTCGATCTGGAGCACGGGCCGCTGGTCGTCATGCAAATCGTCCGGCTCGCGACGGAGCATCACGCGCTCGTTTTCACCGCGCACCACATCGCGTGCGACGGCTGGTCGTACGACATCGTGCTGCGCGAACTCGGCGCGCTCTACTCCGCCTTCCGCGCCGGCCAGCCGAGCCCGCTCCCGCCGGCCATGCAGTTTGCGGAGTATCTTCGCTGGGAAACCGCGCAGCGCCGCACGCCGGAGGCCGCCGCGGACGCGGAATTCTGGCTCGCGCAATACGCCACCCTGCCCAGCCCGCTCGACCTCCCCACGCCCGCGCCGCGCCCGCCCACGCGGACCTTCGGCGGCGACCGCGCGGTGCTCACGCTGCCGGCGGAGCTTCGCGAGGCCATCGCGAAACTCGGCGCGCAGAACGGCACGACCCTTTTCGCCACGCTCCTCGCCGGCTACGCCGCGCTGCTCCACCGGCTCACCGGCCAGGATGACTTCGTCATCGGCATCCCCGCCGCCGGGCAGAATCTCGCGGACGGCCCCGACCTTGTCGGGCATTGCGCGAACCTCCTCCCGCTGCGCTTAAAACTGGATGCCGCGCAGCCTTTCGCCCAGCTCGTGAAAACCGCGCGCCGCACCGTGCTCGATGCGATGGACCACCAGGCTTTCACCTTCGGCACGCTGCTGCAAAAGCTGAACGTCCCGCGCGACACCGGCCGCGGGCCGCTCGTGCCGGTGATCTTCAATCTCGACCCGGAACTCAGCGCCATCCGCTTCGACGGACTCGCGCACGAGATCTCGCTGAACCCGCGCCGCCACTACCAATTCGACCTCGGCTTCAACATCGTGGACGAGTCCGGCCCGCTGCGCGTGGAGTGCGATTACAACGCCGAGTTGTTCGACGCGGCGACCATCAACCGCTGGCTCGGCCACTACCGCACCCTGCTCGAAGCCGCCGTCGCCACGCCCGCCGAAAGTCTCGCGCGGCTCCCGCTGCTGACGGCGACGGAACGCGCCGAGTTGCTCAGTGCGGGCTGTCTCGCGACGCGTTCCTTTCCGCCGGAGCACTGCATCCACGCGCTCTTCGAGGCGCACGCCCGCACCGCGCCGGAGGCCGTCGCGCTGACTT
>CAYQBV010000269.1:0-6170 GCA_964415705.1 uncultured Chthoniobacter sp. | reverse complement strand
ATGCCCGCCTCACGCCGCTCCGGGAGGGGCCGATGCCGGTCACCAGCGCGATGCTTTGCCCGCTGCACTACGGCGACCAAAACCTCGGCGTGCTCGCCATCGCGCGCGGGCCGGAGGTCGAGCTGTTTCAGTCGGCGGAGTTTCAGATTTTCAAAGCCATCGCCGAGCAGTCCGCCTTCGCGCTCTACAACGCGATCATCTTTTCCGAAGCCGCGGAAAAGCGCCGCCTCGACCAGGATCTCGCCGTGGCCCACGAGATTCAGCGCATCCTTTTGCCCTCCGAGTCGCCGGACATCGCGGGCTTCCAGATCGCCGGGATCAACGTCCCCGCGAAGCAGGTCAGCGGCGACTATTACGACTACATTCCCGTGGACGGCAGCCACTACGGCATCGCCATCGCCGATGTCTCCGGCAAAGGCGTGCCGGCCTCGCTGATCATGGCCATGTGCCGCAGTGTGCTGCGTTCGCGCGCGGCCGGGCAGCTCTCGCCATCCGAGGCGCTGCGCGTGGTCAATGCCCAGCTTTTCCCGGACATCAAGGAGGACATGTTCATCAGCATGGCCTACGCGATTCTGGAAAGTGGCAGCCCCATCGTGACGCTGAGCCGCGCCGGGCACGACGCGCCGCTGCTCTACAAAGCCAGCGACCAGAGCGTCGCGAAAATCAACCCGCCCGGCATGGCCCTCGGCATTGACAGTGGCGGCGTGTTCAATAGGGTCACATCCGATTTTTCCCTGACGCTCGAACCCAACGACTGCCTGGTGCTTTACACCGACGGCGTGACCGAGGCGCTCGATGCGGAGGGCGAGGAATTCGGGATGACCAACGTGATCCAAGCGATCCAGGCGAGCGCCGCCGACGGAGCCGCCGGGATCATCACCAAGCTCACCGACGACCTGCGGGCGTTCGTGGGCAACCATCCGCAGCACGACGACATCACTTTGATCGTCATCCGAAAGAAATAACCAATGAGCCAGGACATCACCGACCAAACAACTACCGACGACACTGACGAGACCAAGCCCGAGGCTTCCGCCGAAGATTCCCTCGTGGCGCAACTCCAGGCCGACGTGCTGCGCTTCCGCGACCTCGCGCTGCGCAATCAGGCCGACCTGGAAAACTTTCGCAAACGTGCCGCGCGCGAAAAGGAAGACGCCGTGAAATTCGCCAATGCCGCGTTTCTCGAACGGTTCATCCCGATCCTCGACAACTTTGAGCTGGGGCTGAACGCCGCCCGGGCAGGCGCGGAGAATTCGCCCATCCTCCTGGGCATGGACATGGTCGCCAAGCAGCTCACCGACTTCCTCACGGCCAGCGGCGTGGAACCAGTCAACGGCGAGGGGCAGCCCTTTGACCCGAATCTCCACGAAGCCGTGGCCCAGGAGGCCAGCGCGACCGTCGCCGAGGGCGTGATCGTTCGCCAGCTCCGGCGCGGGTACAAGCTGCGCGAGCGCCTGCTGCGGCCGGCGACCGTCGTGGTGTCAAAGGGAGCGCCGCAGGCCGAATGACCCCCGCTCGGTTGGTCATTCCGTCATTCGTCATTCCTCATTCCACGCCATGACCAAGCGCGACTACTACGAAATCCTCGAGGTGCAGCGCTCCGCCTCCGGGGACGAAATCAAACGCTCCTACCGCAAGCTCGCGGTCAAATATCATCCGGACAAGAACCCTGGCGACCACACCGCCGAGGAGAAATTCAAAGAGATCGGCTCGGCTTACGAGATCCTCATGGATGCCGAAAAGCGGGCGGCCTACGACCGCTTCGGCCACGCAGCTTTCGCCCAGGGTGGCGGGGCACCGCGCGGTGGCGGCGCGGCGCACGACCCGTTCGATATTTTCCGCGAGGTCTTTGGCCAGAGCGGCAATGGCGGCGGCGGCGGCGGAATCTTCGAGCAGTTTTTCGGCGGCCAGGCGGCGCAGCCGCAGTCGCGCGATGGCAAACAGCGCGGGGCCGATCTGCGCTACGACATGCAGATCCGCCTCGAGGAAGCGGCCTTCGGTTGCGACAAAGAGATCGAGGTCAGCAAGCTGGAAGGCTGCACCGAGTGCCAGGGCAGCGGCGCGGAGAAAGGCTCGAAAGCCGTCTCCTGCCGCGACTGCGGCGGCCGCGGCCAGGTCGTCAGCTCGCGCGGATTTTTCCAAGTCTCGCAAACCTGCCCGCGCTGCCGCGGCACCGGCCAGGTCATTGATCACCCGTGCCGGAAGTGCCACGGCGAAGGCCGCGCCGAATCGCCAACGCGCATCAAACTGAAGATCCCCGCCGGCATCGAGGACGGCTCCCGCCTGCGCAGCGTGCGCAACGGCGAGGCCGGCCTGCGCGGCGGCCCGCCCGGCGACCTCTACGTGGTCATCCACATCAAGGAGCACGAAGTTTTCGAGCGCGAAGAGAGCAACCTTTTCTGCGAAGTGCCCGTCGCCTTCAGCATCGCCACCCTCGGCGGTGAACTAAACGTCCCGACCCTCGAAGGCCAGGCTCAGCTCAAAGTCCCCGCCGGCACCCAAAGCGGCACCGCCTTCAAGCTGCGCGGCAAAGGCATCCCGTCGCTCAACTCCAGCTCCCGCGGCGACCTCATCGTTCGCGTCGTGGTGGAAGTCCCCACCAAACTGAACTCCGAGCAGCGGGCCAAACTCACCGAATTTGCCGAACTCATGGGCGAGGAAAACTCCCCGATGAACCGCAGCTTCCTCGAAAAGGCGAAGAACTTTTTCCGCTAACGGAGCGAGGTCGCGCCAGCCTCCGGCCTGCCCGCGCGGCGATCGCCAGCCCGAGGCCGACGCGACTCCGCCGGAGGCGGGAATCACGATGCTCGTGCCGGGTTTCACGGTGCGCGAGCTGCCGGTGAAGCTGACCAATTTGAACAACGTCGAGTATGCGGCGGACGGGCGGCTCTTCGCCGGCGGTTACGACGGGCGCTTTCACGTGCTGCGCGACACCGATGGCGACGGGCTGGAGGACAAGGTGGACACGTTCGCCCCGGCGACGAACGAGAACTATCCGCTCGGCATGGCGGTGAAGGACGGCGCGCTCTACACCGTGCTGACCAATGAGGTCGTGCGCTTTCGCGACACCGACGGCGACGGCGTGCCCGACACCCGCGAGACGGTGATCAAAAACTTCGACGACCCGGAGCTGGTGAAGGCCGGCTATCTCATGCACCGGCGCGTGGACAGCTCGATGGCGATCGGCTTCGGACCGGACGACGCGCTTTATGTCACGATGGGCAACGGCGCTCCAACGAATGCCTACTGGACCGACAAGGCCGGCCCGCACTACTCCACGACGCGGCGGCGCGGCTCTCTGCTGCGCCTCGGGGAGGATGGGAAAGTGGAGCAGCTCGCCACGGGCCTGCGCTACATCATGTCGCTGCAATGGAATCGCCACGGCGATCTTTTCGGCACGGATCAGGAAGGCGCGACGTGGGTGCCGAATGGCAATCCTTTCGATGAGTTGCTGCACATCCAGACCGGGCGGCACTACGGCTTTCCGCCGCGGCATCCGAAGTGGCTGCCCGACGTGATCGACGAGCCGAGCGTGTGGGACTACGCGCCGCAGCATCAAAGCGCCTGCGGGTTCCGCTTCAACGGTCCATCGCCGGGCCGCGGGCGGTTCGGGCCGGAGTTCTGGGCGGGCGACGCCATCGTCACCGGCGAATCGCGCGGCCAGCTCTGGCGCACCTCGGTGGTGAAGACGGCGGCGGGTTACGTGGCGCGCAACGAGACCATCGCGCGGCTCGGGATGATGCCGGTGGACTGCGCGATCTCGCCGCAGGGCGATCTCGTGATCTGCTGCCACAGCGGTGCGCCGGACTGGGGCAACGGGCCGAAGGGCGAGGGCCGCATTTTCAAAATCAGCTACACGGACAAAGCCGCGCCGCAGCCGGTGCTGACCTACGCGAAGAGCGCGACGGAAACGGTCATCGAGTTCGACCGCCCGCTCGATCCCGAGAAATGGCAGGACCTCACCGCGCGCACGAAGATCGAGGCCGGGCGCTACGTGGACGCGGCGGATCGGCTGGAGAAGTTTCGCCCCGGCTACGCCGTCGTGAAAATGCAGATGCAGCAGCCGCGCACCGCCGTGGCGGTGAATGCCGCGCGCTTGAGCGACGACAAGCGCAGCATCGTGATCGAAACGAGTCCTCGCACGGCGGAGGTGCAATATGCGCTCACGCTTCCAGATCCCGCCGGCGACCTTGATGTGGCGCACAATATCTCGGGCGTCGAAGTGTCCTGGCTCCACTTTCCTCTGCAAGGCGTAGATCACGGCAGGTGGCAAGGGTGGCTGCCGCACCCGGACTTCGCCGCCGCGCGGGAGTTCACTCGGGGAAGCGTCGAACACGACGTGCTGTGGAAGAAACTTGCCGGGAGCGCCGAAGGCATACTCACGCTGCGCGGGCAGCTTGACCCTTGGCAGATGCTCGTCCCCGCCACGCAACCGGGCGCAAAGCTCGACTACAAACCGGAACCGGAAATCGTGACTGTGGTTTTCAAAAGCGACGCCGCACTTGATCTCACCGCGCCCGGCAGCAAGGTGCAGCGGGTGGACAAACACGAGTCGCGCCTCACCGTCACGCATCCGCAGGAAGACCGCTGGGTGCCGCTCACGCTTACCCTCTTAACGCCCGCGCTCACTCTGGATGTTTCCTACTTCACCAACCGCGACCCGCGCCCGCGTGCGCTCCCCACGCGGCGCATTCTCGTGCCCTTTGCCACGCCCGCGCTGCCGCCCGGCGGGCCGCGCACCGTCCCCGAGATCGCGGGCGGAAATTGGAAGGCGGGCCGCGACGTTTTCAAAGGTAAGGCGACGTGCGCGGCGTGCCACCGACTCCGCAACGTCGGAGCGCAGGTCGGTCCCGATCTCGGCAACCTCATCCACCGCGACTACGCCAGCGTGCTCAAGGACATCGCCGAGCCCAGCGCGGCCATCAATCCCGACGCTGTCGGCTACGTCGTCACGCGAAAGGACGGCACCGCCGTCACCGGCACCCGCATCGGCGAAACCGCGACCGAACTCCACCTCGCCCAGCCCGGCGGAGCCATCGCGAAGATCGCGAAAGACAGCATCGCGAAAACCGACCCCATGACCGTATCCCTCATGCCCGCCGGCCTCGACAAAGCGCTCACGCCGGAAGAACTCCGCGACCTGATGACCTACCTCCTCACCCCTGCCCCGCTGCCCGGAAAGTAGCGCGGGCTCTTCACTCCAACCAGCTTTTCAACCGATAGAAGATAGAAGCCTTTCCCTCCGCTCGTAGGTTGCGTGACGGTGCTCGGTTGGTTGGCTCCGATGCTGTCGGCCCAGCCCGCGAGCGGCGTCGAGGACAGTGGGTTCGTCAGGTCGGTGGTGGTTTCCACGGCGTAGTGCCGGGTCAGACCGGTAGAGCCGGGGCCCGCGGCTTGTTTAGCGACAAAGGATTGCGCAAGGTTGGTGGTGGCCGGGGTCGCGGTGAAAAGGGCGCCCACACTCGGTGCGGTGGGGATGATGCCGAAGAGGTATTCCTTGAGGTTGGTGAAGCCGTCGCCGTCGGGGCCGGCGGTGTCGCGTGCAGCCAATCGCTGCGTGCCTTCGATGCGGAGCGCGTCGCATGGCTCCAATCATCAAGGCTCAACCTTGAGCCCCGATGAAGGCGGCGGCGCTTTTCGATTGAAAGGCAGCGCGGAGCCTCGGGCGCTCACGCCACCAGCTTCAGACCCGGGCTGGCTCCAGCCTTGGCGCGAGAAGATGGATGACCAGCAACGCCGCGAGATACGCCGATCCGGCGATGATGAAGATGGGCACATAGCTGCCGGTCTTCTGCAGAATCTCGCCGACGACGAGCGCGATGAGCATCCCGCCGATCGAACCCGCCATGCCGCCAATGCCGGTGACCGAGCCGACCGCGCGTTTCGGAAACATGTCCGAGGTGAGCGTGAAGAGATTCGCCGACCAGCCTTGATGCGCTGCGGCCGCGAGTGAGACGAGACCCACGGCGACCCAGAGACTGCTGGCCTTCGCCGCGAAGATGATGGGAACCACGGCGAGCGCGCAGATGAGCATCGCGGTCTTGCGCGCGGCGTTGGGCGTCCAGCCGCGCTTGAGTAGGTGCGAAGACATCCAGCCGCCGCCGATGCTGCCGACATCGGCCACGAGATAGATGACGACCAGCGGCAGGCCCATCGTCTTGAGGTCGAGG
>CAYQBV010000268.1:0-6234 GCA_964415705.1 uncultured Chthoniobacter sp. | reverse complement strand
CGGCGGAGCAGGATAATGAGCGGATCCATGGCGGTTTGTGGGCGCGCAGCATACATGGCTGGCGGATGCGGTCAGCGGAAAAGTTCCGCGAGGCGCAAAGCGGGCTGGGCGCGATTCAGACGCGCACGATTCTCCACCCGACCGGCTGGCCCCGCTCCAGTTCCAGCCACGCGTAGCTCGCGGGCGCGCCGCGGTTGGGACGGGTGATGCAGCCGGGGTTGAGGAAACGCGCGCCGGCGATCATTTCGTCGCGGGGGACGTGGGTGTGGCCGTGGAGAAAAAGATCGCAGCCCGGGGGCGCGGTGCGGGCGGGGATATGGCCGAGCCGGGCGCGGAAGCCGGCGCGCTCCAGATCGAGAGTCAGCGGCCAGTCGAGGGCGGAGTCACAGTTGCCGCGAACGATCTGCACGGGCGGGCCGACGGCGCGCAGACGCTGGAGGACCGCCGGTTCGCAGACGTCGCCGAGATGCCAGATTTCATCGGCGGAGGCGATCTGTGTGCAGACTTTCTCCGGCAGGTGGTCGTGCGTGTCGGCGAGGACGGCGATGCGCACGGCTCAGGAGGTTTAGGGGGAAAGGGCGCGCCCTACTGGTCTTTGCGCGAGCCTTCCTGCACGTCGAAGGAGTTCTGGATCACGTCGCGGATACGCTCGGGCGGGCAGACTTTGGTGGTCTGGTAATCGAGGTTTCCGTCCCGCCCGATGATGACGAGCGTGAAGTCGTCCTGCACGCCATAGGCGGTTGCCACGGCGGGGCCATTGGTGGCGACGACGAAAGGGATGTCGGATCTCACCGGCCCATCGCCCGCGGCGAGCGCGGCGACGAAGACAACCTGCTTGCTGGCGAACTGCTGGTAGATCTCCTTGAGATATTTGAGCTGCTTTTTGAAAGCGCGGCTGTCGGGACTTTTCGAGATCAGCAGGACCACGGCCTGGCCGCGCAGGCTGCGGAGCGATTGCGTTTTATTGCCCGCGGCGGGGAAGCTGAATTCGGGCGCGAGCCGGACAACCGCAGCGTGGCTGGCGGCGATGGCGAGGAGGAGGAAACCGGTGAAGAGCAGTTTGCGCATGACGTTCAGACCTTGAGAATTTCCGCTTCCTTGTGGACGATGGCGTCGTCGATTTTCTTGCCAAACTGGTCGGTCAGTTTCTGGATTTCCTTTTCCAAAGTCTCGAGCTGGTCCTCGGAGATGGCGCCTTCTTTCTCGGCTTTCTTGAGGCTGTCGATGGCCTCCCGGCGCGTCGAGCGCACCCGCACGCGCGCTTCCTCGGCCATCTGTTTGGTGCCTTTCACCAGATCCTTGCGGCGCTCCTCGGAGAGCGCGGGGATGGGCAGGCGGATGATCTTTCCATCCACGATGGGATTGATGCCGAGCTTCGATTCCTTGATGGCCCTTTCGATGTCCTTCGTGGTGCTGGCGTCGAACGGCTGAATGACCAGCAGCCGCGGCTCGGGCGTGGTGATGAGCGCGAGCTGCTTGAGTTTCATCTGCGCGCCGTAGGCTTCCACGTCGATGTTTTCCACCAGCGCGGGCGAGGCTTTGCCGGTGCGCACCGCGGAGAATTCGTGTTGCAGGTATTCGAAGCCTTTTTCCATCGCGGCTTCCGCTTCGAGCATGATTTCGTCGGGATCCATAAGGGTGTTATTCGACAGTCACGAGCGTGCCGACGGCTTTGCCCAGGACGACGTTCTTGATGTTGTCGGACTTCATCATGTCGAAAACGATGATCGGCATTTTGTTGTCCAGGCAGAGGCTGAAGGCGGTGGAGTCCATCACGGACAGCCGCTTGGCCAGCGCCTCGGTGAAAGTGATGCGGTCGTATTTTTTTGCCTGCGGATCCTTGAACGGATCGGCGGTGTAGATGCCGTCCACTTTCGTGGCCTTGAGGATGACCTCCGCGCCGATCTCGTTGGCCCGCAGCGCGGCGGTGGTGTCGGTGGAAAAGAACGGGTTGCCCGTGCCGGCGACGAAGATGACGACCTCGCCGTCTTCGAGCTGCGCGATGGCGCGGCGACGGATGAACGGTTCGGCGACGTTGTCCATGCGGATGGCCGTTTGCACGCGAGTCGGCAGGCCCATTTGCTCGAGCGCGCTCTGGAGCGCGAGGCCGTTGATGACGGTGGCGAGCATGCCCATGTAGTCGGCGGTGGTGCGTTCCATCCCGCGATGGCTGGCGCTCAGGCCGCGCCAGATATTGCCGCCGCCGATGACCACCGCGACCTGCACGCCGAGGGCATGCACGGCTTTGATCTGCGAGCAGACCTGCTGAACGATCTCCGGCGAGATATTGTCCGCACTGCCGCGAGCTTTCAGGGCTTCGCCGCTGAGCTTGAGGACGATGCGGCGGTACTTGGGCTGACGGGACTTGGCAGTTGATTTGGGCTTCGGCATCGGGCGCAGATAGAACACGAACCGCGCGCCGCATGGGAAGGGAAATTCGTGGTCGTCCCGCGCTGCTAGTACCAACGGAAAAACGGCCTTGGCGGGAGTTGCGCCCGCTCCCGCAGTTCCTCGGCGTGTGTCTTGAAAGTGCCGGCAAACTCGATCACGCACATCGTCCTGTAGCGCGCGTGCGGACCGGTGGCGACGCCCATGCGGCGAAACTCGCGACCGAAGATATGCAGCCGGGAGCCGCGGTCGCGCACCCCGTCGTCCACGATGAGGCGCACCACGATGGTGCGCGCGTTCGATTCGCCGTAAGCGATGTTTTCCGCCATCCGCTCGCCCCATCGCCCAAAGCGCGCGATGCGCAGCGCCGGTGTGCTCCCATCGTCGCCCAGATGCCCGCCGCCGCGCGCAGTCCCGTCGCGGGTTTGAGCGCAGGGAGGAGGACGTTTTTTTCGAGAAAGCGAATCGCTTCGCGGACCGCGCGATCTCCTTCGGTCAGGCGGTGCGTCTTGGTTTCCTGAGCCACGATGCGCGCGTACTTCCGCGGCGTGGTGCGGGCGAGATTGATCTCCGCGTGGACGGCCGCTGCCAGATCGTCGGCGCGCACCGGCGCCGTGCCCGCGAGCAAGAGGAACAGAGCGGCGAAAAATTTCACGACGCGGGCTTTAGCACACCCGGTTCCTCGGCGCATCGGCGGGGTGCAAATGTGCCGCGCTCGACGCCTGCGGATGGGCCGCTACGATGCGCGCAGCCGTGAAAACCAAGAGCATCCCCATCGCCATCCTGGTTGCTTTCATCACGATTTGGGCCACTGATTTTTTGATTCACGGGGTCTGGCTCGCTCCCGACTATCAGGCCACCGCGCATCTCTGGCGCCCGCGCGTGGAGATGATCGCGCGGGTGCCGTGGGTTTTGCTCGGCCAGTTCCTCGTTGCCGCAGCTTTCACGCTGATCTTCGCCGCCGGCGTGGCGGAAAAGCGAAGCCTCTCCTGCACGTTGAAGTTTTCCGCCTGTGTCGGCCTCTTTCTCGGCGGCGGGCAGGTCATCACGTATGCCATCTCTCCCCAACCGGGCCTGCTCGTGGCGAAATGGTTCTGCGCCGGCCTCGTGCAGATGCTCGTCCTTGGGCTGGTCGTCCACCGGGTTTATCTGCCGAAAGGCCAGTGACCCGGATTGGCCCGCGAAACTACCCGGCCTTTTTCGTCCCGATGTTCGCCGGCTTGGAGATTTCCAGTCCGCCGGTGAAGGTCGCGCCGTCGTCCATGGCGAGGCGGAAGGTTTTCAGGCTGCCTTGCAGGTGGGCGGTTTCCTTCAAGTGGCACCGCGTGCCCACGTTGGCATCGCCCTCGACCAACCCCGCGCTGGTCAGATTATCGACGATGATCGACTTGGCATGAATCTCGGCGTGCTCGCCGACGATGAGGGAGTTGCCCTGGATCAAATCGCCGTGAAACTTGCCTTCGAAAATGAGCTCCCCTTGGAACTTCATGGTTCCTGTGACTTCGATGTCCTTGCTCAGTTCGCTGCGTGGGGTGGCCATGGTGGAAGAGGTGTGCGGCTGTCGGTTGGTGCGGTGGTTGTGCAGTGCGCCGCCCAACCCCGGGGTCGGACGGTCTGGGACTAGTTTTGAGCGCCTAGGTCGTCACGACGGGATCCAGGCCGAACCAGGCGGCGGTCGTCACGTCGGTCACGAAAATGGCGAAGCCCTTCTTGGTTTTTAGCGCGGCACCTTGGGCGATTTGGGAGACATCCGCGGCGGTGACTTCACCGTTGCCCACAAACTGGCCGGTCGGCAGTTGGACGGCCGTGCCATCGTCGCTGCGGACGGCGCGGCCAAAGCCGAGCGCGCCCATGGCTTCGTTTAGAGTTTGATAGTCTTCGGGGGTGCCGCTGTGGAGTTCGATACGGGCGATGTATGCGGGCATAAGGATTGGTTTCTGGTGAGTTCTAGTTTGGGTTGGAAATGCCGATTTTGCAGCGTTCTTTCGAGCATCTGGGTTCGGCGAGGGGCGCGAGGGTCAGCGAATTTTGCGCGGTTGTCCAGCGCGGCGAAAAAAGAAAAACGCCGGGGGCCACGGGTGGCAGGTTTGGACCGCCGCCGGGCGCGCCAGGGATTTCCCCGCGATGAGCTTTGACACTCCGGAGGCCGCTCCCTTAATTGCCCCCGCACTCGGGCCGCATGGAGGGCGTTGACTTTCGTTCGTCGTCGCGCTCCTTTTCGCCCTCCATTTTCACACCTCCCCACGCGTGGCTCAAAACGACGAATACATCCTCGAAATCCTCCTCGAAAACGGTCTCGCCACCAAAGCGGAGATCGGTCGGGCGCGGGCGGAAATGAAGCCGGACATGACCGTGCCGGAGACGCTCATCGCCCAGGGTGTCGTGACCGAGGAGGACGTGACCAAGGCGCTCGCGTCGCATGCGGCCATGGACTTCGTGGATATCTCCGGCTTCGCGGTCCCGCAGGACATCATCCAGATGGTGCCGCGCGAGCTGGCGAAGCGCTTCAAAGTGATCCCGCTGGCGATTTCCGACGCCGGCCTGACCATCGCCACCGCGGACCCGCTGAACTTCGACGCCTTCGATTCCCTGCACCACCTCCTCCAGCGCGATCTGGAATTCGTTTGCTCCACGCCGGAGGCGATCGCGTTAGCGTTCCGCAAATACTACGGCACCGCGGAGGAGGCAGTGGACGAACTCGCGGGCCAGCTCGGTGACAATATCGAGATCGGCGGCGAAGGCGGCACGGCCGGCGCGGAGGGCGATACCATGGACGCGCCGATCATCAAGATGGTGTCCATGATGCTCGTCGAGGCCTACAATATGCGGGCCTCGGACATTCATCTCGAACCGCTGGAAAAGCGCTTCCGCGTCCGCTTCCGCATCGATGGCGTCCTGCACGAAATGCAGAACCCGCCGAAGAAACTTCAGACCGCCATCATCTCGCGCCTGAAGATCATGACGGGCTCCATGTCCATCGCGGAAAAGCGCCTCCCTCAGGACGGGCGCATCCAGGTGAAAATGGGGCGCAAGCAGATCGATCTGCGCGTTTCCACCATCCCCACCAGCCACGGCGAAAGCGTGGTCATGCGGATCCTCGATAAGTCCTCGCTCTCGCTCGGTCTGCCGCAGCTCGGCTTCCTCTCGGACGATCAGGAGATCATCGAGAGCCTGATCAAACTGCCCGACGGCATCCTGCTGGTCACCGGACCCACTGGCTCGGGGAAAACGACGACGCTTTACGGCTGCCTGCATTACATCAATAAGCCCGACAAAAAGCTCATCACCGTGGAAGACCCGGTCGAGTATCAGATGAACGGCATCAATCAGGTGCAGGTGAACGCCGACATCGGCATGACCTTTCCCGCGGCCCTGCGCTCCATGCTCCGGCAGGCGCCGAATATCATCATGATCGGTGAAATTCGGGACGCGGAGACGGCGAATATCGCCATCAATGCGTCGCTCACCGGGCACCTCGTTTTTTCCACGCTCCATACCAATGACGCGCCCGCCGCAGTCGCCCGTCTCGTGGACATCGGCGTGCAGCCTTTCCTCGTCTCCTCCGCCACGCGCGCCATCATCGCCCAGCGCCTCGTGCGCAAACTCTGCCAGAACTGCAAGCAACCCGTGGAGATGACCGAGGCCGAAATGTCCGCGCTCGGGCTCGACGCCTCCCAGCTCGGCGAGGCCACGATCATGCGCGGCGCGGGCTGCGACGCCTGCAAGCACCTCGGCTACAAAGGCCGCATGGGTATCTTCGAGATCTTCCTGATCGACGACGAAGTGCGCCACATGATCAACGAGAAAGCCTCCACCATCGAGCTGCGCAAACGCGCCCGCGAGATG
>CAYQBV010000267.1:0-6247 GCA_964415705.1 uncultured Chthoniobacter sp. | reverse complement strand
GGTGGGCTGGTGGGTGGGTGGGTGGGTGGGTGGTGTTGCCGCGGGGGACGTGGCGCATTCTCCCACCGCCTCCGCCCGCTTTTCAGTCAGCGATGCTTCACTGCGCTGCGCTCCGTTCAGCATGACGGCCCTTTTTTCTCGCGCTCCGCGCCCTGCCCCACCATTCGTTACTCGCCATTCGTCATTTCTTCCCGCCCTGCGTCCAACCCCGCCGCGCCGCAACCGGCGTCCGCCTTTTCCCAAAATCCGTGTTTCAAGATTCCGCGGGGGCGGGTTAGTTAGGCGCACACAAAACCCTATGGATATTACCCGCACTGCTTACGGAACCTGGTCTGGTGGACGCTTCATGCACTTTGGCGAGCCGCTGGGCGAGGATCGCTTCATCGCCGCCGTCCGCCACGCCTACGAGCGCGGCATCCGCACTTTTATGACGGCCGACGTTTACGGCAATGGTGCCGCCGACGAGATGCTCGGGCGGGCGCTGGCCGGGCTGCCGCGCGAGAGCTACGCGCTCGTCGGGATGATCGGGCACGACTTTTACAGCGGGCAGCGCGATGGCTCGAAAGGCTACCCGCGTTTTACCCACCCGCAGCTCCGCACGGCGGGCGACTACGCGAGCTACGTGCGGATGGCTACGGAGAAGTCGCTGGCGCGTTGCGGCGCGGACCGTTTCGACTGCCTGATGCTCCACAATCCGGACTCGATCGGCTACACGAGCGACGCCGTCTGGAAGGCGATGGACAAGGTGCGCGAGGCGAAGCTGACCGACCGGCTCGGCGTCGCGCCGGGGCCGGCGAACGGCTTCGCGCTCGACCTGATTTTGAATTTCGAGCGCTTCGGCGCGCTGCTTGACTGGGCGATGATCATCCTGAATCCGCTCGAGCCGTGGCCCGGTTCGCTCGGCCTGCCGGCGGCGGAAAAGCACGACGTGAAACTGCTGACCCGCGTGGTGGATTACGGCGGACTTTTTCACGATGACGTGAAGCCGGGGCACCAGTTCGGCGAGCGCGATCACCGCACCTTCCGCCCGGCCGGATGGGTCGAGGCCGGGAGCAAAAAACTCGACGCCATGCGCCCGGTCGCCGAGCGCCACGGGCTGACGATGCTCCAGCTTTCCTGCCTCTGGAATCTGAGCCACGCCCCGATCCGCAGCGTCATCCCCACGATGATCCAGGAGGTCGGCGCGACGGCGAAAACCATCGAGGCCAAGATCGACGACCTCGCTGCCCTGCCGGAGCTGAAGCTGAGTGCCGACGAAATGGAGGAGCTGCGCCGGATCGGCGACAACACCGGCTGCATGGCGCTGAAAGGCGGCAATCCCGAGCACACCGGCGAGCCGCTGCCCGACCGCTGGAGCCTGACCAACGACCTCACCCTCGCCGCCCAACGCTGGCACATCGACTCGCAGACCGCCCTCGCCTGCACGCACGCCAAAGTCGCGTAGCAGCGTCGGTCATTTCCGGGTTGGGAGGAAAAGCAGATCGGGAAATTGGTTCGGCCGGCCGGGAGGTCGGCGCGATCTTGCGTCCGTTTAGGCTCGCGCTCTGCCGGTGGCGAGGCAGTCTCCGCGGGCATGAGGATCTCGTTTGGCTGGCGAAGTTTTGCCCCGTTGCTGCTGGTCGGTTGGCTGGGTGCGTGTCTGGCGGTGGAAGCGGGGCAAATCGAGCGCGTGCCGGTGGAGTCGAGCAGTCTCGTGAGCATTGGTTTCGATCGGAAGGCGCGGGCGCTGGAGGTCGAGTTTCGTTCGGGGGCGAGATACCGGTATCTGGCAGTGCCGCCGACGGTTTTTGAGGAGATGAAAAAGGCGTCGTCGAAAGGGCGCTACTTTGCGCAGTTCGTCCGCGGGAAATACGAATTTCAGCGGCTCAAAGGACCCGCCCGATGAGACTGACGAAGGACGAAATCCTGCTCGTGGTCGTGGTGCTGCTGATCCTCGTGGTCGGCGCGGCGGCGCGGAACTACCGGCGGCATCATCCCCCGAGCCCACCCGCGCCCCCGGCCGCGCGGGCAGCGCCACCTGGGGAATAGCGCCGCGCGCTGTCAGCGCGCGCCCGTCTCCGGCGGCGGCTGCGAGACGTCCACCGCCCGGCCCGGCACCCACGGCCACCCGCAGATGAACGCGAGCGCGGCGGTGAGGATGCGTGAGATGCGACGGGGGAGTTCGGGGCGAGGGACAGGCCGAGGGTCTTTCATGGAGCGCGCTCAAGCGCCGGGCACGTTGCCGTCGAGGCGTGTTTTTCATCTTCCCCTTTCGCGGCAGCGCGCTTTTCATTCGGCTCCTTTGGAAAACTCCGCCGCTCCCACTCCCGCGCGCTCGCCGCTCGGCCTCATCTTTCTCACGCTCTTCATCGACATGCTGGGCTTCGGCATCGTCATCCCGGTGCTGCCGCTTTACGCGGAGGGGACGATCAAGGCGTCGCCCGCGCAGCTCGCGTGGATCGTCGGCATTTATTCGCTGCTCCAGCTCGTCTGCGCCCCGCTTTTCGGCAAATTGAGCGACCGCATCGGGCGCAAGCCGGTGCTCGTGGTCAGCATCCTCGGCACCGCGGTCGGTTTCGTCGTCCTCGGCGCGGCGACGACGGTCTGGATGCTCATCCTCGGCCGCATCATCGACGGCGCGAGCGGCGGCAATATCTCCACCGCCATGGCCTGCATCGCCGACGTGACGACAAAGGAAAACCGGTCGCGCAACATGGGCCTCGTCGGAGCGGCGTTTGGACTCGGCTTCATGCTCGGGCCGGCCATCGGCGGCGTGCTGAGCAAACACTTTAACCTCGCCACGCCGTTCTATTTCGCCGCCGGCCTCGCGCTGCTCAATGCGCTCCTCGTCTGGCTGCGGCTGCCCGAGACGCTCACCGCGGAATCGCGCGCGCGGGCGAAGGAACGCGCCACGGTCGGCGAGGTTTTTCACGGCGGCCGCGCGGGGATGATCACGGCGATCCTCGCCAGCCAGCTCGCGGCGGTGACCGGCTTCTCGATCATGACCGCGCTCTTCGCGCTCTATTGCGAAAAGCGCTTCGGCTACGACACCGCGCAGGTCGGCTACATCCTCGCCTACGTGGGGTTGCTCGGGGTGCTGTTTCAGGGCGGGTTGCTGCGGCGTTTGTTGAAAAAGCCCATCGAAAAGGAACTGGCCGTCATCGGCGCGGTGGTGCTCGCGCTGAGCATGGCGGCGCTGCCTTTTACCCACACGCTCGGCGTGCTCCTAGTCGTGTGCTTCGGCATTTCGCTGGGGAATAGTTTCGTCACCCCCACGCTCAATGGCCTCGCCTCCCGCAGCACCGATGCCCACTGCCAGGGACGCCTGCTCGGCCTCATGCAAAGCGCCGGCAGCCTCGGTCGTTTCCTCGGCCCGATGGTCGGCTTCGGGCTGGTCTCGCTCGACGGCGCGGCGGACTACGCCCGCACCTCGTTTTTCGTCAGCGCGGCGATTCTCGCGCTCGCACTCTTCTTCATCCTGCTCGTCCGCCCGGAGCGGGGCGGACCCGTGGCGGAAGCGATTCCGGGAACCTAGCAGGTTCGCGGCGAACACCGCTTGACCCGCCTGCAGCCCGGGGAAGGATGCCGCCATGCAACCCCGTTCCCTCCTCCCATCCCTCGTCGCGATCTTCGGTCTGGCCTGCCTTTTTTCTCCCTCCGCGACCGCGAAGGACCGGGAGAAACCGCGGCTCAGGCCATCGCCGGTCGAGCAGCTTTGGAAGGTGTTTCAGGAAAAGAATCCCGGACTCGTGCGGCCGCGTCGCGAGCCCCCGCCGCGCGTCGCTCCGGCCCGGCAGGTCCAGCTCGCCGTGGTCAATAATACCGGCGTGCCGGTGGACCTCGTCTGGGTCCAGCCACACGCCGGCGAAGTGAACTACGGTCCGCTCGAGCCGACCGGACGGCCCCACCCGATTAGCACGTCTCCCGGGCACGTCTGGGTTTTCAAGACGAGCGGGCACGTTTTCGCCCGCTACGAGGTGAATGCGGACCCCGAGCAGGAAGTCGTGCTGCGTGGGCGGCGCTTTGGCCGGAGCGCCCCGCTGCCGCCCCCGCCGGTCCGGATCGCCGAGCGTCCGGTGCTCCGCGGAGCTGGTGGTGCCGCGGGCCGCGCGGCGTTTTTGAAAGTCCACAATGACGCCCGGGCCGCCAAAGGTGTGGTCCCGCTCGAGTGGAGCGCCGACTGTGCGTCGGCGGCGCAGGAATGGGCGCAGATTCTCGCCGCCCGGGACACCGGGCTCGTGCATAGCAGACGGAAAGGTTTGGGCGAAAACATCTGGCAAGGCAGCGGTGGAAGCCCGTCGCCGGATCTCGCCGCCGACGACTGGCTCGCGGAACAGCGCGTCTATCGGGGCGAGCGCATTAGCGAAGAGAATTTCATGCGCGTGGGCCACTACACGCAGATGGTCTGGAGCGGCACGACCGGCGTGGGCTTTGGCTACGCCCGCGCGGCGAGCGGGACTGTCTATATCGTGGCGAACTATTTCCCGCCGGGAAATTTCCTCGGTCAGCGGCCGTACGAAAGATGGTAGCCCCTCGCGGGTCGCGAAAGACCGGTTGAGCCGCCGTGCGCATCTGTTTATGGTCCGGGCATGAAATCGCGTTCCTTCCCTGCCGCGCTGCTTTCCGGCTGGCTGCTGCTCGGCCTCGCGGGTGCCGCGCTCGCCGTGCCGAAAACGGCCAGGCCCAATAACCAAGCGAACCTCCAAAGAACCGCCGCCGCCGCGCGTCAGCATCAACTCCTTGCCACCCACTCCCGGGCTGCGCAGCAGCAGCATCTGCTGAAAACGCACGAGAATTTCGCCAAGCAGCACCTCATCGAGCGAGCCCGCCGCCCCATTCCGCCGGCCCCTCACCATGGGCGCGAGTATGGCGATCCGGTGCTGGATGCGTCGCCGATCACGAAGATCAGCGGTTACGACGATTACCTGCGGGGCTATCGTGCCCGAGAGTAACGCTGCTCTGGCGAATTCGCTTGGCTTCGGCGGCCGATCCCGGTCTGGTGGCTGCCTATGGGACACAATAAAGGCAAGGATAACGTCAAAGCCCGCAAGGCCCGCCGCAAAAAAGGCGAGCGCTTGCAGAACGCCAAGAGTGCCGTGAAAGCGTCCGTCTAGTCGGACAGCCTGCCGGAATCAGAACGAGCCTTCGGTAACGCGGGCTGGTTTACGCTGCACAGTGGCGGAGGAAGAAAGCTGCGCTCCCAGCGGGAGCGGGGCCGACTAGCTGGGGAGGCTCAAGAGTGAAGCGCCCGGCCTGACCAGCGGTCTCGGGAGTGTAGGGACTTCGGTGAAGCGTCGCGTCACCGATCCGCGGGGGGGCGCCTCAGCGCGGTAACGCGGGCGTTTGCAAACTCCGCCTACTTCAGCGGCCCCGGAATCTGATTCAGCGTGTAATACGCCGCGTCGTGCAGCAGCGGTTGGCCGGCGCGGTCGCGGACGCCGGGGAGGTGCAGTTCGTGGACGTGGCCGCGGATGAGTTTGTCCACGACGAGGCGCACCCCGAGACCGTCGGCGCTGACGGTCGCGGATTTGATGGTGCGGTCGTCCTGCTCGATCTCCGGGCTGCCGTATTCCTCGTGGTAGTGGTGCGTGAACGTCTCCAGCGTGTAGCTCGCGGGATTTGCGGCGGTGGCGGCGTCCACGGGCGCGGTGAAGCGCAGCTCGAAGCCATCCGGCCGCGCCCGCATCGTCAGCACCTCGAACGGCACCTGGCCCGTCCAGTTGAGCCGTTGCAGCGCGCTCTCCGCGAGGCCGCGCACGGGCCAGCCGCGTTTGCTGCCGCCGGTGAAAAGCAGCCCGCGTTCCGTGAGCACGCCGCCGATGAGGCCGGTCGCGAAACCCTGTCGGAACGGAAAGCACGCGCCCTGATAGACCCCGTTCACCTTTTCCAAATCCGCGCGCATGACCATGCCCAGCGTGTAGTCCGCGACGAAGAATTGCCCGGCGAACGGCCCGAACTTGCCGCCTGATTTGTCGAGCATAATGGCCGACGCGCACTGGCCCATTTTTTTGTAGGGGAAAATGACGGCGGGCGGCACGAGCTGCGGGATGCGCTCGGTGTCGAGGTAGTAGCGCGAGGTCTCGGTGTTCGTCGGCTCGGCGGGGCGCGGTCCCATGTTCGGCGCGAGGCGGTACCACGCGTTGCCGGCGGGATGCCCGTTGAAGCCGCCGGGCCGCAGATGCTTGATCGAACACGAGCCATTCCACGGCCCCTGGTTCTCGGTGTAAAAGGCGTCGCCCTCCGGGTTGAACGCCACGCCCACCGGGCT
>CAYQBV010000266.1:0-6260 GCA_964415705.1 uncultured Chthoniobacter sp. | reverse complement strand
GGCGAAGAGGCATCGCGGGTGGGCGATGGGGTGGAGAAGGCGGGCGCGGCTTCGCGGGTCGCGCCCGGGCCGGCGGTGCTCCCGGGGAGTGGGGACTTGGGAGAGTTTGGGAGGTTCAATGACTGGTCCGCGCGCTATCTCGCGGCGGGGGGCGAGGAGCGCCGGGATTTGCTCGCGGAAGGCCAGGCGCTCGCGACCGCGCGGCGTGGGGTGCTGGCGCGTCTGATCGCCGCCGATCCGCGGCGGGCTCTGGAAAGCGCGGTGCCGATGGTGGTGCGGCGGCAATTGCCGGCGGAGGTGGTGGCGCTGCTGGAGGAGCGGGTGAGCGGGAAGGGATTCTTTGGCGTGCTCGGCGTGTATGGCGCGGCGGCGGAGGAAGCTCCCGTGCGGCGCGAGGTGCGGCTGGACGGTGGGCAGAAGTATCAAGCGTTCGTCTTTGGCCGCCGCGAGCGGCAGCAGACCACGGAGGCGATCAAGGTCAGCGGCATCGCCCTGGATCGCGCGCTGGCGCTGGACGAGCGCCCGCTGCGGGTGCTGGAAAAGGGTGAGGTGCCCGGCGTGGGGCAGCCGGTGGTCGAGACCTGCCCGGTTTCCGGCAAATCCACCGCCGTGACCCGCGCCGATGGCGCGCTGCCCGCGATCACCGAGGAGACGCCCGCGGTGGAAATCGCCGGGACCATTCACTACCTCTGCGACGGCGGGCACATCCACGCCATCGAAGAGCAGCTCGTGGCCGGCGAAGGCGCGAGTGGCGGCGCGGGCAAGCCGACGACCGCGATCACCGGCACGCAGAGCACCGGCGTGCGCTCGCTCCTTTATCTGCGCCTGGCTTTTCCCGAATCGAACCGCGAGCCGCAGACCGAGACCGCCGCCTACGACATGATGCGGCAGGTCAATGACTGGTTCGTGGAAAACAGCTTCGGTAATCTCTACATCGTGACCACGGTGGCGCCGCTCATCGTCCTGCCGCGTACGGAGGCGTGGTACAATGGCGGCGGTGGCGACGAATTCGACGTGCGGGCGGACGCGCAGGCGATCGCGCGGCAGATGGGCTACGACACGAATTCCTACGATCTCGACATCGTGGTTTACACCGGGGGACCGGGCGGTTTCGGCGGGCTCGGCTACGTGGGGGGAAAGGGATCGTGGCTGAAGAGCATCAACGTCGGTGTGGCCTGCCATGAGCTCGGGCACAACTTCGGCGTGTGGCATGCGAACTACTGGAACACGAGCGGCGCGTCGGTGATCGGCGCGGGGGCCAATGCGGAATACGGCAACAGCTACGACACCATGGGCAGCGCGAGCGCGGGCGATCTGCATTTCAACGCGAACTTCAAGGCGCAGCTCAACTGGCTGCCGACGGCGAGCTTTGTCCAGAACGTCACGGCCAGCGGGATGTATCGCATCTTCGCTTTCGATCAGCCGCGGCTCGACCCGGCGAACCGCTACGCGCTGCGGATCGCGAAGGACAGCGACCGCGAGTATTGGGCGGAATTCCGGCAGAAATCGCTGGGCAGCAACAGGTGGACGAAAGACGGTATCTTGCTGAACTGGAGCCCGTGGGTGAAGAGCGCGAACGGCACGCAACTCCTCGACACCACGCCGGGCAGCGCGGACGGCAAGAACGATGCGGCGGTGGTCATCGGGCGCACGTATTCCGATGTGGAATCCGGCATTCACCTCACGCCGATCGGCAAAGGCGGCACTGAGCCGGAGTCCATGGATGTGGTGGTGAACCTGGGAACGTTTCCGACAAATTTCGCGCCCGCGCTGGCGGTGACCGCCAGCTCCGGGGCGGTGGCGGCGAATGTCGCGGTCAATTTCACCGCGGCCGCCGCCGACCCGGATGGCGACACGCTGAGCTACGCGTGGGATTTCGGCGACAAGACGTTCAGTACCACCAATTCGCCCGCCGTAGCCAAGTCGTGGAGCGCCGCGGGCGACTACACGGTGCGCTGCGTGGCGTCGGATATGAAGGGCGGCACGGCCAGCCGCGCGGTGGTCGTGCGCGTGGGGTCGCTGACCGTGTTTCGGGTGAGCGGGGTGATCACGAACGGCGGGCTGCCGGTCGCGAATGTGCGCGTCCACAACGGGCTGACCGGCACGAGTTATCGGGGCAGCTACTCGAACAGCGACGGCGGCTACGTGATCTCCGGCGTGGCCGCCGGCAGCTACACGTTTGGCGCGGCGCTCGATGGTTCCACCTTCGCGGCGTCCGGCTTCACGAATCCGCTGAGCGTGAGCGCCGACTTCGCCAGCGCGAACTTTTCCGCGACGGCGGCGGCGACGGTGACGCTGACGGTGACGGACCCGGACTGCACCGAGGGGACGAACACGGGCCGATTCACGCTCACCCGCACCGGCGCGACGGCGAGTGCCCTGGCCGTGAATTTTTACAAACCGACCGGCTCCGCGGCCAAGGGCGGCGACTACACGCTCGCGCCCGACCTGGTCTTCGTGACCCCGCTTTATACCGCGACGATCCCGGCGGGGCAGGCGACGCTCGATCTCGTGGTCACCGCCACGGACGACACCGCCGCCGAGGGGCCGGAGACGGTGCGCCTGGAGCTGCTGCCCGGCACGGGCTACGTCATCGCGGGACCGCAAACCGCGACGCTCATCATCCAGGACAGCGACACGTCGAAGGCGGTGGTGAGCTTGCAAGTGACGGACGCGACGGCGAGCGAGACGGGCGATCGGGCGGCGTTCCTCGTCACCCGCACGGGTTCGACCGCGAGCGCGCTGACCGTCTTTTTTGCGGTCAGCGGCACGGCCACGAGCGCGGCGGATTACCAGTCCATCGGCACGCAGGTGGTCATCCCCGCCGGGGCCGCGTCCGCGCCGGTGACGATCGCGCCGCTCAATGACGCCGCCGTCGAGGGGACGGAGACCGTGACCGTGTCGCTGAGCACCAACACGAACTACATCCGCGCGCCCGCCACTGCGGATTTCGCGGGCACGATCAACCTGCTCGATGACGACATCGCGACCGTCACCGCCGTGGCCACGGACGCCGCTGCCGCCGAAGAGGGCAGCGATCCCGGCGTGATCGTGATCACGCGGACCGGCAGCATGAGTCAGGCGCTGACGGTGAATTACGCGCTCACCGGCAGCGCGCTCCAGGGCGTGGATTACGTGCCGCTGCCCGGCGTGCTCACGATTCCCGCCGGGGCGACCACGGGCAGCGTGGTCATCACGCCCCTCGACGACGAGCTCGGCGAACCCGCGCAAACCGCCGTGCTGCAAATCCGCGGCGGCATCGGCTACGTCGCCGGCAATCCCGCGCTCGCGACCGTCACGATCACCGACAACAGCGACGCGCCCATCGTCACGGTCGGGGTGAGCGACGGCGTCGCAGGCGAGCCCAGCGACACGGGGAAATTCAAATTCACCACGACCGGCACCGGCAGCGGAAACATCACCGTGCGCTACACCGTCACCGGCACGGCCACGCCGGGCGCGGACTACACCGCGCTCTCCGGCACGCTCAGCATCGCGCGCAACACCACCGCCGAGATCACCGTCACGCCGCTCGATGACGCCCTGCTGGAGGGCTACGAAACAGTCACGCTGACCATCGATGCCGACGCCAGCTACACCACGCATCTCGACCGCACGGCGACGATCAACCTGACCGACAACGACCAGCCCATCGTCAACGTCACGCCGACCAACGACGTCTTTAGTGAGGCCAGCGGGGTTGGGAAATTCTGGATCTCCCGCACCGGCGCGACGACCGCAGCGCTGAGCGTCACCTACACCCTCGGCGGCACCGCCACGAACGGCGCGGACTTCAATCTCCTCACTGGCATCGCGACCATTCCCGCCGCCGCGGCCGGCGTGTCCGTGGACCTCACGCCGATCAACGACACCGCCGTGGAAGGCACCGAGACGATCATCCTCAATCTCGCGCCCGGCGCTTACGGCCTCGGCTTTGGCAGCGCCACGCTGTATATGGCCGACACCGAGACGGCCGCGGTGCAGGTGAAGTTTGCGAGCGCCTCGGCGAGCGGGAGCGAAAGCGTGGGGACCGTGGATGTGTCAGTCATCCTCACCGGCGAGTCCGCCGTTCCGGTGACCGTGGAGTATGTGCGCGGCGGCGGCAGCGCGCTCGCCGGCATCGACTACCAGCTCACGCCCGATGTGCTCACTTTCGCGCCCGGCGAGATTTCCAAGACCATCCCGCTCACGATTCTGGATGAAACGTTCGTCGAGCCGAGCCAGACGGTTCTCATCAAGCTCCAGAACGCCAACGGCGCGGCGCTCGGCACCAGCACTTACACCTACACGATCACGGACAACGACGCGGCCCCGACGCCGACGGTCGGCTTCGCCACGAGCGCCTCCAGCGCGTTTGAATCGGCGGGCGCGGCGCCCATCGTCGTCGCGCTCAGCGCCGCGCAGGCCGGGGCGGTGACGGTGGATTTCGCCGTCACCGGCGGCACCGCGGTGGGCGGCACGGACTACACGCTCGCCAGTGGGACGCTCACTTTCGCCGCGGGCGAAACGGCGAAGCTGCTGCCGAATACGATCCTCAACGATGCCGCGATCGAATCCGCCGAAACCGTCATCATGACCCTCAGCAATGCGACCGCCGCGAACCTCAGCGCGAACGCCACCCACACCCTCACGATCACCGACGACGACACGAACACCGTGAGCGTCGTCGCGACCACGCCGACGGTGCTCGAATCCAGCGCTGGCGCGGGCGTTTTCACCCTCACGCGCACCGGCAGCACCACCGCCGCGCTGACTGTGAACCTCCTCATCGGAGGCACCGCTGCGCCGGGCACCGACTACCTGACGCTGGCCACCACCGCCACGATCAGCGCCGGCCAAACGACCGCCACCGTCCAGGTCAAACCCATCGACGACACCCTCGCGCAAGGCGACAAGACCGTGACCCTCGCGCTCGACCCCGGCGCTTACACCGCCGGCCCACCCGGCAGCGCGGGCGTCGCGATCCTCGACGACGACGCCTTCGTTTCCATCCTCGCCACCCAGCCCGCCACTGCGGAATCCAGCGCCGCGCCCGGCGTCTTCACCCTCGCCCGCACCGGCCCTACGACGAACCCGCTGACCGTGCGTTTCACCGCCACCGGCACCGCCACGCCCAGCGCGGATTTCATCCCCGTCGGGCTCAGTCTCGTCATTCCCGCCGGACAAAGCAGTGCGCCTATTTCCATCGCGGCGCTCCCCGATTCGCTCAGCGAAGGCAGCGAAACCGCCACCCTCACGCTCGCGCCTGATCCCGCCTACCTCCTCGGCTCGCCCCGCACCGCCACCGTGACCGTGGCCGATTCGCCGATGGATCTTTGGCGGAGCCAGAAGTTTGGCTCATCCGCGAACAATCCCGCCGTTTCCGGCGACCTGATCGACGACGAGTTCGACGGCCTGAACAACCTCCTCGAATACGCGCTCAACGGCAGTCCGCTCAACGCCGATGCGCCGCCCGCGCTCGGCTGCGAACCTGGCATCCTCTGGCTCACCTACCGCCGCAATCTCACCGCCACCGACCTCGACTTCGTCATCGAGGAAAGGACCGACCTTTTCCAGACGTGGCTGCCCGCCGCCGTCACCGAGGAGATCCTGTCGGACGACGGCACCACCCGCGTCATCAAAGCCAGAGTCACGACCAGCACGGAGCCCGCGCATTTCCTCCGGCTGAAAGTCACGCGGCACTGAGGAAAGTAGCGCGGACTTCAGTCCGAAGTTTCCGGGGACTCCGGGCTGAAGCTCAAACGCGGAGGAACTTTGGACTGAAGTCCGAGCTACATTTCTGCTCCGGCCCGGAGTGGCCCGTCGCTGAGAATCTTTGCCCGCAGGCCGCCGCGGCCTTTCAGCCAGGCCTCCGCTCCGGGGTGAAAGGCCGCGTTCATCCAGTGGCACGGCGCACATTCGCCGGTGCCGAGGAAGCGCACGCCTTGGATTTCAAACTCCTGCCCGTAGCAGTCCGCGAGATCGACGCCGACGGTGATGACGTTGCGCCGGAGGACGCCGGGCTCGCGATCGCGCACGCCGAATTCCGCGCACAGCCCGTCGTAGACCTCCCGGGCGAAAAAGGTGATCTGGCCTTTGTAGTCGTCTTTGAAATCGAGGAAGCGGTCGCCGACGATGCCGCGTCCGGCGAGGCACGTGATGGAGGGCTGTGCGAGCATGGGGTGCGCGCCCGCGGGCTGGCCGTGGTGGCCGAAAAAGTTGTGGCCCGGCGAAATGAAGAGCTGCTGAACGGCGATGGGTGAAGAGGGCACAGCCGCACT
>CAYQBV010000265.1:0-6283 GCA_964415705.1 uncultured Chthoniobacter sp. | reverse complement strand
CCGCCTCCACCGCATGCACCTCGCCCGGCTCGCACGCGATGGTCAGCGCGATGGGCCGGCAGCACACCGCGCAGTCTTCGATCGTCGTGTAGTCGCCTTGCGAGGTATCCACTGTCGTCGGAAAAAACTCACCGCACCACGGGCAGGGAATGTCGGTCTCGACGAGGTAGGTCATGACGGAAAGAGAATCTGAATCCGGCCCGGAAGCCAGCCTCTCCCGTGCATCCCGCGTGCGACCTGCCGGTGGAAAAAATGTGCGCTCGGCGCGGCGGGTGGCTAGGCTAAGCGGGCCATGCTTCATTCCTCACTCGGTCAACTCCTCCTCACCGGCGTCCCCGGCCCGGTGCTCGACGCGGAAACCGCGGCCACGTTTCGCCGGCTGCAGCCGGGCGGGTTCATTCTGTTTGGGCGAAACATCCAGACGCCGGCGCAGTTGCGGAAGCTGATTGATGACCTGCGCGAGCTGAGCGCGGTCGAGCCGATCATCACGATCGACCAGGAGGGAGGGAGGGTTTCGCGGTTGAAGCTGGTGGGCAACGAACCGCCGAATGCGAACAATCTCCGCGACAAGGGCGACCTGGATTTGATCCGGCGGCACGGGGCGATCACCGGACGGTTGCTGCGGATGTTTGGGTTCAATCTGGACCTCTGCCCGGTGCTCGACATTTCTTTCGACGACGAGGCGGACAACTCCCTGCGCGGGCGCTGCTATGGCCACGACGTGGCGCAGGTGGTGCGCAATGCGGGGGCGTTCAACGACGCGCTCCGCGGCGAGGGTGTGCTGACCTGCGGCAAGCATTTCCCCGGATACTCGCGTGCGCCGCTGGACGCGCATCACGAGCTGCCGGTGATCGCGCTGAGCCGCGCGGAGCTGGAGGCGCACGAGCTGGCGGTGTTCCGCGCCTTTGCGAAAAAAGTGGACTCGATGATGATCGGGCACGCGTTTTACCCGAGCCTCGAAAGCACGCAGACGCCGTCGTCGCTCTCGCGCGCGGTGATCACGGAGCTGCTGCGGGGCGAGCAGGGTTTTGCCGGGCTGGTGATGACCGACGACCTCGACATGGGCGCGATCCTGAACCACTACGGCCTCGAGGAGACGATCCGGCTGGCGATCACGGCGGGCAATGATCTGGCGATGATTTGCCATCGGGTGAACATGGTCGAGGAGGCGCACGGGCATTTGCAAACGGTGGCGCGACCCGAGCTGGATCGGGCGCTGGAAAACGTCGCGCGCTTCAAGGCGAAGATGGTCCCGCCCGACGCGTGGGATGAGGCGGAATTTCGCCGGCGCGATGCGGAGGTATGGGACCTCCGCGTGGCGGTGCTCGGTGCGGAGGTCGCAGCGCAGCGCAGCCCGGAGGACGGGAAACGCTCGCCGGTGGAGCTCTACTGAGGCTGGTTACTTTGCCGGTGCGGCCACGGTTCCCTTGGCGTTGAGGGCGTAGCCGTTCCAAAGGACTGCATACTCCCGCGTGGGCAGCCACCAGCCGGCGCGGCGGCTCTCGGTCGCCGGGGCATCGGCATACGCCTGCACCACTTTGCTCGCCGCGTCCTGCACGAGGCCGCGTTCTTCCAGGCCGCCGTTCAGTTTGACCGGCCCCTTTGCCGGATCGGCCTGCGGCGGGAGGCGGAGGGCCAGGGCGGTTTTGAAAAAGGCCAGCATCAGCTCCTGCTGTCCGTCGATCACATGGTGGGTGCCGCGCACCAGCGTGACGTGGACTAGGGCACCCTGCTGGCGGGCGTCGGCCATGTTCTTGAGCATTGCCGTGCGCTCGTGCTCCTGGTTGTAGCCGGGGGAATTGATCCGGTCGTTCATGTCCCAGATGCTCTGGCCGAGGACTTCCGCGCCGGCCTTCGACATGGTCTTCCGCTGGTCGTCCTGGATGAGGGGTGATTTGTAGCCGAACTCGCGAACCTCGCTGGCCGTCCCGGTCCCGAGGTCGTTGTTGTGGCCAAAGGCGGACTTGAAGAGGCAATACGCGACGATGCGCTCGGGGAAGTCCCTCAGGCTGCGCTGAACGTAGGCGGCGGCGTTGGAATGAGACCACAGGAGCAAAGGCGCGTGGGCCAACTCGGGGTGTTTGCGCTCGGCGGCGGCGGCCGTGAGGGTCGTGGCGATCGATGGGACGAAGTGGTCTTCCTTGAAGGTCAACTTGTCTTCGCGGGTGAGCATCGTGGCGATGCCCAGCTCCTCGCCGAGTTTGGTCTGGATGAGCTTCACCATGTTTGCGCCATCGCCCCAGCGCGGCGCGACGAAGACTGCGCTGACAGGCTTTCCGCTGGGCGGGAGCCAGAGCTCCCACGCGGTCGTCCCGGCGGGCTCGGCCGCGGCAGTGGCCCGGGCGGCCAGCGCTGCGAGCAAACAAATGAGCAGGTTGCGAAGGGCTGATTTCATCATGCGTTGGTGGGTGGGTGGAGAAACTGGCGCGGCGGGGATTACGTCACGTTGTCCGGCCGCGCGCAGCCTTTTTCCCAAAATGCCCGCACGCGATCAGCACGGGAGTGACGGTGTGTCTGGATTCCGCAACCGACGGGCCAAAGTGCGTGACGAACGCGGGCGGAACCGCAAGTTTGAAGAGAGCCAAATCACATGAAACCGAAAAGCAAACTTCACTGGATATTGATGATCGCCGCGGTGGTGGTGCCGCTCACGCTGCCGGACGCCACTGCCGCAGAGCCCGCCCAGCCCTCCGCCGCGCCAAGAGTCGTCCCGTGGGATGTGCCCGCGCTGTCCAAGCCGCCGGTGGTTCATCCCACGACGGAACGGCCGGCCCGGGGGATGCGCTCGTTTTTTTACGAAGGCGCGGATTTCAAAGGGAAGCCGACATGGGTGTTTGCCTACTACGCGGCCCCGGACGGCAAACCGCCCGAGGGCGGCTGGCCGGCGGTGGTGTGCGCCCATGGCGGAGGCGGCACGGCTTTTCCCGCATGGGTGAAACAGTGGAATAAGAATGGGTATGCGGCGATCTCGATGGATTTGGAAGGGCATCTGCCGGGCGGGAAACATTTCGGCGTGGAGGGGAACTTTCCCCCCGATGTCGGGCACGAAAACGCGGGGCCGAAACGCCTCAGTTGGTTTGGCGACATCGCGCTGCCGGACACGGAGCAATGGTTCTATCACGCGGTGGCGGATGTGGTCCGGGCCAACTCGCTTCTGCGCTCGTTCCCGGAGATCAATCCGAACAAGATCGGGCTGACGGGCATCTCGTGGGGCGGCACGATCGTGAGCGCCGTGGCGGGCGTGGACGCGCGGTTCGCGTTTGTCATCCCGGTGTACGGCGGCGGATACATCCGGCGGCACGAGATGACGGACGAGCAGTACCGCACCTACCTGGCGAAGTGGGATCCCTCGGCGCACCTGCCCCACGCCAAGATGCCGATGCTGTGGGTGAGCGGGTTCAATGAACCGGTGTTTCCGCTCGATATGTTCAGCAAGTCGGCCGCGACCGCGGGAGGCACGAGCACTTTGTGCATCCGGCCTTTTTTGGTCCACGGACATGGGTTCGGCTGGGAGGAAGTGTGGGAGATCGGCGGCTTTGCGAATGGCGTCGTCAATGGCAACGCGCCCATGCCGAGGTTCGAGCGGCCGCAGGTCGATGCGAAGGACGGGCTGGTCCGTGCGAAATTCACCGGCGAACTCAAGGGCGCGGTGGTCGGCTTCACCACGGCGGGCGAATGGAAAAACCAAGGGCTGAGCACGATCCCCTGCACGATCGGCAAAGGTGAGGTGATCGCGACCAAGCCCCTGCCGGCGGGCACGACCTTCTTTATGATCAACGGCAGCGGCGCGGGCCCGTGGGGCGACGCCAGCGTCAATTCGGTTTTGGTTCCGGCCAAACCGTAGCGGGGCGGGGAGATCTCGTCCGGCTACGGTGGCGTGGCCGCCGGCTTCGGGAGATGCTCGGTGCAGTATTCGTGGCCGTCCTGGGCGACGCGGAACTCCAGTTCCGGACCGGTGATCTCCGTGCGACTGCAAGTCTCGCAGCGGTGGAGGGTGTCGTCGTCCGCCGGCGCGAGGGCTTGCTCAAAACGCTGGCGCCGGGCGGCGACGGTCTTGCGATGGCGCAGGTCGTGCCAGATCGCGCGGCCGAAAAAGAGGAAGTAGCTGCCGAGGATGGCGAGCAGTGCGGCGCGGAAGGAGTTGCTCTGGAAGGTGAACTGCCACGCGAGGATGGCGGCGTCGAGCCACGCCATCCATTTCACTTTCACGGGGAGGATGAAGTAGAGGTGAATCTGCAGGTCGGGGTGGAAGCGGGCGAAGGCGAAGAAGAGCACCTGCACGAACATGTATTGGGCATAGCCCGCGCCGAAAAGAAAGGCGGCGATGGTGATGCCAAACATCGTTACGAGGCAGAAAAGATTCAGCCGGAAGGCCCCCCACGCCTCCTCCAGTCCGTTGCCGATCCACATCATGAAGAGGACGAAGAACGCGGCG
Source organism: uncultured Chthoniobacter sp. (assembly GCA_964415705.1). Classification (GTDB taxonomy): domain Bacteria; phylum Verrucomicrobiota; class Verrucomicrobiia; order Chthoniobacterales; family Chthoniobacteraceae; genus Chthoniobacter. The sequence continues at coordinate 1,848 of CAYQBV010000265.1, read as the reverse complement.
TTGAGCCACTCGGGAAACGGCAGGAGGGAAAAGATCTGCGGCACCAGCACGTAGGTCACGAGTCGCCAGACCTGACCTTCCATGACGAGCGCGGGATCGAGCGCGAGCAGGCTGAAAAAGCCGGGATTCGCGAGGTAAAGGATGTAGCTCAGCGCGCAAAGCAGCGCGATGCCGTGGAGCAGGCGGGAGATGGCGAGATGACCGAAGCGGGCTTCGGCGCGGTCGATCCACTTCATGGTGTTTTCAAAATGAGCGGCGACTCTGGGGGCGTCTGCGCGAATTGCCAACGGGGAATTAGGCTGCCCCGGCGTGAGATGGCGGCTGCGCTGGAAGGAGGAAGTAGGGAGGTCCCTCGTTAGGCGAGAGCGGCAATTTCTCAGTCCCCGTACCCGCCCGGATTCGCCACGTGCCAGGCCCAGGCGCTTTCGATGATCTTTTCGATGCTTTGAAACTTCGGCGTCCAGCCGAGTTCGCGGTGGATTTTGTCGCTGGCCGCAATCAGGCGCGCGGGGTCGCCGGGACGGCGGGGTTTTTCGACGACGGCGATTTTCTTGCCGGTGACCTTTTCGCAGGTGGCGATGATTTCGCGGACGCTGGTGCCGCCGCCGGTGCCGAGGTTGTAAAAGGCGCTTTTTTCCGCGCCGAGCGCGAGCATGTGGGCCTGCGCGAGGTCGAGGATGTGGATGTAGTCGCGGATGCACGTGCCATCGGGCGTCTCGTAATCCGTGCCGAAGATTTGGACGTTGTCCCGCTGGCCGAGAGCGACTTTGAGGACGTTCGGAATCAGATGGCTCTCAATGCGGTGGTCCTCGCCGAAGCGCGGGCTGGCTCCGGCGGCGTTGAAGTAACGGAGGGCGACAAATCTCAGCCCGTGGATCTCGTCGTACCAGCGGAGGATTTTCTCGAAGATGAGTTTCGATTCGCCGTACGGGTTGATGGGGCGTTGCGGAAGAGTTTCGTCGATGGGAATACGGTCGGGCGGACCGAAGGTGGCGCACGTCGAGGAGAAGACGAATTTTTTCACGCCGCAGGCGATCATGGCGTCGAGGAGGTGGATGCCGCCGGTGACGTTGTTGCGGAAGTATTTCGACGGGTTCTCCATGGACTCGCCGACGAGGGCATTGGCGGCGAAGTGCATCACGGCGTCGGGGCGCGCGGCCTCCATCGCGTCGGAGATGTCGCCGTCTTTCTGGAGGTCGCCGACGATGAGTTTCGCCCGCGGATCGACGGCGCGGCGGTGGCCTTCGGAGAGGTTGTCGAAAACGGTGACGGAGTGGCCGGCGTCGAGGAGTTGCTCGACGCAGATGCTGCCAATGTAGCCGGCTCCGCCGGTGACGAGGATGTGCATGTGGGATTTCAGATTTGTGATCTCTGCTTGCAGATTGGAGCGCCGACCCGCGCCTTGGCCAATCTGAAATCTGCGACCGGAAATTCTTCAGTTCACCGTGAGGCGATGGAACTGGTCGGGGTAGCCTTTGGACTGCTGGGTGAGGGAGGTGACCATTTTGCGGACGTGCGGATTGCGGCGGCGGTCCCCGAGGACCTCGAGGCTGCGGCGGGCGCTGCCCCATTCGAGGATTTCGATCTCCACGTGGCGCATGCCCCACTGATTCATCAGGCGGCGGCTGGGGTAGAAAAGGTCGATGGTGCGGCGACCGACGAGGGCGCTGCCGTAGTCTTCGATCACGTAGTTTCGCCCCGTGCAGAGCATCCGAAAGCGGGTGCCCACGGGCAGCCACGACCAGTCGCTGGCGGCACTGCTGTTGGTCATATTGTAGCGGAGGCGTCCGCCGATGCCGTTGGCCCAGCCGCCCGGTTCGGCTTGGGTGTAGGCGGTGGTGCGGACTT
>CAYQBV010000264.1:0-6315 GCA_964415705.1 uncultured Chthoniobacter sp. | reverse complement strand
CTGCCTCGCGGGGTGGCTCGCGGTGCCGGTTTGGGGCGCGGAGCCGGAGTGGAAGCCGATCTTCGACGGGAAAACTCTCGCTGGCTGGAAGGCCACGGAGTTTGCCGGTGGCGGCGAGGTCGCGGTGAAAGACGGGCAGTTGCATCTGCCGATCGGCAACGACCTGACGGGTGTGAATTTCACCGGCGCGATGCCCAAGATGAACTACGAACTGGCGCTGGAGGCCCAGCGGTTGGACGGCGGGGATTTCTTCTGCGGGCTGACGTTTCCGTACGGCGAAGCCAGTTGCACGCTTGTCGTCGGAGGGTGGGGCGGGGGACTCGTGGGGTTGTCGAGCATCGACGGCAACGACGCCTCGGAGAACGAAACGACGAAGTTTAAGAAATTCGAGAAAGGCCGCTGGTATAAGATCCGCGTGCGGGCGACCACGGCCAGGATCGAGGCGTGGATCGACAATGAGCAGATGCTGGATGTGGAGACGAAGGACAAAAAGATCGGTATGCGTTTTGGCGAAATCGAAGCGTCCAAGCCGTGTGGCATCGCCACCTTTCGCACGCACGGCGCGCTGCGTGAAATCAAGCTGCTCGCGCTCGACGGTGCCGCGCTCCCGCCGCGCGGGGCGGCCCCGGCGGTGACGCCAGCCTCTGCGCCGCCTGCGAATGCCGGAGACAAAATCTTTGCCCCGAAAGACCTCGAAGCTCTGCGCGCGGTGCTCGGTCAGACGGTGAAGATCGAGGGGACGATCATCAAGCAGGGCGAGTCGAAGGACGCGAAGGTGCGCTACCTGAACTTCACGGAGAACTACAAGGAGAGCCTCGCGCTGGTCTTCATGGTCGCGAAAGGCAACGGCGATTTCACGAAGGAGAAGCTGACGAACTATGTCGGCAAAAAGGTGCAGGCCACGGGGATGGTGGCGGACTACAAGGGCAGCCTGCAGATTGAAATCAGCGCGCTCGACCGGATCAGACTGGTGCCATGAAAAAGGCGGCACTTTATCTGCAAGCGTTCGCCGGGCTGATCCTCGGCGCGCCAGTGATGGCTTGGGACGCCGGCGGCCACATGCTCACGGGGGAGATTGCCTGGCAGCGGTTGCGCCCCGAGGTGCGCGCGAAAGTGAGCGCGCTCGTGGCTAAACTGCCGAGCGAATACCACGCGGGGCAGCCCTACAATTTCGTCACCGCTCCCGTGTGGATGGACGACATGCGCTCCATGCCGGCCTACCCGTGGTCGAAGCTCCACTACGTGAATCTCGAATACACCGCCACCGGTTCGCCGGTCGTGATCCCGCCGCCGCCGCACATCCTTTCCACCATCGGGGAATGTGTCGCCGCCCTGAAGGCACCTGCCACGACTGGCGAGAAGCGCGTCGAGGCGCTGGGCATGCTCACGCACCTCGTCGGCGATCTGCACCAACCGCTGCACGCCACGGAGTGGGGTGGCGACCGCGGCGGCAATGGCTACCTCATCATGGGCGTGCCCTTTAGCGATCTGCTGCCGAAGATGGTCGCGAACCTGCACACCTTTTGGGACAAGGCCTACCGCTTTGACACGCGCGCCGGGAAAGCGGTGGAAGCGTGGCGCTGCCCGGAGAGCAAGGACCGGCCAAAGGCGCCGGGGCAGGGGATCATCGCCGAGCAGGCGCGCGAACTGATGCTGCGCTTTCCTGCGGCGTCGCTCGACCAGCTCGCCGAACGCGGCGGCCTCGTCGCGTGGGCGCGCGAAAGCCACCTCATCGGCTGCCTCGCCGCGTACCCCCAGCGGCCCTACCCCGCGGCCGACGAACCGGTGGCGCTGACGCCGGAGTTCATCGTGAAAGCCCGTGAGATCGCCGGCCAGCGCGTGACCCTCGCCGGCTACCGGCTGGGCAATCTGCTCAACGAAATTTTCGCCGATACCGCCAGGCCGTGACGCCGCCGGCGGACGGTGCCGCCGCTCAATCGCGGTGGTAGGGATGGCCCGCGCGGAGGGTGCAGGCGCGGTAGAGTTGTTCGAGGGTGAGGACCAGCGCCATCTCATGCTGGAGCGTGAGTTTGCTCAGCGCCCAGCGCCAGCCCGCGGCCTGCCGGAGCGCATCCGTGTGGCCGTCGGCCCCGCCGATCAGGAACGCCAGGTCGCGCGGTCCGTGCATTTCCCATTCAGTGAGTTTTTGCGCCACCGCGCGCGACACGACGTGCTCGCCCCGTTCATCGAGCACCACGCGGAACATCCCTTTCGACCTTTCCAGCAGCGCCTCGCTTTCGCCCTGCTGCGTGCCGCTTTTGAGAAAGTGCAACTCCACCGGCACATACGGCCGCAGCCGCCCGGCATACTGCTCCACGCCGAGTTTGGCGAAATCCAGCTTCGGCTTGCCGATGACGAATAGGTGAAAGCGCATGGTCGAAGTGGGTCGGGGATTGGAGGGACGATAGCGTGGACGTTGGCTGCGCCCAGCGGGTTTGTTTCGGGGGGCGTAGAACGCTTGACCGATGCCCCGCGCAGGTTCTCCAATCTCCGCATGTCGAACACCCCGATTCTCCATGTTGGTATCGCTGCGGCTTTGGTCATTGGAGGGATTCCGGTTCAACGATCAGTCGCGTGCTGTGCGGTTGCGCCGGACAGCCGCTCGGTGGTCAACGCGGACCAGACCGTCATCATGGTTTGGGATGCGGAGAAAAAGACGCAGCACTTCATCCGGCAGGCTTCATTCAAGAGTGATGCCGCAGACGTGGGCTTCCTCGTGCCCACGCCGTCGCGTCCGCAGTTGGAGGAATCGGGTGACGCGGCTTTTGCCACGCTGCGGAAGATCACGACACCCATGATGCAGTCGAAAGGCATGGTGGTCCCGCTGGGTTGTTCGGCTGCCGCGCCTCGCGGGAAGAGTTCGGTTGTAGTCGTCGAGGAAAAGCGTGTTGCCGGTTTCGATGCCACGGTGCTCACGGCGGCGAATGGCACGGACCTCGCGAACTGGCTGCGCGATCACGGCTACAGCTATTCCCCGCAGGTCGCGGAATGGGCGCATCCTTACGTGGCCGGCGGGTGGATGATGGTCGCACTGAAAGTCGCCAAGCCGCAGGACGGTCGCGCGCAGCCCAATCTCGCCGCCGCCGCGCTGCGCTTGAGCTTCAAGACGGAGCGCCCGCTCTTTCCGTATCGTGAGCCCGAGTCGGCAGTGGCTGCGAAAAAGCTGGGAACCTCCGATCGCCTGCTGCGCATCTATTTCATCAGCGACGGCCAGTACCGCGGAACAGTCGGCGGCGATGGCGCGTGGAGCGGGCGCGTCGTTTGGTCGGGCGACATCACCCGGCACCGCGCTGGACTGCTGCGCGACCTCAAGCTGCCCGCCGACACCGGCCCCGCGCAATGGTGGCTCACCAAGTTCGACGACCAGTGGCCGTACGCCCGCGCCGCCGGCGACGTGCATTTCTCCCGGACGGCGAATCAACAAGTGACGCAGCGCTCCCCCGCGCCCGACGGCTTCCAGTGCGATCTGGCGCTCACCGGCTTCCTCGCCATGGCCGCGTTGCGCCCCTTCCGCCGGCGGCGTCGCGAATAGGTGGCTCAGCCGAAAATCCGTCGCAGATATTCGCGGCTGCGCGTGGCGATGACTTCGGGGCCTTCGTCGAATTTGAACACCTCGACGGAAACCGTGCCGTCGTAGCCAGCCTCGCGGAGCGCGGCGGCGATGGGTGCGAAGTCCACATCGCCAAAGCCCGGGCCTTTGAGGTTGCGGTCGTTGGCGTGGAAATACGCGAAACGGCCGGCGCTCTCGCGAATGATCTGCGGGATCGGTTTCTCCTCCGCGCACATCGCCTTCACATCGAGGATCACGGACATCGCCGGGCTGGCGAACTGTCCGGCGAACCGAATCGCCTCGGCGGCGGTGTTGATGAAATTGGTTTCGTTCGGCGCGAGCGGCTCGAAGCAGATGACCACGTTGCGGTCCTCGGCGCGGCGCACGGCATCGCGAAACGTCTCCGCGGCCCAGTCCCACGCCTGCTCGTGGCTCGTCCCCTCGGCGACCTGCCGCTGCTTCGGCGAGCCGACGATGATCCGCGTGCCGCCGAGATCGGCGCAGCACTCGACCAGGTCCACGAAGTAGCGCGCGCTGCGCTGGCGCGTGGCGGCGTCGGGCGAATTCAGAAACATGCCTTCCGCCTGCACCAGCACCCAGTGCAGCCCGGCGATGCCGACGCCCGCCCGCGCCGCGCTCTCCCGAATCTCCGCGCGCTGCGCAGCGGAGATTTCCGTGACGTACGGCGCGATGGTAAAGGGCGCGATTTCCACCAGATCGTAGCCCGCGCCGGCGGCGTAGGCGAAGGTGTCGGGCAGCGTCCAGCCCTGGAAGATTTCGTTGCAGATGCCGAATCTCATGGGTCGAAACTGCCGGGCTCAGGAAGCCGGTTGAAGCGAAATCGAGAACAGGTCGGCGACGATCATCGCGCCGTGCACGCCGGCGGCCGGCCAGCCGTGGAAATAGAAAAGCGGCGCGCCATCCGGATCGCCCTACTCCAGCACCGCCACGCGCCAGCCGGAGGAGAGCGGAATCAAGTGTCGGCGGGCTTCGGTCATGGGAACGCGCGAGCTATCGGGCGGTCCGCGGAGGCCCGCAAGCTGAATCCCGGACGGCTTGCATCGCGGCGCTTTCTTCCCAGACTGCGCGGCTCATGTCCGGCTTCGAAATGTTCGCCCTCGCCGCCGCGGCCGCGCTGGCGGGAGCCGTCAATGCCGTCGCCGGCGGCGGCACGCTGATCACGTTTCCCGCGCTGCTGCTGTGCGGCACCGCGCCGGTCGTGGCCAATGCCACCAGCACCGTCGCGCTCGTCATCGGCACGGCGGGGAGCATCTTCGGGTTTCGCCGGCAGATCGCCGCGGTGCGGCCTTGGCTCGGGCGGTTTGTGCCGGTCAGCATTGCGGGTGGGTTGCTCGGGAGCGTGCTGCTCACGCGGGGCGACCCGGCGGTTTTCGCCCGGCTGGTGCCCTTCCTCATCCTTTTCGCCACCGCGCTGTTTCTCGTGCAAGGAATGTTGCGCCGGGTCGGAGTGGGCGGGAGCGCCGCCCGTATGGCGCATCCCGCGCTCGGCTGGGCGATCGCGCTGCAGTTCCCGGTCGCGGTCTATGGCGGCTACTTCGGCGCGGGGATCGGCATCCTCATGCTGGCCATGTTTGGCCTGCTCGGTCTCGGCGACATCCACGAGATGAACGCCCTCAAAAACATCCTCGGCTCGCTCATCAATCTCGTCGCCGCCGCGTGGTTTGTGGCGAGCGGGTTGGTCGATTGGCCAAAGGCGGGCGTGATGACCGTGGGCGCGCTGCTCGGCTACTTCGCCGGCGCGCACTTTTCCCAGCGCATCCCGCAGCCCCGGGTGCGTGCACTCATCGGCGCGATCGGGCTGACGATGTCGGCGGTCACGTTCTGGCGGCAGTTCCGGTAGCGGGCTCGGTCGGGGAGGAAAAGGCGGGGCCGTCAGAGCTTGCGCGCCGCGCACCGCAGTGGCGGGAGGATGTCTGCGAGGTGTGTGCGGATGGCGCGGAGGGTGCGGGTCAGCGCGATACTGTCGGCGGCGAGGATTTTGATCGTGGACCCGCCAGCGACGAGACGGCTCGCGCCGACCAGGGCGGTGTCGGAGCTGAGATCGTGGATCGCGCGCCACACGGAATGCTCGGGTGGCACGCGGTCGCTGATGACATAGCACGACGCGTAGTAGCCAGTCGCGAACGGGACGCGCAGGGTCGCGGTGCTTTCGTCGGTCGGATCCAGGGTGAAGCACTCGCGCGCGATGAGGTGTCCGCCGTGGCGCAGCGCGAACTCCCACGCGATTTCCGTGAACGCGAAAACTTCCCCGCGTGCCACCCGGCCTGGCGCGAGGGTTTCGACGAAAAACATCTCGCCTCCGACGGCCACGTCGAGCGTCGTGCGCTGCGTGTAGCGGCACCCGGCCTGCGGGATGAACAGCTCGGGCATGACCTCCAGCCATCCGCCGTCCGCCACGGCGAAATGCTGATCGAGCGTCGCGCGGCCCGCCGGCATGGCGTGGATGCGATTCGCGCTCGGCGTCGTCAGTAGCAGCCTCGCCCCGCTTTCCACCGCCACCCGGCTGCGCAGCACATCGCCGGCGAAGACGCCCGCCGTGGGGTTGACGATTTGCACGAGCAGCGCGTGCTCGTCCCAGTACGGCTTGCTCAGGTGAAACGGCGCGCGGAACGACTGCTCGCGGATGTAGGTGCGACCGGTTTCATCCGCGGCGCAGGTGAGATCGAGGTGGCCGGTTAGCATGCGAGGAGATGACGAATGACGAATGACGAATGACGAATGACGAATGACGAATGACGAATGAC
>CAYQBV010000263.1:0-6320 GCA_964415705.1 uncultured Chthoniobacter sp. | reverse complement strand
GTATCCTGTCGCATCCCCGGCGTCCTTGCCGCCTGTGCCTCATGCCTTCACTTCGCCCCGTCGCCCTTTTCCTCCTCAGCGCCCTGCTCGGCGCGCTCGGTGGGTGCGCCACGAAGCAGGTCAAAGTCGGCTCCCGCTACGTGGTCTCGACCCCGAAGTCGGCCTTTTACAAATACGGGCCCGCGCAGAGCTTCGGCCCCGACACCACGCTCACGAAAGGCACGGTCGTCACGATGCTCGAAAGCACCTGGGGCTTTTGCCATGTCATGACGGACAGCGGACTCAGCGGCTACATCTCCAGCGACGATGTGAAGCCTGCGCCGCCGCAGGCCGTCGCGGCAGCGACTCCCACACCGAAGCCAGGCTCCGGTGGCAACCCGGTCAAGCCGCAGTTTTTCTCCGGCCGCCCGAAGAAAAACACCTACACCCCCACGCCGGGCGGTCCGCTCTTCGACGTGAACGATGTGCCGCTGCCCATCGGTCCGCTGGACGACGCGCCGGCTCCAGCCCCGAAATCGAAACCGAAATTCAGATACTAGCCGGGAGGGAAAGCGTGATTGGTGACGAGTGATCCGTGATTCGTCGCCAACGCCCACGCTTTACCTCCGATCACCATCCACCGCTCACCCATCAAGCTGCCCACTATGCCCAACAACATCACCAGCCCCGTTTTCGTCTGCCGCGACAACATCGACACCGACCAGATCATCCCCGCGCAATACCTCACGCTCGTGCCCACGATCGCCGAGGAGTACGAAAAGCTCGGCAGCTACGCCCTCATCGGTCTGCCGGACGACCAGTATCCCGTGAAATTCGTCGCGCCCGGTGAGTTGAAGACGCCCTACCAGATCGTCATCGCGGGCCGCAACTTCGGCTGCGGCAGCTCCCGCGAGCACGCGCCCATCGCCATGGGCGCGGCCGGCGTGCAGGTCGTCGTCGCGGAAAGCTTCGCGCGCATTTTCTTCCGCAACTGCGTCGCCACCGGCGAACTCTACCCCTACGACGCCGCCGAGCGCCTCTGCGACAAAGTGCAGACCGGCGACATGGCCACCCTCGACTTCGACGCCGACACCCTCACCGTCGGCGGCACCACCTACTCCCTCAAGCCCCTCGGCGAAGTCCGCCCCGTCATCGACGCCGGCGGCATTTTCAACTACGCCCGCCAAAGCGGCATGATCGCCGCCAAGGCGTAGTCGGCTGGCGGGCTCAGCGTTTTAGGTCGGGGTCTTTTTCGATGGCCCGGCGATACTCCGCTGCCGTCGTCGCCGCCAAGAGCTGGATGCGACCTTGAGCCAGTCCGCGCTTGAGGATTTTCGATGCGCCCATCGCGCCACCGCACGCTGGAGGCGTGCCGGAAATTAGCCGGGGGTAAAGCGCAGCGTCACGCCCGGAACCCCGCCCCACCAGCCATGCGCCCCGGCAGGGGCGCGGGATCAATCTAGGCACTAATCCTCCGTCATTTCCTCCCTCTCCGTTTCGCGGAGTTGATATTTCTCCCGCTCGGCAGGCGTCATTTTCTCCAAGGCCAACGTCTCACGGTATTCGCGCGCATCGGCTGCCATCGTGAAAGTCACGTCGAGTCCCTTTTCCTCGGTGAGTGTGTGGATTTGGGCCAAAGGGAGGCGGAAGAACTCCTTTCGAGCATTCACCTTGTTGATGTGCAGGTCATCGAACGCCTCATGGAGCATGTGTTCGAGCGCCGGTGCGTCTTCGGTGGAAATCATCGCATGCACATCAAAGTCAAAAGGCACGGAGGCGTCGCTCAGTTCCCAGATGCGATCCATCGGATCGCGGCGGCGGGTCATGCCGATCTTGAACACCCCGTCGCCGAACGCACCGATGTTTGAAATGATGTAAACATTTCCGGCGCGCGTGAGCTGCGCCATGGAAAGCTCACGCTGCTTCACCGCTACAGCCTCCGCGAGTTGCTGGCTGAGTTCGGCGATCTGGGAGTCGTATCGCGCGCGGTCCTGAGTCGTCGCGTGCTCGGCTTCGAGTCGCGCCTTTACGAGAGCGCTTTCGATGGCGTCCTGCTTGTCCTGAGCCTCCTTGAGGGCGCGCTCTTGCTCCCGTCGCACCTTCTCCTCTTCGCGCATCTGTTCTTGGATGCGGCGTTGCTCCTCGCGAGCTTTGAGCTCCAATTCCTGCACGACCACCGCCCACTTCAATTCCGCCAAGCGAGCATCGCGGTAGGCGGGAAGGATTCGGGCATCTCGGAAGGCGACCCCGTTCAAGTTCACCAAACTGAAGGCGGCGCGAATCTCCTGGTCCAGCGTTCCGCAGTTGTCGTGTTTGGTTCGCGTGAGGATCGCATCCACGCGTCCGTTGAACGCATCAACCACGAATCGGTTGGCTCTTTCTCGACGGTCCTCTTCCTCATAGTTACACGTCGCAGCCTGCCGCAGTTCGACCATCCGTCGCGAGGTCGGCAGGAGCTTCAACTGCGCCGGGCCGAGCGGCATGATCGCGGCGCGAGAGTCGTGCGGTGAACTGGTGGCGTTCGCGTTGCCGTGTTCCTGCCAGCGCCCGCGAGCTGGCTCATCCAAACGGTGACCGCCGCTTGCGCTCACGGTGTGGGATGGCTTGGATTACTCCGATGGACGAATCCCATTTTCCCGGTGAACCTTCACTGATGCCTGTACGCGCTCTGGTCTCACTCTTCTTCCTGCTGCTGCCCCTGCCGCTGGTGCGGGGGGCGGTGGATTTCAACCGCGAGGTGCGGCCGATTTTGTCGGACCGGTGCTTCGCCTGTCACGGGCCGGATGGGGAGAAGCGCAAGGCGGGCTTGCGGCTCGATACGGCGGAAGGGGCGACGGCACTTTTGAAAAGCGGCGAGCGGGCCATCGTGCCGGGCAAGGCGAAGGTGAGCGCGCTGTTTGAGCGCATCCACAGCACGGACCGGGACGAGATCATGCCGCCCGCGAAGCTGAACCGTCCACTGTCGGAAACGGAGCGCGGGATTCTCGCGCGGTGGATCGACGAGGGTGCGGCATATGCGCGGCACTGGGCGTTTTCTCCGCCGCAGAAGCATCCGGCACCGGTGGTGAAAAGCGCGGCCTGGGCGCGGGACGACATGGACCGTTTCATCCAGCAAAAACTGGAGGAGCAGGGGCTCGCGCCGAATGCGGAGGCGGATCGCGCGGCGCTGCTGCGGCGCGTGTCGTTTGTGCTCACGGGGCTGCCGCCGACACCGGAGCAGCTCGCGGCGTTTCTCGGGGACGCGGCGCCGGATGCCTACGAAAAGCAGGTGGACGCGCTGCTGGCTTCGCCGCGCTTCGGCGAGCGGATGGCGCTCGACTGGATGGATGTCGCGCGGTTTGCGGACACCTATGGGTATCAGTCGGACAAAGGCTGCTTCGTCTGGCCGTGGCGCGACTGGGTGATCAGCGCGTTTAACCAGAACCTGCCTTACGACCAGTTCGTGACGTGGCAGGTCGCGGGCGATCTTTTACCCAAGGCCACGCAGGAGCAGCGGCTGGCGACGACCTTTAACCGGCTCCACCGGCAGACGGAGGAAGGCGGCTCGATCGAGCAGGAGTTCCGCGAGGAGTATGTGTCCGACCGCGTGCACACCGCCGGCACGGCGTTCCTCGGGCTGACGATGGAGTGCGCGAAATGCCACGACCACAAATACGATCCGCTGCCGCAGACGGCTTATTACAGCATGGCCGCGATGTTCGGCCGGGTGGATGAGTGCGGGCTGACTCCCTACTCCCTTTCCACGACGGCACCGGAGCCTTCCATGCGTCTGACCAAGCCGGAGCATGTGGCGGAAATTGAGAAACGTCAGGCCGCGCTGACCGTCGCGCTGGCGGCTGCCAAAGCGCTGCCGGCAGGTCGGGAAGCCGCGTTTCGGCAATGGCTCGCGGCGACGGCGGCGCTCCCCCCGCCGGCACCGTCCGATCATTTTCCGCTCGATGCGCTGGCGGGCGGGAAGATGCCGAACGCGGTGGCAAAGGCCGCGGCGGCGTCCATCTCCGGCGGCCAGCTCACGGCGGTGCCGGGGGCGGTGGGCGGCGCGATGAAATTCGACGGCGATACCCTGCTGCAACTCGACGGCGTGAAGGGCCTCACGCGGCATCAGCAGCTGAGCATTGGGCTGCGACTGTTTTCGCCGGAGCGGAAGGAGCGGGCGGTCATTTTGCATACCGGGCCGGGGATGTTTTCGCAGATGGCGGATGCGGCGGGTTTCGAGGTGCTGCTGGAAAATGGCAAACTGCGCTGGAGTTGCATCCACCTGTGGCCGGGCTGCGCGGCGTCGGTGGAGACGGAGGCGGATTTTCCGGTGGGGAAATGGGTGGACGTGACGGTGACTTATGACGGCTCGTCATCGGCGGCAGGGCTGAAGATTTACTACGACGGCAAACCCGTGGCCGCAGCGGTGCGTTACGATCATCTGGATAAGAGCATCGCGACGGACCCCATGCGGCTGGGCGCGCGGCCGCGCGACGACCGGGGTTTTGCCGACGGGCTCATGGACGAGCTGAAGATTTTCCGCCAGGCGCTCTCGCCGCTGGAGGTGGCGGAGCTGCATCAGCCCGCGCTCGACGCGGCGCTCAAGTCGGCGAAGGCCGGTGACGCGGCAGCGCAGGCGGCGGTGCGCGAGCACTGGCTGGCCCGCGTGGATGAGGAGACGGCGCAAGCGCGGCAGGCGGTGATCGCGGCGCGGAAGAATCTGGAGGACGACTATCTCGGCCGGTTGCCGCTGATCATGGTCATGAAGGAGTCGCCGCGTCCCCGGCCGTTTTACGTCCTGACGCGCGGCGACTACGCCTCGCCGGACCTGAAGCGCCCGGTGGAGCCCGCGCCCCCGACGGAGGTCATGCCGTTCGACGCCAAGGCCCCGAAGAACCGCCTCGGCCTCGCGCAGTGGATGACGGACGCGAACAACCCGCTCGTCGCGCGCGTCGCCGTGAACCGGCTGTGGATGCAGTGTTTTGGCAATGGCATCGTGGCCACGCAGGAAAACTTCGGCCAGCAAGGCGACGCGCCGTCGCACCAGGAACTGCTTGATACGCTGGCGCATGATTTTTCGCACACGGGCTGGGATGTGAAGCAGATGCTCAAGCGCATCGTGCTCAGCGCGGCGTTCCGGCAGTCGTCGGCGAGCACGCGGGAGAAGCGGGAGAAAGACCCGAAGAACGTGATGCTTTCGCGCGGGCCGTCGTATCGGCTGGCGGGCGAGGCGATCCGCGACCAGGCGCTGCTCGCCGCGGGGTTGCTGGTGGAAAAGGTCGGCGGTCCCAGCGTGAAGCCGTGGCAGCCGGCGGGGGTGTGGTCGGAGGCGGGTGCGTCGGGCGGCGATTACAAGCCCGACACCGGCGAGGGCCTTTACCGCCGCAGCCTCTACACCTATCGCAAGCGCACTGCGCCGCCGCCGAGCATGCTCATGCTCGATGCCGGCAGCCGCGAGATTTGCCAGCCGCGCCGGCTGACGACCAACACGCCGCTGCAGCCGCTGATTTTTCTTAACGACCAGGGCTTCTTCGATTGTGCGCGACAGCTCGCGAGGCGTGCGATCAAGGAGCAGCCGGACGCGGTCGAGGCGCAAATGCAGCGCGCGTTCTTGCTGCTCACTTCGCGCCCCGCGGCTGCGCCGGAAATGGCCGCCCTGCGCGCACTCCACGCACGGCAACTCGAGCGTTACACCGCCGACAAGCCCGCGGCCAAAGCCGTGTGCGGCGAGGAAAATCCCCCGCTCGCCGCCCTGACCATCGTCTGCTCCACGCTACTCACCTCCGACGCGGCCATCACCAATCGCTGAACGCTTATGAAACCCACTTACGACGACCTCATGCGCTCCACGCGTAGGCATTTCCTCGGCAAAGTCGGCCTCGGGCTCGGCTCGCTCGCGATGGCAAAGCTGCTTGGCGCGGACGCCCGCGCCGCGGCCCAACCCGGCGTGCTCGGCGCGCTGCACCACGCGCCGAAGGCCAAGCGGGTGATCTACCTTTTCCAGGCCGGCGGCCCGTCGCATCTGGAGACGTTCGATTTCAAACCCGTGCTCCGCGCGGGCCACGGCAAGGCGCTCCCGAAGGAAGTCATCGGCAATCAGCGGCTCTCCACGATGAGCGGCAACCAGAGCCTGCTGCCGATGGCCGGGTCATTCGCGAACTTCACCAAGAGCGGCCGCTGCGGCATGGAGATCTGCGACACGCTGCCCTACACGCAGAAGATCGCCGATGACATCTGTCTCATCCGCACCATGCACACGGAGGCAATCAACCACGACCCGGCGATCACTTTTTTCTGCTCCGGGAACCAAGTGCCGGGGCGGCCCTCGATGGGTGCGTGGGCTTCGTATGGCCTCGGCACGCTCA
>CAYQBV010000262.1:0-6324 GCA_964415705.1 uncultured Chthoniobacter sp. | reverse complement strand
CTCGGCGGGGCCACGTAGGGTGCCGGATTGCCCACTGAAATCGGCAGCAACGGCGTTGGCTCACCAAAGGCCCCAACGCCGTCCTTTTGCATCTGCCACTGAAAATTCGTCATGCCCGCCGTGCCTGGCGCAGTCACCACAAAACTGAAGGTCACCGCGCCACCTGGATCGACATCGGTCGGCAGATTCACCTCGGTCAAACCCCAAACCGCGTTCCCCGCCGGTGCCTGCGCCCCCAGTCGGTAACCTCCCCCCTGCGTCCACGTATTCGACCCCGTGTTCAGCATCTCCACAGAAACCGTAGTCACCGACCCCGGGGTCATGCTACTCGGGACGTTCTGCGAAAGGAAAAGCGCCGCATTCTCGGCTGCCGCATTCGGGGGGGCTGTGAGAATCACCCAATAGTGCCGATACGTGCTGTTCGCCGAGTAGGCGTAGCCCACGCCGTATGACGTCTGGTTTTGATAAAAAGCATCCGTCGCCAGAATATGCGTGCGATGCGAAGGCGAGTTCATCCAATCGGTCCAGGTAGCCGCCGCCGTATTCCGCCCAGCCGCGATCGACTCGATGTAATTGTCCGCCACCACCGTCCCCCACCAAGCCGGCAGCACATACCCAGCCTCCCGGACCAGCGCATTCGGCCCGACCCCCTCGGGATTGACGTGCGCAAAATAATTCCGCGCCGCCAAATCCGCCGCCCGCTCCCGGGCGATCCGTGCCAAGATGGGATCGAGTTGCATCGAGGGCCGTTGCTGGTCCGCATCATGCACCATGTAATCAGCGATCAGCGCTTCCTCAGAATTCAGCACGTAAGCAGCCAGCGCGGAACTCTGTGCCCAAAGGACGACAACCAAGCCAGCTAGGCATGAGAGAAGGCGCGCGTAGTTATTCTGTTTCATCGAAAAATGCTCGGATCAAAGCCCCTATCCTGTGAGCCGCTTTTGTGCCAGAAAAAATTGCCTCTTTTCCCATTGCGGCAGCGCTCCCGCCACGGAAACAGCGCGTTACTCCAGTGCGTGTGCCCGCTGTCCGGGTGCCGCCCTGCCTGACCGTGCGGCCCCCTTGGGTCGCGACGCCCCTGGCATCCGTCTTAAGACGTAGCCGAGGCCAACCTCGATAATCAGGATCGGCCGCACCACCAGCGGTCCGTTCCAGCCCTTGACTGCCGTCGTCGCGACCCCCGTCTCTCCGTCGCGGCATCCGCCCAGTTTGGACCGATCAACAGGCAAACCGCCACTCGTGCGAGTCATGCCCAAAGAATTCCTTGCGCCGATTTCCGCTCCTGCTACACATTTGCCCCTCGCAAAAAGCTCGGGTGGTGAAATGGCAGACACGTACGTTTGAGGGGCGTATGCCGCAAGGCGTGGGGGTTCAAGTCCCCCCCCGAGCACTTCTTTCCGCGAGACCCCGCTGCCGATGACGGTTCACTCGCTCGAACACCAATCCTACGAAGGCCCCGGCAAGATTGCCGACTGGGCGCAAGGGCGCGGCCATAACCTGACGCGAACGGCCCTGTATGCGGGCGAAACTCCGCCGCTGCCGGCGGAGTTCGACCTGCTCGTGGTCATGGGCGGCTCGATGAATATCCACCAACACCGCGATCATCCGTGGCTCGTGGCGGAAAAGGCGTTTCTCGCGGAGGTTATCGGCGCGGGGAGACCGGTGCTCGGCATCTGCCTCGGCGCGCAACTCATCGCGGACGTGCTCGGCGGGAAGGTTTTTCAAAATGTCGAGAAAGAGATCGGCTGGTGGCCGGTTCGCGTGTTCGACCGGCGTCCGCCCTTCGCTACGTTTCCCGAGTGCCTCACCGTCATGCACTGGCACGGCGACACCTTCACCCTGCCACCCGGTGCCCGCCGCGTGGCGGAAAGCGAAGCCTGCACGAACCAGGCGTTCATCTACGGCGACCGCGTGGTCGGCTTGCAGTTCCATCTCGAGCAAGGCCCCGTGGCCGTCTCCGAACTCGCCACCGCCTGTGCCGCGGAACTCGTGCCCGCGCGCTACGTCCAGAGCCGCGCGCAACTCCTCGCCCGCCAGCCCGATCTCGCCCCCGCCGAGACCGCGCTCTTCGGCTTGCTCGATGCGCTGACTGCTTGAGACGCCGTGCGGCAATCCGGTTTGCTTTCGCCGGCGGGGCTGCGGATGGTCGACGGGATGCTGCTGAAACGAATTTCTGTGCGCTGGATCTGCGCGGTGCTCGGGGTCGCCGCGGCGAGCGCCGCGCCCGCTGCCGAGCCTGCCAAAACCGTGACCCTGCCCACTTTCACCAACCGTCTCGCCAAGGAGAAATCGCCCTACCTGCTCCAGCATCAGCACAACCCGGTGGACTGGTATCCGTGGGGGCCGGAGGCCTTTGCCAAAGCCCAGGCGGAGGGCAAGCCGATCTTCCTCTCGGTGGGCTATTCGACCTGCCACTGGTGTCACGTCATGGCCCACGAGTCGTTTGAAAACGCGGAGACAGCGAAGCTGATGAACGCGCATTTTGTCTGCGTGAAAGTGGATCGCGAGGAACGGCCGGATGTGGACCGTGTCTACATGACCTACGTGCAGGCGACGACCGGCAGCGGGGGCTGGCCAATGAGCGTCTTCCTCACGCCGGACCTCCAGCCGTTTTTTGGCGGCACCTACTTTCCGCCGGCGGATCGCGGCGCGCGGCCCGGTTTTCCCACGGTGCTCCAGCGGCTCGCCGAGGCGTGGAAGGGCGAACGCAAAGAGGTGGTCGAGGCCGCTGCCGGGGCGATGAAAGCATTGCGCGAATACACCGCCGAGGGCGCCGCGAAGAGCGCGGCGGCGGGGCGCGGGGCGCTGACGGCGTGCTTCAATCAGCTCGCGCGCAGCTTCGACGACGACCGCGGCGGGTTCGGCCGCGCGCCAAAGTTTCCGCGCCCGGTTGCGCTGAATTTCCTGCTCCGCATTTTCGCCCGCGAGGGCGCGGGCACGCCGGACGGCCGGGCGGCGCGGGCGATGACTCTTTTCACGCTGCGCGCGATGGCGGCGGGCGGCCTGCGCGACCATCTCGGCGGGGGCTTTCACCGCTACTCGGTGGACAAATTCTGGCACGTCCCGCACTTCGAGAAAATGCTCTACGATCAGGCGCAGCTCGCCTGCGCCTATCTCGATGGTTTTCAAGTCTCGCGTGGTCCGGCGGAGGAAAAAGTGGCGCGCGAAATCCTTGATTACGTGCTCCGCGACCTGACGGACAAAGGTGGCGGTTTCTACTCCGCCGAGGACGCGGACAGCGTCATCGCGCACGGCCAACCGGAGCACGCCGAGGGCGCGTTTTACGTCTGGAAAAAGGCGGGCATTGACGCAGCCTTGGGCGCGCCGGCGGCAAAGATTTTCCACCACGTGTACGGCGTGGAGGCAAAAGGCAATGCGCCGGCCGGCAGCGACCCGATGGGGGAGTTTAAGGGCGCGAACATCCTCCTCCAGCGGCACACGCCCGCGGAGGCGGCGAAGTTTTTCAAGAAGCCCGAGACGGAAATCGCCGCGTCGCTGGCGACCTCGAAAAAGAAACTGCTGGAGCTGCGCGCGCGGCGCCCGCGCCCGCACCTCGACGACAAGATCATCACCGCGTGGAACGGCCTGATGATCTCCGCTTTCGCCCGCGGCGCGCAGGTGCTCGACGATCCCGCGTATCTCGCCGCCGCGCAAAAATCCGCCCGCTTCATCCGCGCCGAGCTGTGGAAAAATGGCGCGCTCCGGCGCAGCTACCGCCAGGGCGCGAGCGAGATCGCGGGCTTCTGCGACGACTACGCAGCGCTCATCCAGGGTCTGCTCGATTTGTATGAGGCGGACTTCGACACCTCCTGGCTGCAGTGGGCGCTGGAGTTGCAGGCGAAACAGGATGCGCTCTTTGGCGATGCAGAGCACGGCGGCTATTTCAGCGTGGAGAAAGACGCGCCGCACATCCTGCTGCGGATGAAGGAGGACTACGACGGCGCGGAGCCGTCGCCCAACTCCATCTCCGCGCTGAACCTCCTCCGGCTCGCGCAGATCACCGACCGCAAAGACTTCCGCGAGCGCGCCGCGAAGACGCTGGCCGCCTTCGCGGACCAGCTCGCGAAGTCCCCGACCTCGCTCCCGCAAATGCTCGTCGCGCTCGACGCCTCGCTGGCCAAGCCGCGCCAGATCGTCATCGCCGGCCCGCGCGACGCCGCCGCCACGCGCGCCCTGCTCCGCGAAACTCACGCCCATTTCATCCCGAACAAACTCGTGCTCCTCGCCGATGGCGGCGCGGGTCAGCAGTGGCTCGGCGAGCGGCTGGAGTTTGTGAAAACCGTCGGCCCGATGAACGGCCAGCCCGCCGCGTTTGTCTGCGAAAATTTCGTCTGCCAGCTCCCGGTGAGCGACGCGGCAAAGCTGCGGGAGTTGCTGGCAAAGTAGGTCCGGGCGGCGGCGGCGAGCGGCCGTTTCCCTCCCGCCGCCCGCGAAAAGTTGCAGGTTCTTCGACGGCGCTGCGCAAAGCCTCCGCTCCGCTCAGGATGGCGGCTCTTGTTTTCGCGCTTCGCGCGTCACCCCTCACCATTCACCAGTCCCCTCACCGCGGGAGGAATTGCGCGGCTTCGGCGAGGCGGCCGTGGCGGGCGAGGAGGGCGACGAGGTTGCGGCGGGCGTGGTCGTCGCGGGGGTCGAGCGCGACGGAGGCGCGGAACTGGGCGAGGGCGGCTTCGGTGTCTCCGGTGTGGGTGAGGGCTTCGCCGAGGAGGCAGCGGACTTCGGCGTTGCGCGGCATGAGGCGCATGGCTTCGCGGTAGTGCGCGATGGCTTGCGGGTAGTCGCCGCGTTTCACGTGGCCCATCCCGGCGAGGGCGCGGGCGATGCCATTGTCGC
Organism: uncultured Chthoniobacter sp.; assembly: GCA_964415705.1. Lineage (GTDB taxonomy): Bacteria > Verrucomicrobiota > Verrucomicrobiia > Chthoniobacterales > Chthoniobacteraceae > Chthoniobacter. Next base: position 1,491 of record CAYQBV010000262.1, on the reverse strand, counting down.
TGGTCACGCGGACGGTGTGGTCGAAGAGCGTGGCGGTATCGGTCCAGAGAGCGACCTGCCGGACGGTGCCGACGCTCAGCGCGAGGGCGGCCGCCGCCGCAGCAAAGGGCGTCCAGCGCAGCACCGGGCGTGGCAGCGCGCGGGCGCTCCAGACCACGGCCCAGAAAATCCCGAGCTGCGGGACGTAGCTGAAGCGGTCGGCCAGGGCCTGCGAGCCGACTTGGAAAATGCTCGTCACCGGCACGAGCACGCCGAGGAACCAGAGCCAGCCGACGAGCAGGTGCGGGTGCGCTTTTCTCCACTGCCAGGCGAGGATGGTGAGCGCGGCGAGCAGCCCGGCGGAGGCGGCCACGGCGGGCGGGGAAATGCGAGCTTCGATGGGATAGAGGACGGCCAGATCCGCGGGCCAGAAAAGATGCGCGAGGTAGCGGGGATAGACGGCGACGGCGTTGGCGAGCCGCTCGGTGAGGCTGAGCGCGCCGGCCGCGGTGAGGGCGCCGGTGAATTTCGCGGCGGCGAGCGTGGAGAGGCTGGAGGCGAGCGAGAGCACGAAGAGCGGGGTCTTTTCCGCCACGAGCCGCCGCCAGGAGACCGCCTCGTGCCGGCGCAGCGGCCAGGCATCGAGCAGGAGGAGCGCGCAGGGCAGGGTGACGAGCATCGGCTTGGCCATGAGGCCGAGCGCCATGCCGGCGGCGACCGTCCACATCCAGCGTCCGCCCGGCTGCGCGACGTGGCGCGCGTAGGCGCAAAGCGCGAGCAGCCAGAAGGTGGTGCTGAGGACGTTTTTGCGTTCGGCGATCCAGGCCACGGATTCGACATTCACGGGATGCACGGCGAAGAGCAGCGCCACCGCCGCGCTCGGCCACTCGGCGCCGGTGAGCCGCCGCAGTGCGGCGAAAACGAGGCAGGCATTGATGGCGTGCAGCGCGACGTTGCCGAGATGATGCCCGCCGGCGTCGCGGCCAAAGAGCGCGACATCGGCCATGTGCGAGAGCCAGGTGAGCGGGATCCACTGGCTGGCGATGAAGTGGGTGAACACCCACGCGATGGCTTTCGGGTGGAGCCCGGCGAGCACGGCGGGGTTGGCGAAGACGTGGGTGTTGTCGTCGAAGTCGATGAACTCGCAGTGGAAGACGTGCGCGTAGAGCGCGACGACGAGCGCCACGAGCGCGGCGCAGATGGCGGCGCAGCGGCGGCGCGCGGTCGGCAGGTGGAGGTCGGCGGGCGGCATCCCCTGTGGGAAAAGCGAGGATCGTGCCCGGTGGCCCGCGCCGGGGCCGAAGCTGCGGCCTATTTCAGCTCCAGCGCCACGAGGTCGCCCTCGTTGTTGCGGCAAAAGATGCGCCCGTTGGCATACGTGGGCTGCACCCAGCAGCGCTTGCCCAGCACCTGCGTGCGGGACAGCGCCTTGAACCCGGCGGGGGACGCCTCGCCGATGACCAGTTCGCCCTTTTCCGTGAGGCAGATGAGCTTCCCATCGGCCACGACCAG
>CAYQBV010000261.1:0-6366 GCA_964415705.1 uncultured Chthoniobacter sp. | reverse complement strand
GCCTATTTCACGCTGTCGCTGCTGATCCGCGGTCTGCGCGAGCGGGTCGCCAGCGGCCTCGGCCTGAATCGCGTGCCAGCCGTGCAGCACATGCTCGGCGTGACGCTCACTTTCTCCGCCGTCTGTTTCGCGTGGATCTTCTTCCGCGCGCAGTCCTTCCCGGATGCGCTCTACATCGCGACGCACCTTTTCACCGGAATCGGCAAACTGCTGACCAACCCCGACCTCAACGCGTGGCGGCAAAGCGCCGCCGGTCTCGGCCAGGGCGCGCTCAAACTCGCTCTCGCCTCCGCCGTGTTGCTCGAGGTGTTCCAATACTGCCAGGAGAAGTTCGACCTGCGCCGCCTCTTCGTCGCGCAGCCCGTCGTGGTGCGATGGGCGGGCTACTACGCGGCGGTGATGTGGATTCTCCTTTTCGGAAACTTCGGCTCCTCGCAGTTCATCTACTTCCAGTTTTGATCGCGTGAGAAAGCTCCTGCTCAAACTCGTCTTGTTCGCACTGCTGCTGTCGCCGCCGTATCTGCTGCCCTTCGCGGTGCTGTGGTTTTCGGGCGAAATCACCCCCGTTTCCAAAGTGGTGCGCGAGCAGATGCACGGCACGCGGCAGGTCTATTACGCGCCTGTTTACAGCGAGCCGCGCATGCTCTTCAAACTGCGCTCAGCGCAAGCGCGCCAGCCGGAAGTCCTCGTCATGGGCACTTCGCGCGCGGGGCAGATTCGCGCCGAGTTTTTTCGGAAAGACGTGCGCTTTTACAATGCCAGCATGGCGACCGAGACGCTGAGCGATTACCGGATTTTTCTCGAACATCTCCCGAGCGAGCATCTGCCCAAGCTCGTCATCGCCGGACTCGATCAGCGCTATTTCAATCCGCACGACCGGCCCGCGGGCAGCTTCGAGATCAATGTGACCAACGCCAGTTCGCCGTGGCGGGTGCCGCTGATTCTCGCCGCCCAGTGGCGCAAAATTTACGCGGACTACGGTGACGAAAAATTCCGCCTGAAGACGATCTGGCAGCAACCCGGTGACGACGTAAAGCGGATCGGCTTGCGCGCCGTGATGCTGGGCGACGGCTTTCGCAACGACGGCAGTTTTTACTACTGCCTGACCACGGTCGAGGAGCGCCGGAATCTGGAAGGCAAGTCACCTTCCGGTTTTTCCTGGCCCGGCATGAGCGACGAAGAGAAACACCGGAACCTTGAGACAGGACTGAAGCTGATCGACCAAGGCGTGCGCTTCTTCGATTTCGGCAATGAGGTTTCGCCAAACGCCCTTGACGAGCTGGAGCGTCTGGCGGCGTTCTGCGAGCAGCGGAAAATTCACCTCGTGGCTTTTCTGCCACCGTTTTCCCACGCCGCCTACGAGAGGTTCAAAGCCAACGGCAATCACGAATACATGTTTAAGATCGCCGGGGCGGCCGGTCCGATTCTCGCACGCCACGGTTTTGCGCTGCACGACTTCATTGACCTCGCCGCGCTCGGGATTCCCGACGCGCAGGCTTTCGATATGGTTCACCCAACGGAAAAAGGCATGCTCCGGCTTTTCCTCCGCCTTGCCGAATCCGACACCGTGCTGCCGCGCTACTGCGATGCCTCAGCGCTGCATAATCTGCTGTCCCGCACCGACAGCGATTTCTCCGTCTTTGAAAACTAATCCAATGAGCAAGACCGTTTTGATCACTGGCGCGGCGGGGTTTCTGGGCCGCTACGTCGCGCGCCAGTTCCTGCGCGAAGGCTGGCAGGTCCTCGCGGTTGACGACGTGCCGCCGGAGAACGCTCCCGCCGGGGCCGACGTCCATTTCGAGCGGATGAAACTGCCGGACACCCGGCTCACCGATCTGCTGCGCCGTGCCGCGCCAAGTGTCTGCGTGCATTGCGCGGGCCGCGCCTCGGTGCCGCTCTCGATGGACGATCCCGCGTCTGATTTCCAGGCCAATGCCGGACTCACATTCGAGCTTCTCGAAGCACTCCGCAGGCATGCACCCGCCTGCCGCTTTCTCCTCCTCTCGAGCGCCGCGGTTTATGGGAATCCCAGCACGCTGCCGGTGGCCGAGACCCATCCCATCGCGCCGCTCTCGCCCTACGGATACCACAAGCGGCAGGCCGAACTGCTCTGCGAGGAATTCTCCCGCATCTATGCGCTGCCGACGGCGAGCGCGCGGATTTTCTCGGCCTACGGGCCGGGACTGCGCCGGCAGGTGGTCTGGGATACATGCGAAAAAGTGCTCGCAACAGGGCAGCTCGCACTGCGCGGCACCGGCGCTGAAAGCCGCGACTTCATCCACGCGGCGGACATCGCGCGCGCCTTGCATCTCCTCGCCACGAACGCTCCCTGCGAAGGCGAAATCTACAACGTCGCGAGTGGCCGTGAGGCGACGATCGCCGAACTCGCCGCGATCCTGCTCGACGCCCTCGGCTCCAGCGTGAAGGCGATTTTCGACGGCGCGGCGACACCCGGAAACCCACTCCATTGGCGCGCGGGGATCGGGAAGATCGGCGCGCTCGGTTTCGCGCCGGCGATCCCTCTGGAGCAAGGCCTCCGAACCACCGCCGCGTGGTGCGCCGCGGAACTGGCGGCCACATGAAACATCCGCTGCGCATCGGCCTAGTCATGCAGGGCGGCACGGGCTGGATGGGGGGCACGGAATACATCCGGAACCTCGCCCTCTCGCTGCACGGCTTGCGCGCGGAGCGCGGCGGGGAATTCGAGGTCTGCCTCATCGCAGGCGGAACGCTCGACGCCGCCTTGCGCGGGCAGCTCGCGCCTTTCGTCGGCGAAATCTTCGACGGTCTCCTCGCCCGGCGCGACACCGCCGCCGGGCGCTGCCGGACGTTCTTCCGGCAATCCATTCTGCGGCAGCCGAACGCGCGTTTCTCCGCGTTTCTCCGCACCGCGCGAATCGATTTTCTCTACCCGCTGACCTATGCCAACCGGAAGATCGGCGTGTCCCTGCCGATCGGCGGGGCGATCGGGGAATGCCGCTGGGCCGGATGGATTCCCGATTTCCAGCACCGGCACATGCCACAGTATTTCGACGCCGCGGAGATTCGGAAACGTGATCGCGGAATCGAGGCGCTCAGCCGCGATGCCGGGACGATCGTTTTCAGCAGCGAGGCGGCGGCGCGGGATTTCCGGGAGTTTTTCCCGGCGAGCCGGGCGCGGGTGGAGCTGCTGCGCTTTTGCACGGCACCGTCGCCGGCCTGGTCCGATGGCGATCCCGCCGCCGTGCAGCGGAGCTATCACTTGCCGGACCGGTTCTTTCTCGTGAGCAACCAATTCTGGCAGCACAAAAACCACGCGGTCATTTTCGACGCGTTGCAGATGCTCGCGAGCCGGGCCGACCCCATCCGCCCGCACCTCGTCTGCACGGGCCACCCGCACGATGCGCGGGAGGAAAACCACTTTAACGCGCTGCTGGGCCGGCTGCACCGCTCCGGCATCGCGCCCCAGGTCTCGCTGCTCGGCCTCATCCCGCGCGCCGACCAGATGCAGCTCATGCGCCGCTCGCTGGCCGTCATTCAGCCGTCGCTTTTCGAGGGCTGGAGCACCGTGGTGGAGGATGCGCGCGCGCTGGGAAAACGCATTGCGATCTCCGATATCGCCGTGCATCTCGAACAGCATCCGCCCGGCGCGCGCGCCTTCGCGCGGGACTCCGCCGAAAGTCTCGCGGCGATTCTCGCCGAGTGGTGGACCACGCTCGCGCCCGGTCCCGAACCGTCCGAGGCCGCCGCACAGACCGCCGCCGCCAGTGCGCTGCTCGATTACGGCGCGCGCTTCCTGGAGATCGCGCGCACGGCTTCCACCGGGCAATGAGCCGCCTATGAAAATCAGCGCCATCATCCCGGCCTACAACGCCGGTCCTTTTCTCGATGAGACGCTCCGGCACGTCTTCGCGCAAACGCGGCCGCCGGATGAGGTCATCGTCGTCAACGACGGGAGCGCCGATGACACGGATACGATCTGCCAGCGCTGGCGCTCGAAGATCGTGTATCGCCCGCAGGCGAATGCCGGCGTTTCCGCAGCCCGCAATGCCGGCGCGGAAGCCGCGACCGGCACGCACCTCATCTTCATCGACGCCGACGACTGCCTGCTCCCCGGCGGCCTCGCCACGCTCGCCGCCGCGCAGACCATTTCGCCGGTCGCTCCGCCGCTGGCCATCAGCTTCTTCACGTTTGAATTCGTCCACTACCTCTACGACGTGCGCCACGGCGCGCGGGGCATCCGTGCGCCGCTGGACTTCACGCTCTTCACGCTCTTCTTCCCGTCGCTCGTGGCGGGGCCGATCAAACGCTTTCAGGAGTTCATCCCGTCGCTGCACGCGGGAGTCCTCGGGTCAGCCGCGCGGATGTGCTCGCGGGGCTCGGACGCGTGGCCGTGGGCTATACGAAAAAGGTGCTCATCGCCGACAATCTGGCGTCGTGGAGCCAGTCTAATGTCCTGCATTTTCACGACCTCGATGTCGCCCGGCGCTGGATGGTTTTCGCGGCCATCGGCTTCCGGCTGCTGCTCGATTTCAGCGGCTACAGCGACATCGCCATCGGACTCGCGCGGATGCTCGGCATCCGGCTGCCGGAGAATTTTCGCTGGCCGTATCTGGCGACCAATTTGCAGGAATTCTGGCAGCGCTGGCACATCTCGCTCAGCACCTGGATTCGCGACTACGTCTATATCCCGCTCGGCGGCAGCCGCGCCGGGGTGGGGCGGCGCGTCTTCAATGGCGTCGCCGCGTTTGCGCTCTGCGGGCTGTGGCACGGAGCGGCGTGGAACTTCGTTGTGTGGGGCCTTTACCACGCAGCCGGCCTGACCGTGGTGAACCTTTGCGGACCACGGCTGGGCGCGCGGGCGCCGGGATTTTCGCTGCGCAAAGTGACGTCGTGGGCGGCGACTTTGCTTTTCGTGTGGGTCGGCTGGCTCTTCTTCTTTTACCCGGCGCCGAAAGCCTTGAAACTCCTCGCCATGCTCTTCGGTCATGCTTGAGAAAATCCGAGCGCAATTGCTGCGGCTCCGGGCGGCTCTCCGGCCCGGCCCCTTTTTCGGCGGGGTGCTGCTGGGTTTTCTGGCCTGCGCGCTCGCGGGCCGGGCGCTCAGCCAGCGCGACGTGCTCGGCGACCGGCCGCGGCTGCACGATTACCTCGGTCCGGCGAGCGCGTTTTATCCCACGGCCTCCGAGGTGGTGGAAATGGTCGCGGCCCGCAGCGGCGCGGAGCAGATCGCCGTCATCGTCGGCGGCAACTCCGTCTTCCATGGCGCGGGACAGCCCCTCGAAAGCCTCTGGACGAAGCGCCTCCAGGAATTGCTCGGTCCCGGCTTCGCGGTTTCCAACCTCGCGCTGAAAGGAGCCACGCCGCTGGCCGCGGGCTCGATGGCGGCAGAGGCGCTGACCCGCCGCGGGCGCAAGGTCATCTTCGTGGCGAACATTTTCCCGAACGATTACGCCGGACCCTTTGGCGGCGCGCCGTTCGACTACATCTCGTGGGAGGCTTTGGAAAAAGGCTTCCTCCTCGATTTTCCCGAGCGCTTGGAGTTCCTGCGGCAGCGCCCGCAGGCGGCTTCCGCGAGTGACGCCGCGGAAATGCGGCTCCGCATGCGGCTCGATGCGGTCTGCTATTTCAACGATCTGTGGACTGCGGCGGCCTATCACGCCGGCGGCACCGTTTGGGAAAAAAATACCAACCAACGCTTCTTTCGTCCGCGCAAGAGCATCGCGGATCGGGAGCCGGCCAGCCGGAGCGGGGAGCCGATTTCCCCGGAGCGGATCGCGGACGCGCTGCTCGCCATGCGCCGGATAATCGGGCGTCCTTTCGCGCCCATGGAGCCGCGTGTGGCGCTGCCGGATGTGCTGAAAAAGCGCAGTCTCATCGTGCTTTCGGGACACAGCCCGGCGCTGGTGGAAGCATTGAGTGTGGACGAACGCGCGGCCTACACCCGCGCTTACACGACCGCGCGCGAGGAGTGGCAAAAGGCGGGTTGCCAGTCGTTCGATTCGAGCGCGGATCTCCTCGGAACCGTGGATTTCTGGGACGGCGTGCATCTCACTTCCGAGGGCGGCGAAAAAATCGCACAGGCCCTCGCGCCGCTGATTCGGAGCATCGACGCACGGGAATTTGGCCGTGCCCCCCAGCCATGAAAGCGCTCCGCTTTTTTGGATCACTGCTGGCAGGTGCCGCTTGCGGGGCGTTCCTGCACTACCTGCTCTTCCGCTTTGGCCTCCCGCTGGAACCGTTCATCTATGTCAGTTTTTAACGGGCGCGCGGCAGAAATAGAGCCGGCGGCGGTTCGTGGCGAGCGGGTTCGGCGAGGGTTCCGGCGGCGCGAGGACGTGCCGGCGCTGCGCCGCCTCCGGCAAGTCCGCGGCGGTCACGACGGTC
>CAYQBV010000260.1:0-6524 GCA_964415705.1 uncultured Chthoniobacter sp. | reverse complement strand
CCGGCGGTCTCATTGGAAAGCTCGGCAAACTTGCGGATGAGTTCCTCGAAGACCGTGCCCATCTGGGCATTGCTGATGGTGCTGGGGTGGAGGTCGATGTTGGCAAACTTTTCCGTGACCTGGTAGAGCAGACCGGCCTTGGCGAGGCGGTCGATCTGCGTGTAAAATTGAAAATGCTCGAAGATGTCGCGCACCGCGGGCGAGAACGCCTGCATGTAGGCGCGGAGGTTCTCGCCGATGTGATCCTGGTCGCCCATGAGCTTTTTCAGGTCGAGCGGCGAGGTGTTGTAGAAAAGCTGGCCGGATTTCCGCAGGAGGAACGGCTCGGGATTCAGCCCGGCGACCTCGCGCTTGGTCTTCTCAGCCAAAACGGCGACTTTGGTGGCTTCCAGCACGCAGTCGAGTCGGCGCAGGACGGTGAACGGGAGGATGACCTTGCCGTATTCGGATTGCTTGTAGTCACCGCGCAGGAGGTCGGCGACTGACCAAATGAAGGAGGAGAGATTCGGGTCGCTCATTTAAGGACGGAATGGAAACCCGCCGAAAGTGCGCGAGCCGCGTGGGCCACATCGGCATCGGGGAAGGATGCTCGCGATGCCGATGGGGAAACAGTGCGCCCTTGCGCAACCGGGCACGTTTGCTCAGAGCGTTTTCGCCAAGGGGAAATCCAGATCATGTGGGCGTCGATTTACCGCGCCAGCGCCGCGCTGTCGATACTCACCGCGCGGGCTCCGCCCGCAGCCGCGTATCCAGCAACTCGCCCCACTTCCGGTTGTAGGGATGCACCCTGGTCGCCGGCTGGCCGTCGCGCTCGATGGGCCGGGCTTCGTTCGCCCACTGGAAGATCGAACCACGCAAGTTGAATACGTTGCCGCGCCCGTCGCGCAGCAGCTCCGCCGCCGCCTTCGACGACCGCACGCCAACCGAGCAGTAGAGCACCACCGCGCGCTCCGGCGGCACGTCCCGCAGCGCCGCGCGAATCTGCGCAGGTGTCTCCGCCCATACCGCGCCGGGGAGATGGCTCACGGCGTATTCCTCCCGCCCGCGGGTGTCGATGAGCAGGAGCCGCTCATCCTTTGCGCCGAGGCGGCGGGCCAGCTCGGCGGTGGTCATCTGCGGGACGCCCGACCAGTCGCGCGCGATCCGCGCGAACACTGCCTCCCACGTCAGCTTTCCACCGGGTTGAGCGCAGAAGGCCCACGCCGCGCCCAGCGCGAGGGTGGCGCAGACGCCGAGGGCGAGCAGGCGAAGGCGTGACGGTTTCATGCGGGGCGGCAAGCTACCACGATGCTCTGGCGTTCGGCGGCCATTTCCGCTATCCACCGGCCATGAAGATCAGACATGCCCTCACCCTGCTGGCACTGAGTCTGGGCGCGTGTGTCACCCCGCAGCCGCATCCCGTTCCGCTGCCGGGCGGCTGGGGAAAATATGTCGGGCCGATTCGGACGGAATGGGAGCAGGGCCGCAAGATGAGGCTGCTCGAAGATGCGCAATATATCGCCCCGGACGGACGGGTCTGGCTCGCGCCAAAGGGATGGTCCATCGACGGGGCTTCGATTCCGAAGGCTTTTTGGTGCAGCGTCGGCGGCCCTTACGAGGAAGCGTATCGGGAAGCGTCGGTCTTTCACGATGTCGCCTGTGACCAGAAGGTCGCGCGCTGGCAGGACGTGCATTCCATGTTTTACACCGGCATGAAGTGCAGTGGGGTGGATGAGGAAAAGGCGAAGATCATGTATGCCGCCGTGTATCGCTTCGGCCCGCGCTGGGCCGAGCCGGAGGCGCGGGGGAGCACTGGTGGACCGAGGATCGCCCTTTCTGCCGCCGTGCGCCGCAATCCCACCGAAGCGGAGGCGCAGGAGTTGGAGGCGTGGGTTCGGAAAGCCAAGCCGACGCTCAAACAGATCGAACAATCGACCGCACTACCGGGCGCGCCAGCGCCGTAGCCGCACCGGGCACGGCTCATCAGATGCCGGGCGTGTGAAATCATGAAACACCATCACCACATCAGCGCCGTGCCCGATGGCTACCTTGTCCGCGTCACGCGCGGCGGTAAGACCAAGCAAATCTTCATCGCGGGCGGACGCCGCGATCCGCTCGCCGCCGCGATCCGCGCACGCGACAAGCTGTTGGCCGGCACTCCGCCAATGGATTACGAGGCCGGAAGGCCCATTGCCCATGCTGTCGGGCGGAGCAATACCGGGCTGCCCGGCCTCTCCTACACCGTCTCGAATAAGGGCAGCAGCACCTACCCGGTCATCAAGGCGTCAGTGCGTGTCCGGCGCGGCGTTACCCGAGGACGCACCTTTTTGCTTCACACCCACGGCGGCTATGACGAAGCCCTGCTCACGGCGTGGGAATGGCGCGAGGAAATCCTCGAAGCCCGCCGCCGCCGGAAGTAGGACACAAGCGCCCGCTGACCTCACCCCGCCGCCCCTGCCTTCTTCCGCGCCGTCGCCGCATCCGCCGCCCGCCACAAATACCACGCCGCCGTGGTCGCGTAGGGACGCCAGCGTTCCCCATGCGGTTGGCAATGGGCGCGGCATCGTTTCGCAGTCAATCGCCCACACGCCGGCAGACGCCCCTGAATCCCGCTGGACATCCCGCTGGGAAGGCGCATGGTCCCCCCAAGTTGGCGTTTCCGTTTGGTGCGGTCGCGGGTGACTTCGCACCCGCCTATGAAAACGCACCCCTCGCACAAACTCGGCATCATGCTGGCCGGAGTGCTGGCGCTCATCGTCCTTCCCGCCAGCGTCCACGCCGCCGCGCTTGCCTACACCGTAACCGACCTCGGCACCCTCAGCGGCAATGCAAGCGACGGCTTTGCGATCAACGCGTCGGGCCAGGTCGTAGGCGTTGCTCAAATCGCTGGCGCTAGTAACTATATGCATGCAACGCGGTGGACTGGCACGACCCCGACCGACCTCGGCACCCTCGGCGGTGGCTACAGCCATGCTTTTGGCATCAATGACGCCGGGCAAGTCAGCGGCCGTACCCAAACAACGATTGGTGGCAGTGTGCAGAATGCAGTGGTCTGGACGGGCACAACGCCGACTCAGCTCGGCACTCTCGGAGGCACAAGCACCAACGCCTACGGAATTAACAACTCCGGGCAAGTGGCCGGTGATTCTAATCTCACCGGAAATCTCGCATACCATGCAGTACGCTGGACAGGCACGACACCCACAGACCTCGGCACCCTAGGAGGCACCACCAGCCTGAGCTACGGCATCAATGAATCCGGCCAAGTAGCGGGCTCTTCCAAGCTCCCTGGGAATGCCACACGGCATGCGGTCCGCTGGACGGGAACTACGGCGCAAGATCTCGGCACTCTCGGCGGCCAAAACAGCCAAGGCTTTGGCATCAATGATTCTGGACAGGTCGTCGGCTATGCCGACACCGGCTTTGGGTACCCCATGCGGCAGTATGGAATGGCACCACGGCGACCGACCTCGGCACCTTGAATGGTTTTACCAGTTACGGATACGCCATCAACAACTTCGGCGACGTAGTTGGAATGTCCACGATTGCCTTTCTTTACACCGGAGGCACAATGTACGACTTGAGTGCGCTCCTCCTACCAGGCTCTGGTGTCTCCGATCTAACTATCGCGGGTTCCCCTTCCGGGAGCATTGCCGGCAGGAGTATTAACGACTCCCGCCAGATCGCGGCCACCGGCACCATCAACGGCCAGTATCACGCCCTACTGCTCACACCCACCCCAGAGCCCTCATCCCTCGCACTTCTTGGCGTCGCCGCTGTCGGCCTAGGTTCGCGACGCAAGCGGCATCCTCTGTGAGAAGAGCCCCCCTTGAGCAAACATGGCTTCACAGGGCCAGAGGGAAAACTCACGCTCTCACTTGCCACCTTTCATACGGTGTGCGCGACCTCGGCGTATGTGGATCACTCGTCAGTTCTCCTTTACGCGGTAAAACGCTTTCGTCTCGCCGCGAATCGAATCCAGATAGCTCATCGCATTACCTGTTCCCGGAGAACTGGGGGTGAGCGGGAACCAAGAATTGGCACTCATGTCTGCCGACCACTCGACCACGTAAAACTTGCCGAGCGTTGAGTTCCAGACTACTTCAGCGGCAGTGTATATCTGGGCCTGCACGACTGCTGGTGCAGGAGGTGCGGTGGTTGTCACGGTCAAACCATATTGATCAGTTGACATGTTCGGGTTCGGACCATCTTTGACGACGACAAAGTAGGTGCCCGCAGAGGGAAGACCGGTTTGAAAGCTGGTGTCTCGTCCGGTCTCGACACTTGCGAATACAGTCCCAGCCGCGTTCCGCACTTGGATGGTATGATACCCTGCCCCCACTGCCGAACTGTTTGCAGGGGAGTCAAAGACAACACTGACGGTTCCGGCACTACTCATGCTGAAGCCGAACCAATCCTGATCTGTCGCCGAGGCTAGCTGGCCTGTCGTGTTCTGGCCCGGCACGATGGAATTGGCAGCCGCCGAACTGTCGTTTGGCTCAATCTCGAAAGCAGCGTAGGACGTAAGAGCGCCAACAAGGAGGAATATGGAGAAGCATAGTTTCATATTGGGTCTTTCATTTGAGTGGGATGTGCTGAGTCGCCTAATGCCCGAGTGGCAGCTACATGTTTGCTACTCCATCGCACCTGCTCCTTTTGGCAAGCGCAAAACGTGCGATGCCAGCAAAGCCCCCCGGTTCATTTTGACCTGTGCAAAAAAAGTGGGGGTGGCTTTCCGGGGCGCGCGTGCATTTCCAGCGGGCGGGCTTGGAAGGGGAAGCAGGGGAATTTCAAAAAAATCAGCCACCCACCCCCACTCGTCCGGGGATCGCCTTCGTTTTTGGGGCATACCCCCCCTGCCGGGGGCATCGAGGATTGCCTTGGCGCCGCGGTGCGGGTCTTCTGCCACCACACCCATGAACAGACGGCTTCTCATTCTCCCCTCGCTTGGCGCGCTGGCGCTGTCGGCCTGCAAGCCCTCGGCACCAACCGCGATGCCGGCGGTTACGCCACCGACTGCGACCGCGAAGCCAGCGGCCACGCCAACAGACCTGCGAACTGCCGACATCACCGCGCGTGTGCGGAAGATCACCGCTGCGCAGCTCAAGCTCCCGGTGAAACGCGTCCAGCCCGCGAGCACTTGGAAGCAGCTCGGGGCCGACAGCCTCGATACCGTCGAGTTGGTCATGGCTTTCGAGGAAGAATTTCACGTCGAAATTCCCGATGCGCAGGCGGAGAGTATGATGACTGTCGGGGCCGCAATCGCCTTCCTCGTCCAGCACGGGAAGAAGTAGGGGCGGCAACGAGCACCGACTGGCGTTCGTAGATGGAAATAGTGAAGCCCGCAGGGATTTGGGTGGCCTCCATTTCCTCCCAAGAGAGGCGGAATTACACCCCACAAGCGGGCTTCGAGCAAAAGCTAATGGCGAAGCTCGGGGCTGTCAAACCAGACGAAGACCTCGTGCTCGAAAAAGAAAGTGCCCGGCTAGACAAATCAGGCGGGGATGCTTTCGCAGTGCCGACGCCAGCCTCACCGGGTACCATTCCTTTACGGCAGCTTTTCAACGGGTCAACCCATTATCTCCCTTGGGCTTTCCTCCCGCCCCGTTGAGGCGGCAACGAGCGTGCGGATCGGCGTTCAACAAACGGGATGGCTCGCGGGGCCGAAAAGACAGAGTCGAAACGCCGGGTTTTGGGCGTTCAACAATCGAAGGATTGATGAACAAAAATCGGAGACATCGGCCACCCACGCTCCGTAGGGCACGGGTGTATGAAAAATGAAACCAAAGCCGAAGTGCCGGCGGGAATCCCGGAGGCATCCCGGCGCGCGTGGAAAGCCTTCTTTGCACAAATCACGAGCGCGGCGGAGGCAGCGGTGAAGCGCGCGGCGGAAAGCCTCGTGGTCCTCCCGGAGCTGGAACGGAGGGTCGCGTGAAAACTGCGCTCTACATGAGGGTGAGCACGAGCGAGCAAACCACCGATCCGCAACGCGGCGAGCTGGTGGAATACTGCACGCGGCGCGGCTGGAAGGATCTGGCCGAATACAGCGACACGATCTCGGGCGCGAAGTTCACGCGCTCCGGCCTCGACCGGCTGATGGCCGACGTGCGCCGTGGGAAGATCGCGAGGATCGTGGTCGCGAAGCTCGACCGCCTTGGGCGCTCACTCCCGCACCTGGCCCAACTCGTCGGCGAGCTGGACAGCCACGGCACCGCGCTCGCTGTCCCCGGCCAAGGGATCGACACGAGCCACGACAACCCCGCCGGGCGGTTGCAGATGCACGTCTTGATGGCCGTCGCGGAGTTCGAGCGGAGCTTGATTCGCGAGCGCACCAGGGCGGGCCTGAACGCGGCCCGCGCGCGTGGCTCCAAGCTCGGCAGGAGGCCCGTGGTGCTCGATGCGACGAAGCGCGACGCCCTGGCGGCGTGGAAGGCCGCGCCGACCACCGTGCGCGATCTCGCGGGGCTGCTCGGCGTGAGCGTGGGGAGCGCGCAGAAATTCGCGAAGGCCGCCTAACGCAGAATTTCCGCCATCAGCGCGGGCTC
>CAYQBV010000259.1:0-6531 GCA_964415705.1 uncultured Chthoniobacter sp. | reverse complement strand
GGGGGGGCGGTATGCTCGTGGGTCGCGGCGGCGGCGTGGCGCAGATCGCCAAGCGCTTTAGCTACGAGCCGCCGCACAACCTCGGCTTGGACGGTACCGGCACAATGCTGGTGGAGGGTTTGGAGAATCTCCTCGATCTGCTCCGCTGGGGGCGCGGGCGGGCCCAGGACGTGAGCGCAGAGGATCATGGGAAAGTGCATGCGGCCTTTGCCATCGCACGATGACCAGATGCGGCCGAGGAGAAACTGGTCGCCGCGCTGCCAGCGGAAAAGGTGGTTGAATTCCGGCAGGCGCACGGATTCGTCGAGATGCTCCCACGCGCCGCTGGCGAGATTGCGGGCGATGCCTTCGAGGTAAAGGATGCGCTTGAGGGTGACGAGGCTGGGGGTGTCGAGGCCAAGGTCGTCCATGTGATCATCCCAACCGGGATGTTTGCCAAAGGCCGCGAGATGCACCCGCGCGCCCCGGCGCAACCAGCCGGTCCCGTCGCGCAGAAAGCTTTTGTAGAAGGCGCTCACGGGGAACGGATTTTAGCGACCAGCTTCCAGCCCGATGGAACGGAGCGTGGGCCATTCTTCGAACGGGGGCAGCGGAGCGTCAAAACGGAGTTCGATCCAAATCAGCTTGTCCTCGCCGGGCCGCAGCGCGAGCCGCCAGCGCTTGCCTCCATCGAGACGCGTGGCCTGTCTTTCCCAAGGCAGCATGATGGAGGTCCAGCGATCGGGCGCGGGCATGTCCACGGCGATGGCGGAGTCGGTCGGGGAGAAGTAGAAATGGAAGTGAAACGGCTCGAACATGGTGAAGCGTCCGAGGATCACGTCGTTCTGCGAGTTGGTCGGCACGCGACCTGGGGTGCCGGAACGGACGGTGGAGCCGTGAGCCGTCGTGCCCGCGCGCATTTGGATGGCCGGGTAAATGCCCATCCCCGTACGCGCCCCGGAAAGTTCGGCCTGCTCGCGCACGGACAGAAGGACGACCGTACAGACACGCATGTTTTGTCCCGGCGCGAAGAGCGCTTTGCGAATCGGATCAAGGCCGGTGAGTTTTTCGCCGAAGGCCACGAGCGGTGCTTTCGCGGTGGCGGGGATGCTGGCGAAATTCGGCGAGTGCAGGTCGATTTTGATCTTCTCGAGGAGACTGTCGGCGGCGACGGCACCTTCCTGGTTGAGGGCATCGAGCCCGAGCGACCAAACGAAGGGAAACAACACCTGGCGGTGGAATTTCTGGTTCGCCTGAATCAGATAGTTTGCGCAGAACTCCCGGGTGTGGATTTGCCGGGCGCGGGTCAGGCTGTAGCGGCAAATGCTGGTCGCCCGCTCGGCGAGCGCGCCGTTGTATCTCTGCACTTCAGCTTCGATCTGATCGATTTTTCCGAGGACGGCGAACAGCGGCTTCCAGTCGGCTCCGACGAGGTCGAGCGAGGCGGAGTGGCGGATGTCGGGCGAGGCGCGAATGGCTTTGTCGTAGAGAGCCCAGCGGGACTGGTAGTGCGGTTTGCCGAGGTCGGAATTGAGCAGGTAATACTCGTCGAGCTCGCGGAGATCGTCGGGATTCGACTGGAGGGATTCCGGCGGGCGCTTCGCCTGAAGCTCTTCGATGACCGGTTTCAGTCTTTCTTCGATTTGTTGAAAGAGGATACGGCTCGTTTTTTCCCTGGCGATCTTGTCGATCGCGCCGACTTCGGGGGCGGCGTCAAGGATTGAGCGGATCGACTTTTGAATGGCGAGGGCCGTGTTGAGCTTGTCGCGGCCGGCGCCGAGCAGTCGGTCGTAAGCGGCGGCCAGCGAGTCCGGCCCATCACCGAAAAGGCCGGCCTTCCGCGCCTGCGTGATCTTGCCCTCGATCACCTGGCGTTGTTCCTGGAGACGGCCAAAAGAGGCGAACACCGCCTCGTCCGAGATCTCCGGGGAGGTGGAAATTTTCGCCGCAGAGTACAGCTCCCCCTCCAGTTTGGAGTATTTCCGCACTTCGGCGGTCAAAAGAAGGAGGAGCGAATAGCCGGAGGCCTGCTCCCCAACGGCGGCGCGGGCACTGGCCATGAGGCGCGTCAGGCCGCGGTCGATGGCGACGTTCTGGTTCAAAGTCGGTCCGCCGGAAACCCACGTTGCGGGCCATTTGTCGTGGCCGTCGCCACGCTCGTAGAGCCAGTCCATCGTTTGTAGGAGTGGCAGGTCGGCTTTCTGCCCGCTCGTGTAATGCACGATGGGCTGGAGAACGTCATCCGCGGAGACATCGACGACGGTCTTGCTTTCCAGTCGCCGGACGAGGCCGGCTTCGAGCCGGACCAGCGAAAGCAGGGCCGCCGCCTCGGCGCGGGCTTGCGGTTCGGGGAGTTTGGCGTCCGGAGAAAGGCCAGCCATGCGTTCGCGGGTGGCCGCGATCGAAGGAGCGACCACGCTGCCTTCAAAAACGATGCGCTGGGCTCGCGGGCGATCCGCATCCACGCCCACGCCGAAGCGTGAGACGAGCCGGAAGGCCCATGGAATGCGCAGGGGCGTGGCGCTGAGTTCGCGCAGGTTGAGATGAAAGGCGGACAGCGGCGCGTCGCCCGCGTCGAAAAGCCGGCGTGCGACCGCGCCCGTGCCGGGCCCGACGGGTTGCTCGCCGACGTAGGCAAACTCGAGCGGACCTTTGGGCCGCACGATGGGGCTCCAGGTATTGCCTTCCCAACCATCCGCGGCGCGCGCCCAGTATCCGCTCTGCCGCCCCACGCTCTCGCGCAGGCTGCGATATCCGAGCACGGAAAAAGCGAGCAAAGTGAGAAGGGCCGCCAGGCCCGTCCCGAGAAGGATGGCGCTGCGCCGCAACACGAGTTTGCGGGTATTGCTGGCCCGGGTAACGAGCCCTTTTTCGCGGAAGGCCTTGGCGGTAAAAACGTCGCGGAGAAAGAACGAGCGCTTCCTTTCCCACGCCCGGCCTTCGGGCAGCGCGTCCACCGAGAGGCCCATCGCCTCAGCGAGTTCCTGGTCGAGCGCGGAACCTTCCCGCATCGACGAGGTGAAGTAGATGCCGCGCAGAAAGAGCGGCTTGGCCGACCATTGCCCGGCGACGAACAAGGTCTGGAGATAGCGCTGCAAATTGGGGCCGATGAGCGAGAGGCTGTGCGGCAGGGCGAAAAGGCGGTCCACTTCGTCCGCCCGGCGCTCCATCGAGCGGGCGGCGGGATCGAGGATCAAGCCGAGGCGGCGCCGGGTGAGGCGGCGGGCCACGGTCTGGATGTGAGCTTCCACCAGCTCCGGGCGGAAGGGCTGGTCGAGCGGGTCGGGGTTCGACCAGCCGGAGATCTGGTAGCCGGCGTTCTCGTCCGTGAGGTCGTCGAAAAATTCGCGAAAGCCGTTGAGCAGATCGCATTTTGAAATCACGACATAGACCGGGAAGCGGATGTCGAGCTGCTTCTGGATGACTTCGAGTTGCGTGGCGATGCGTCCGGCTTTTTTGACGATCTCCGCGGCCGTGTCCTTGATCAGGCTCTCGGCCGGGAGGACGAGCATGAGGCCGTTGACCGGGCAGTTCGGACGGTGCGTCTTGAGCAGGCCGAGGAATTCCCGCCATTCGCTCGTCGAGCCGGGCGGCACTTCTTCGAACATCAGGCGCCCGGCCGTATCGAGGATGATGGCGTCGTTCGTGAACCACCAGTTCATATTGATCGTGCCGCCCACGCCCTGAAACTCGTCCTGCATGCCGGGCGGAAAGCCGATCGCGCTGTGGCGGATGGCTTCCGTCTTCCCGGCGCCGGGCTCGCCCACGATCATATACCAGGGCAGGGAGTAGAGGCTTTTGCCGGCGGTCTTGAACTTCTCGATGCCCGTTTGGAAATTGCGGCGCAAGTCGTCGAGCTTCGCGCGCTGGGCGGGCCCGCTCAGCGCCGTCGGAGCGTTGGCGTTCTGCGCGTCCATCGTCCCGCCAAATTCCGCCGCGCGCTTCTCCTCCGCCTTTTTCGCGGACCTCTGGAACAACGCGACGACGAGGACGACGAGCAGGAGTCCGCCCGCGATGATGATGCCCACGATGGGCGTTAAAAATGCACCGAAGCCGAAGACGCAGGCGAGGGAGATCGCGACGAAAACCCAGCGCATCCACGCCGGGAGACCGCTGAAAGCGCCGAGTATTTGATAGAGGACGTCCATGGCAGTCGCGGCTTATTTCGGCGGGGTTAAATCGTGCGGGAGAATCTTGCGCAGCGAATCCGTCAGGCTTTGCGAGGCATCGCGGAAGAGGTAAAAATTCACCGTCAGCACGGTGAGAAACAACCCGGTGAAGATGATCGCGAGCGTCGCCAGCTTCCATCCCGGCGGCTGCACGAGGTCGCGGGTATCGAGATGGTCGTACGCCTCGGGCGTGAGCCGCGCCGTCTGGTCGCGGTCGATCTCGCCCCCGATGCGTTGGGCGATGGCGAGCATCTTTTTGCGCAGGTATTCGGGCTGGCCGGCGTACCATCCGGTGAAGCCAAGGCCGAGGCAGGTGTAGTAAATCATCAGCCGCTCGTTGGCCTCGGAGCCGGCTTCGGCGAGCGATTCGTCGAGCAGATCAAAGAATTTCTCATCGCCCGCCAATTCGTCCCGCTCGTAGGCGAGCCGGTTTTTGTGCCACTGGGCGGCGATCGGAAGCTTGCTTTCGGCGATCATCGAATCGACGAAAAACATCAGCGGCATTTCCATTTTTTTGAGCTGCGCACTGAGCCGCGGATCATCCTTCGAGTTCTCCTTCATGCGATTGAAGGAAAGCTGCACGGTGTCGCGCAGCGCCACGTAGTCCAGCTCCGGGCCGCTCGGCGTGCGGGCGACGCGATTGACCATGCAGATGTATTGGAAAAACGGTTCGCAGAGTTCCGGCAGCGTCATGGTGGCGGGAGGGGGCTCGCTCATGCGGCGGTGGACGGGACGGTCATGTAAAGCGAGACCTCGTAATCCGTTTCCGGGCCGCTCCAGATGACGACGGCGGAGCCTTCGGCCTGAATCTGCTGCCAGCTCCGGGCGCTCTCCTGGCGCTGGAGGCGGAAGTAGTAGAGCCCGGTCTGGGCCGGCAGTTCGAGCGGGGCGAAGCGTTCCTCTTTCAAGAGCACGCCGCGAATGGCGCGCGTCGCGAGGCTGCGCGGCATGAGCTTGAACTCGTCGGAGTTTTCCACCAGCCGGGCCAGCGCCCGCGGATCTTCGTTGGTCTTGACGCCGAGGAAGTAATCGTTGGGCCGCGAGAAATGCTCGGGGAGCAGCGTGGCGGTGCGCACGCCCTGGGCGTCGATAAACGGCACCTTGATGAAGCTCGGCGCAACCGCCCCGCGCAGGAGCGAGCGAATTTTCGACGAGAGCTCGCTGAAGCAGAGATACGGGTTGTCGTGATCGTAAGCAGCGACTTCAAACTGGTCGCGATCTGGATGCAGCGCGGTGAGTTCGCCGAGCAGTTCGCGCAGCTCGAGATACATGGTGAACGGGGCGACGTTCGGGGCTTCGGCGAGGGACGGGAGTTTGCCGGCGAAGCGGTTGAGGGTGCGCAATCGGGAAAGCTGCTCGAATTGGAGGCCGCGCAGATTTTCCAGGCTGAAGCCGGCGCGGGTCAGTTGGATCACCAGTTCCTGCCGGCTGGCGGAAACCTGGCTGGCCAGATCGCGGACCAGTTCCCGGAGGACGGGCGAACCGCGCAGGACGAGGCACGGGCTGACATAGTTTGGGTCCTGGCGGGGCGTGCCCACATCTTCGCCGACGCCGCGCGAAATGCGGAGGAGCGGGATCACGTCGAGATCGGAGCGGTCGTCGTTTTCCAAAAGCAAGCGCGCATTGATCCGCCGCACCAGGACCGTTTTGGCATTTTCGCCGGTGTTTTCGTCCGCCCATTCCGTCTCTTTGACGCGGTAGAGGAGCTTGGCGCGGCTGTCCACTTCCTTGCCGTGATCGATCGTATTGGCGCGTCCCTCGAACCACAGCGGCACCCCGAGATAAATGGTGAAGCTACCCGAGGCGGCAAACGCCTGCTTGATGTCGAAGGTCGGCAGGTCGGCGTTTTCCGGGGCGTTGATCTCGACTCCACCCGGCATGATCGCGTGGAAGCGCTCGAAGCGGATGCGCTGGTTCTCGAGTTCGTCCGGCGAGAGCCGCGCCTCGATCACGCCGTACGGGTAGGCCCACGACAGGCGGTGCTCGGCGGCGACCGCATCGCCGATGCCTTTTTGCAGCCGCTGGAGATGGTGTTGCTGGAGGAAAAGTCCCTCGTGCCAGTGAATCTGCATGCTCATGGTTTTCGCGAAAAAGTTCGGGGCTATTTGTTGGACTGGCTTCCGGTGCCAGCCCCGTTGATGAGGCTTTCGGTGTACTTGGCGACGATTTTGGAAATCTCCTGCTCGACGGCCACGCCGCTCGTTTCATTGAAAAGCGCCATGTAGCGCCGCCAGCATTTCTGTTCCGGGCCGAGGAAAAATCCAGCCTCGGCATCGGCGGCGGCTTTGATCGCGACGGGCGAAAACCGCGAGAGAAACTGGCGGGCAAAGGTTTCGCCGGTGGACCCGATGGCGGCGAGTAGTCCGGCGATGAGCTGCCGGGT
>CAYQBV010000258.1:0-6548 GCA_964415705.1 uncultured Chthoniobacter sp. | reverse complement strand
CCTTCACCCTCCCCGCCTTCACGGAGTACCTGAAGCTCCCCGCCAGCCGCACCGTCCTCGCCGAGCATCACGCCAAGGTCATTGCCCTCAGCACTCGCGCCAACGCCGTCTTTCGCCCGATCCTCGTGGACTACGAGGCGGTCTTCGCCCTCCTCGGCCAGGGGAAGACCAAAGGCGTCCGCGAGCGGCTGGCCAGCATCCAAAAATACCGGACCAATGTCCTCCAGCGAATGAACGACATCGCCGACTACCTCAACTGGTTTGAAGCCACGCAGGACACCGGCCAGAGCCACGCCTTTGACGAATACCTCAAGACCGCCCGCGAGATTGCCGAGCAGGAACGCAAACAACGCGACCCCATCGCGCGCTACCTCGACGAACTCGAACGCGAATACTGAAGTGCAGCTGACGCCAGCGAGGCTTCAAACCTCACGCGGCGACGCGGCGGCCCCGGCGCCTCTGGAGTGAGCCACTCGGGAGGAGCACCAGCCTCGCGCCACGGGTGGTCCACTTTCCGCTTTCCGCGCGGGGGGAATTTGCGTTTCGTGGAGGGCCTCGATCACGAATGAAAGTCTCCGACCTGCGCGGCATCCTCCAATACGTCCCCCGTTTCCGGGAAAAAATCTTCGTGGTGGCGATCGATGGCGAGATCGTGGCGTCGCCCAATTTCGCCAACATCCTGCTCGATCTCGCGGTGCTGCGCTCGCTGAGCATCAAGGTCATCCTCGTCCACGGCGCGGCGCGGCAGATCGCGCAGCTCGCCGCGGAGCGGGGCGTGGCGATTTCCAATGCGGACGGGACCGGTATCACCGACGACGCGACGCTCAAAGTCAGCATCGAGGCCGCGACGAATGTGATGACGGAGATCATGCAGGGGCTGACGTCGGTGGACCTGCGCGCGGCCTACGCGAACGCGCTGATCGCGCATCCGGCGGGCATCCTGGGCGGCGTGGACCAGCTCAATACGGGGCGGGTCGAGCGCGTGGATACGAAGACGCTGCATTTGTTTTTGAATGACGGGATCATCCCGGTGGTTCCGCCGATGGGTTATGACGGCGAGGGGAAAACGTTTCGCGTGAACAGCGATGGCATCGCGCTGGAGGTGGCGGAGGCGATGCAGGCGATGAAGATTCTTTTTCTCTCCGCCAGCTCGGGCGTGGTGGTGAATGGCGAAATCGTGGGGCAGCTCTCGATGGCGGAGGCGGAGGAGTTTGTGAAGAAGAAGCGGGCGCTGCTGGCGGCGAGTCTGGGCTCGAAGCTGGAGCACGCGGCGCGGGCCTGCCGGCTGGGCGTGGCGCGGGTGCATCTGCTGGACGGGCGGCACGATGAGGCGCTGCTTAGCGAGGTGTTCAGCCACGAGGGCATCGGGACGATGGTTTACTCGAATGAGTATCAGCAGATCCGGCGGGCCTTTAAGAAGGACGTGCGCGCGGTGATCGCACTGATCCGGCAGTCGGTGAACAACGAGGAGCTGGTGAAGCGCACGCGCGCGGACATCCTCGCGCATCTCGACGACTACTGGGTGCTGGAGATCGACCGGAACCTGCTCGCCTGCGTGGCGGTGCATCTTTACCCCGAGGAGCAGAAGGCGGAGCTGGCGTGCCTCTACGTGAGCAAGAACCACGAAGGCCAGGGCTACGGGCGGAAGCTGGTGTCTTTCGCGGAGCAGCTCGCGGGGGAGAAAGGGATGCGGCAGCTTTTCGCGCTCTCCACGCAGGCGTTTAATTTCTTCCAGCAAAAGGGCGGGTTCCTGGAGGTGGGACCGGAGGAGCTGCCGGCGGAGCGCCGGCGGAAATACGAGGCGAGCGCGCGCAATTCCAAAATCATGCTCAAGGCGGTGCTGCCGCCGGGCACTCTCGAAACTCCCCGCGCATGATCGGAAATCTCTGGCTGGATGCGGTGGTGCTGGTGGCATACTTCGCCATCATCATCGGGATCGGGCTCTCGCAGCGCTCGAAGAGCGGGAGCATGGAGGGCTTTGCGCTGGGCGACCGGCAGACGCCGTGGTGGGCGGTGCTCGCGAGCATCCTCGCGGCGGAAATCAGCGCGGCGACTTTCCTCGGCGCGCCGGAGAGCGGCTACATCAAGGGCAACTGGACCTACGCGCAGTTCGCCATCGGCACGATCCTCGCGCGGATCATCGTCAGCTTTCTTTTCATCCCACTCTTCTACCGCCATGGCGTGATCTCGCTCTACGAGTTCCTCGGGACCCGCTTCGGCCCGCGCACGCGGACATGGGCGTCGGCGACGTTCCTCGTCACGCGCGTTCTGGCCATGGGGACGCGGCTCTACGTCAGCGCGATCATCCTCGTGCTCGGCTGGCAGCTCTGGCGCGGCGCACCGGTGGGAGCGTGGGAAAAGTTTTGGATCTTCGCTGCGGCGGTCGTCCTCGTCACGATGCTCACTGCGCTCTACACGGCGGTCGGCGGCATTCGCGCGGTGATCTGGACGGACTTCATCCAAGTCGGCGTGCTCGTCGCCGCGCTGGGCTTTTCGATCTTTTTCCTGCTCGGGAAAATCCCCGGCGGTTGGGGCGCTGCGACGCAGCATTTTCAGGAACCGCTCTTTTGGAACTTTGCCAAGCCCGCCGCCGAGGCCGGTGCCTGGCCGTGGATCAAAAACGTGCTGACCTCCGACTACACCATCTGGGCCGCGGTCATCGGCAGCACCTTTGTCACCATGTCCACCCACGGCATCGATCAGGACACCGTGCAGCGCATGCTCACCGCGAAGAACCGGCGCGAGAGCGCCAAGGCGACGATTCTTTCCGGCCTCGTGGATCTGCCCGTGGTCGGCTGCTTCGTGCTCGTGGGCATCCTCGTTTCCGCGTTCTACACGAGCGGCCAGGCGGCGCTCCCCGCCGGCATTGCGGATCGCGAGGCGTTTCCTTTTTTCATTCTCACGCAGATGCCCGCCGGCATGCGCGGCTTGGTCGTCGCCGGCATTATGGCCACGGCGATGGGTTCGCTGAGCACCGCGCTGAACGCGCTCGGCACGAGCTTCGCGCGGGACTTTGTGCTGCCGTGGCAGGAAGCGCGCGGCCCGGTCAGCGAGGCCGGGCGCGTCCGCGTGCTGCGCTGGAGCACGGTGCTCTTTGCCGGGCTCATCATCCTCGTCGGCCTCGGCACCTCCTACTACATGGCGCACCATCCGAAGGCCGCGATCATCCCGCTCGTGCTCGGCATCCTCGGGTTCACCTTCGGTTCGCTGCTCGGCATTTTCCTCGTCGGCGTGCTCACGCAGTCACGCGGCAGCGACTTCGGCAACGTCTTCGCGATGGTCTGCGGATTCGCTGCGGTCGTTTTCTTCAGCTACGGCCCGCTGCAAATGCTCGTGGGCTTCACCACCACCGGTCCGGACGGCCAGCCAGCCCCGCTGCTCGTGCTCGCCTTTCCGTGGCGCATCACCCTCGGCACGTTCGTCACGGTCGGCACGGCGCTCTGCTTTCGCACGTCCGCGAGCGCGCGGGAAACGATGCGCGCCGAGGTCGCTACGCATACGTAGCATCGGTCGGCGGTTGCAAATGCGCATGCGCGCTAGGCTCGGGGAGGGTCAACAGAAATTTGCCGATTATGGAGAAAATAGTTCGCTGTTTTCGGTCAATTTTTCTTGGCGCTCCGGAGCCGCAAAAATAGTCTCAAGCCCAGCGCCGGAAAGGGAAACCAACCGTTGTGAATAACTTGTGAACAAAGCCCAGAAACTCCACCCCGCCGCCGCCGTGCCTGCCCGCCAGAGGCTCGCCGGGCGCGTGCTGTCACCGACCGCGATGGAATCTGCGTTCCACACGATCAACCGCTTCATCCCGCTGTTTTTCAGCAGGTTGCGCCCGCTGGAAAAAACTGCCTCCCGCCCGCCGCGCCGCTGGAACGTCCCGCCAGAAAACCCTTTCGCCGGTCTCGCGCCGGCTTTTTTCCCAACTCCCAAACCTCCATTGCCGCTGTGGATAAATCACTGAAAACGACTGATCTTAACGCGACTTGGAACGCCATCGCGAAAGCCCTGAAAGCCGACGTCAGCACGGACACGTACGACCGCTGGTTCAAGGACATCGACCTTGTGGAACTCGACCCCAAACAGCTCACGCTGCGGGTGCCGAACAACATCTACCAGCTCTGGATCGAGACGAACTACATCAGCCTCCTGCGCGCCGCCGTGCTCCTCGTGCTGCACGCCGAGCGGGAGATTCGCTTTGTCTTTGCTGGCGCGAGCACCGAGATCGCTCCCCTCCCCTCGCCCGCGCCCAAATCCGCCGCCGCACCGGACACCGACTTGCCGACGGACACCCGTTCCACCGGGATGAACGCGCGCAATACTTTCAACGCATTCGTCGTCGGCACGAACAACCAGTTTGCCCACGCGGCCTGCAAAGCCGTGGCCGACGCGCCGGCGCGCACCTACAATCCACTCTTCATCTACGGCGGCGTGGGACTCGGTAAAACGCACCTCATGCACGCCGTCGGCCAGGCCATCGCGGCGAAGAAAAAAACCAAGGTCGTCTATATCACCAGCGAGAGCTTCACCAACGAGTTCATCGACGCGATCCAGAACAACACGCTCGTCAAATTCCGCAAACGCTACCGCCAAGCCGACGTGCTGCTCATCGACGACATCCAGTTTCTCGCCGACAAGGGCCGCACGCAGGAGGAGTTCTTTCACACCTTCAACACGCTCTTCGACGGCCACAAACAGATCGTCCTTTCCAGCGACCGCCCGCCCTCGGAAATCGCCAACCTCGAAACGCGGCTGGTCTCGCGCTTCGAGTGGGGCCTCACCGCCGAGTTGCAGGCGCCCGACATCGAGACCCGGCTCGCCATTCTCGGAAAAAAGGCGCAGGGCATGGAGATCAGCCTGCCGCGGGAAATCCTCGAATTTCTCGCCACGCGCATCCGCACCAACGTGCGCCGGCTCGAAGGCGCACTGATGCGCGTGGCCGGCTACGTCTCGCTCAATGAAGGCCGCGTCCCCGACCTCGAAACCATCGAGCATCTGCTCAAGGACATCCTCCACGAGGAGGCGCGCCGCGCGATCACCATCGACCAAATTCAAAAGCGCGTGGCCGAACACTTCGACGTGCGGATCGCCGACATGACCAGCAAGCGCCGCCCCGCGAACATCGCCTTTCCGCGACAGATCGCCATGTTCCTCGCCCGCGAGCTGACGAAAATCTCGCTCAGCGAAATCGGCGACGCCTTTGGCGGGCGCGACCACGGCACCGTGCTCCACGCGCACCGGCTCGTGAAGGGCCGCATCCAAAAGGACGAGAAGACCCGCAACGTCGTCTCCTTTCTCGACAGCCAGCTCACGCGCTGACGCCGGCCGCTGCGGATTATCCGCCGAAACCCTTGGGGAAAATGATTGCAGCGCTTCGGGCAATCATTCATCTAAACCGCCAATCCAATCCCTATGAAATTTAGCGTCAGCAAAGAGAAGCTCCTCGCCGGTCTGCAAACGGTCCAAAACGTCGTTAGCACCCGCACCACGCTTCCCATCCTTTCCAACGTCCTCCTCCACGCCGCCGACGGCCAGCTCCGGCTCACCACCACGGACCTCGATGTCGGCGTCAGCGGTGTCATCGACGCACAGATCGAGAAACCCGGTGCCACCACCCTGCCCGCCCGGCGCCTCGCCAACATCGTGCGCGAACTCCCCGCCGCCGAAGTCCAGATCGAGATCGATGCGAAAAACGTCGCCTCCATCCGCTGCGGCCAGAGCTTCTTCAAAATCCTCGGCCTGCCCGAGGAGGAATTTCCCCCGCTCCCGAAGTTTGAAGGCGCCAAGACCTTCACCATCCACCAGAAGGCCCTCCGCGACGCGCTGAAAAAAACCAGCTACGCGATCTCCACCGACGAGACCCGCTACGTGCTCAACGGCATCCTTTTCTCCTTCAAGGAGAACAAACTCACCATGGTCGCCACCGACGGACGCCGCCTCGCGCTCGTCGATCTCGAAGTCGAGTTTCCCCGCAGCCAGGAAGTCGAAATCATCGTCCCGACCAAGTGCGTCACCGAACTCGGCCGCCTGCTCGGCGACGAGGGCGACGTGAAAATGAGCGTCGGCGAAAACCAGATCGCCTTTGAGATCGGCGGCAGCCTCCTCGTTTCCAAACTCATCGAAGGCAACTACCCGAACTACCGCCAAGTCATCCCCGGGGAAGCCAAGGAGCGCATCACCCTCGAACGCGAAACTTTCCTCAACGCCGTCCACCGCGTTTCCCTCCTCTCCAGCGAGAAAAACAACTCGGTCAAACTCGTCTTTACGAAAAACAACATCGAGATCGCCGCCAACACCCCCGACATCGGCGAAGCCAACGAGTCTCTCGCCGTCGCCTACAAAGGCCGGGAGTTCTCCATCGCGTTCAACCCCGAGTTTCTCCAAGCCCCGCTTCGCGCCCTGCCCAACGACGAGATCTTCCTCGACCTCATCGACGAAATGAGCCCCGGCGTAATCAAGATCCAGACCCCGTTCCTCTACGTGCTCATGCCGATGCGGATCAGCTAACAGCCTGTTGAAATACTCGGGTAGTGCGCGGAAATCAGCCCGTCCCGGCT
>CAYQBV010000257.1:0-6560 GCA_964415705.1 uncultured Chthoniobacter sp. | reverse complement strand
AAGAGGGCACAGCCGCACTCTATGGCTTGGCGGAATGGTGGCTCAAATGCTTTCCCGCGGCGCACGGTCAACTTGCGTTCCGGACTGGGGCGGCGTAGCCCTCGGATCGTGCCGACCACTTTCCACGACTCGCTCTCCCGACCGCTCCGCGATCTGCGGCTGTCGGTGACCGACCGGTGCAATTTCCGCTGCGGCTACTGCATGCCGAAGGAGGTTTTCGGACGCGGCTACGACTTCCTCCCGAAGGAATCGGTCCTGACGTTTGAGGAGTATGCGCGGCTGGCCCGCGTGTTCGTTTCGCTCGGGGTGGAAAAGATCCGGCTCACCGGTGGCGAGCCGCTGCTGCGGAGGAATCTCGACCGCCTGGTGGCGCTGCTCGCGGAGATCGGCGGGCTGCGCGATCTGACACTGACGACGAACGGTTCGCGGCTCGTGGAGGAGGCACCGGCGCTGCGCACGGCCGGGCTCCGGCGGCTGACGGTGAGTGTGGACTCGCTGGACGACGCGACCTTTCGCGCGATGAACGACGTGGACTTTCCGGTGCATCGGGTGCTGCGCGGAATCGAGGCGGCGCAGGCGGCGGGCTTCGCGCCGATCAAGATCAACATGGTGGTGAAGCGCGGCGTGAATGACCACGAAGTCGAGGCGCTGGCGGAGCGTTTCGGAGGAAGCGGTTTCATCCTGCGCTTCATCGAATACATGGATGTGGGCAACACCAACGGCTGGCGGTTGGAGGAGGTGGTGCCGTCGGCGGAGATTGTCGCGCGGCTCGGCCGCGCCACGCCGCTGGAGCCGCTCGCGCCGAATTACCCCGGCGAAGTCGCCCGCCGCTTCCGGCACCCGGACGGCGGGGAGATCGGCGTGATCTCTTCGGTTACGCAGCCGTTCTGCGGGGATTGCACGCGGGCCCGGCTTTCGGCGGACGGCCAGCTTTACACCTGCCTTTTCGCCAGCCACGGCCACGACCTCCGCACGCCGCTCCGCGCCGGGGCCAGCGATGTGGAGCTGGCCGCGCTCATCGGCGCGGTCTGGCGCGCGCGCGCCGATCGCTACTCGGAAATCCGCGCGCAGGTGAAGACGCGCGAGCCCAAGGCCGAGATGTCGCTCCTTGGCGGCTAGCGGATCTCGCTGTCGCCTGCCGCCTCCGCTTCTTCGGCGGCGTGCTCGCGGGCCTCGACCTTTTTCTGGATCTTCACGATGCCGCGGCGGTTGAAGTAACGGAGCAGCGCCACGACGACGAAGGCGACGGCGATGGCGCTGAGGAGCAGGTGGGTGTGGTTTTTGTGGTCCACGTGACCGATGATTTTCAGCGCCAGGCCGGTGGCGTGGAAACCGAGGGTAACGAGCATGGTGCCCCAGATGGTCAGCGAGAGGAGCTCGAGCCCGGCAAACTCGGCGTAGGGGAGTTTTTGGATGCCCCAGAAAACGGAGGAAGGATTGCGCGTGCCGTAGATGAAGCGCGCGATGAAAATCTCCCACGGACCGAAGCGCGCGGCGAGGCGCTCGACCGTGGGGCCGATTTTCCGATAGACGCGGCTGGCTTTGATCGCGGCGGAATTCCTGTGACCGACGACGAACCAGGCGGTGTCGTGGATGAGGGCACCCAGGATCGCGGCGGGTAGGGCGGTGAAGATGTTCAGGTCGGGCGGGGCGGGGTTGGCGTCGCCAAGTTTCCAGACCACGCCGATGGCGATAAAGGCGACGTCGTTCTCGATCAGTGCGAGGAGGAAGGCTGCCCAGAGGCCATAGGTGGTGAGGAACTCTATCATCGAAAATACGGGCTTTGAGTCGATACCGGGAGGCGCGGTGAAGTCACGTGGCAACTGGCGGTGCGTGCGCATTTTCTCGGTGCAATCACGCGCCGCACGCGTAACGTCCCCGCTCTTTCCGCCAGCCTATGAGCGCTCCGACGACCCGCGAACTTTACGACCGCTACGTGATCCCGACCTATGGCCGCTTCGACGTGAAGCTGGCCCGCGGGCAGGGGAGTGTGGTGTGGGATGAAGCGGGTAAGCGCTACCTGGATTTTGGCGCGGGCATCGCGGTGACGTCGATTGGGCACTGCCATCCGCGGGTGCTGGCGGCGATGCACGCGCAGCTCGGCACGCTGGTCCACACGTCGAATCTCTATTACACGCGCCCGCAGGCGGAGCTGGCGGAGCGGCTCGTGCGCCTGACCGGCGCGCCGGGGAAGGTTTTTTTCTGCAACAGCGGGGCCGAGGCAAATGAGGCGCTCTACAAGCTGGCGCGGAAGTTTGGCAACGAAGGCGTGCCGCCGGCGCCGAAGCACAGCGTGGGGGAAATGATCGCCACGGACGGGCGCCGCCACGGGATCATCACGATGGAGGGATCATTCCACGGGCGGACGCTCGCGGGGATCGCGGCGACGGGGCAGGAGAAGGTGAAGAAGGGTTTCGAGCCGGCGGTGCCGGGCTTTCAGCATGTCCCTTTCAATGACGGCCCCGCGCTGCTCGCGGCGGTGCAGGCACCGGGCGTGGTGGCGGTGCTGATGGAACCGATCCAGGGCGAGCGCGGCGTGCATCCGGCGAGCGCGGCGTTTTTGAAAATGGCGCGCGAACTCTGCGATCTCCACGGGCTGCTGCTGATGTTCGACGAAGTGCAGTGCGGTCTCGGGCGCACCGGCGATTGGTGCGGCTGGAAGACGCTGCTCGGCGACGCCAGCGTGATGCCGGATGCGGTGAGCTGGGCGAAAGGGATCGCGGGAGGGTTCCCACTCGGCGCGATGTGGGCGAGCGACCGCCCGGTGACGCTCAAGACCGGCGGGACGATGCCGCTTTGCGATCTGCTCGGACCGGGCTCGCATGGCACGACTTTCGGCGGCACGCCGCTGGTCAGCGCAGGCGCGAATGAAGTCCTCGCGGTGATCGAGGAGGAGGGGATGCTGGCCAATGCGCGCACCCTCGGTGCGCACGCGCTCGCGGCGCTGCGGGCGCTCGGCTCGCCGCTGGTCGTGGATGCGCGCGGCGTCGGGCTGATGCTCGCGGTGGAACTCGCACCGGATTGCGCCGCGCGCGTTCCGACGCTCCCGCCGGGCAAAGCGCCTGCGCTTTTCCTCGTGGAGACGCTGCACGCGGCCGGCCTGCTCACCGTGCCGAGCGGCACGCACGCCATCCGCTGGCTCCCGCCGCTGAATGTCTCGCGCGCCGAGATCGACGAGGCGGTGGAAATGCTGCGCGCGACCCTGGCGCGGCTGGCGGCATAGACGGCGAGCACTCGCCGCTTTACCCGCGGTGCGCGCGCGCCATAGGCTCCGCCGCTCATGCGTTTCCAAACTCTCTACGAAGGCCGCCACATCTTTGCCGTCATCCTCGCGCTCGGGGGGGCTGCGGTGGTCGTGGGCTGGACCTGGCTGGTCGTGCTCGCGGGCCTGCTCGTGATCTTTTGCCTCAATTTTTTCCGCGATCCGGAGCGGGAGATTCCGGCGGGCGACGACGTGGTGGTGGCGGCGGCGGACGGCGTGGTGGCGGACATCGAGGAGCTGGAGGAAAGCGAGGTGCTGAAGACGAAATGCCGCCGGGTGGGTATCTTTCTCTCGGTCTTCGACGTGCATGTGAACAAGGCCCCCATCGCCGGGAAGATCATCTACCGGCAGCACCATCCGGGGCTCTATCTCGACGCGCGCAACCCCGAGTGCTCGAAGAAAAACGAAGCGCTCACCTGGGCGATCGAGGGAGTGAAAGCGACGCTCGTCATCCGGCAACTCACCGGCGCGATCGCGCGGCGCATCGTGCCGTGGTCGCAGGTCGGCGACACCGTGCCGAAGGGCTTTCGCTTCGGCATGATTCGCTTCGGCTCGCGCACCGAGATCTACCTGCCGATGTCCGCGACCGTGGAGGTAAAGATCGGCGACCGCGTCGTCGGATCGAGCAGCGTGATCGCGCGGCTGCACTGATTTTCCCATGAGCGACGACGGCAATCCGAAGATCTACCTGCTGCCGAATCTGATGACGGCGGGCAATCTGTTCTGCGGGTTCGCGGCGGTGCTGAAGATCCTCGAGGGCGCGCTCATTCAGGTCGCCACCACACCGAGCAACGCCGCTCTCGCGGAAAAGCTTGCCGCCGACAATTTTCACTTCGCCATCTGGTGCATCCTCGCGTCGTGCGTGTTCGATGCGCTCGACGGACGGCTCGCGCGCCTCGGCGGCAATGAAAGCCCGTTCGGGCGCGAGTTCGATTCGCTGGCCGACATCGTCTCCTTTGGCGTCGCCCCGGCGCTCATGGTCTATCGCATCGTCCTCCACGAATTCTCCCAGGCCGGCTGGGTCATCGCCTCGCTTTACCTCGTCTGCGGAGCGCTCCGGCTCGCCCGATTCAACTGCCTTGCCGCGGCCAACTCCGTCGCGGCGAACCGGGAATTCAAAGGCTTCCCCATTCCCGCCGCGGCGGGCGTCATTGCCTCCGTCACGCTCTGCATGCTGTGGTTTGAAGCCAAGAATCTCGACATCGGCTACGGCAAATGGGTGCTCCCGCCGCTCATGGTTTTCCTGTCGTGGATGATGTTCTCGGGCTTCCGCTATCCGAGCTTCAAATCCCTGAACTGGCGCACCACGCGCTCGCTCCCCAAGTTCATCGCCATCGTCGGCGTCCTCATCTTCACGGTCATGAACTACCAGTGGATGCCCGCCGTCATCTTCATCGCCTACCTGCTCTACGGCTTCCTTCGTCCATTCCTCTCGAGGAAAATGAAGGAGGAAATCGAGGAGGAAATCGAGGAGGAAATCGAGGAGGACAAAACCGAGACCCCGCCGCGGGGCAAAGGGCCGGCAGTCTAGCTGCGCCAACTTCGCGCTGTGGGTTCTCCCGAAACTTAACGCCCCGGCTGGGGCGGTGAACTCCGCGCCGACTTCCGCTTGGCAGCAGCTTTGGGTGGAAGCGGGTTTTTTTCCTCCGCCAATTCCGCGAGGAAACTGTCGGCCGGTTTCTTTTTCTTGATCGGCGATTGGCCCCGGCGCGCGGTCGGCCCTTCGAGCAATTGCTCGACCATGAAAGGGATGGCCACACCGTCGCGCCTCATCTTCCGCAGCGTGATGCTGACCACATCGGCGAGCACGTAGCGGTCGAGGATGCGCGCGATGGCGTTGCGCACGTCGAGCATGAGCATGCGCAGGCCGCAGTGATCTTCATCCGGGCAGGAACAGCGTTCGTAGGCCGTCACGCTCACGCAGGAGATCGGCGCGAGCGGACCGTCGATGAGCCGGATGACCTGGCCGAGGCTGATTTCGCGCGCGGGTTTGGCGAGAAAGTAGCCGCCGGCCTTGCCGCGCTTCGTCTCGATGTAGCCGCCGCCGCGGAGCTGGGTGAGGATCTGTTCGAGAAATTTCACCGGGAGCCTCTCCTTGGCCACGAGTTCGCCGATCTTGAGCAGTGGCCGGCCGAGCTCCTGAGCGATGCCAAAGTCGATGAGTGCGCGGAGGGCGTATTCGCCCCGTTTGGAAAGTTTCATGAGCGGCGCAGGCTAATCTCCACCTCGCCGGTGGACAAGTCCGCGTGCGCTACCCCGCATGGATTTGAACCATCACCAATATCCTGTGTTTATGCGGGTTGCGGGTCGGTTGGTGTAAGAATTGGACAAAACTTGACAGAAGTCGGAAAGGGGAGGGTGGGATGAAGGCAAAATTCCCTTTGCTGATGGTCGCGGGGCCGCACGCCAATAGCCGCTTCGGGGTGGTGGAGGCGGGACGGGGTTTACGGGAATTGTCGGCTTGGCTGCGGGAACGTGAGGCGCGGTTGCGCGCGGTGAAACGTCTGCCGAAGAAAGGGGGCTGGTGATGCCCGCGGTTAATTTCAAAAGGCAGTTTGCGGAGCGCGTGTTGAGGGGCTCTAAGCGGACGACGGTACGCCCTGGTGCGCGGTTCAAGGTGGGGGACCGCTTTTACGGCTACTACGGGATGCGGACGAAGCGGGCGCTCAAGCTCGTGGAGGGAAAAGTGATCGCAGCCGATGTCATCGAGGTGGTGCGCGGCGCGGTGACGGTGGCGGGGTCGATGCTAACGCTCGGTGAGGCGCACGCGCTCGCGGTTGGCGATGGCTTTTCCTGCCTAGTGGAGTTCTGCACGTTCTTCGCGGAGCAATACGGACTGCCGTTCACGGGCCAGATCGTGCAATGGGAGCCGGACCTGGAATCGGAGCGGGAAATCAAAAAGCGGCTGAAGCAATTGCGGGGTGCGGGCGCGGATAAAATGCCGGGAGGGAAACGCGGATGAGCTACATCGCAATGGTGAACGTGAGCGCGGCGGGGACCGTGGTGCATTACTTCTCCGTCGCGGACGATGGAACGCGGCGGCTCGTAGCGCGGAAAATCGAACTCTTCGTGCTCTGCCTGGCGGTGGTGAAAACGGACGTAAGCTACGAGCGGCCGCTGGACCCGTGGGAGCTGGGAAGGATGCCGCGATGACCTTGGGCGAGCTGATCGTGGCGGTGGACGACGAGTGCGTGACGCCGCTGGAACGCGCGGCCGTGATCGTGGATCTGCTGGAATCGCGGCTGGTGCGGAGCAGTCCGCCGCTGCGGGTGATCTGGCGCGCGTGCGTGGAGTGCCG
>CAYQBV010000256.1:0-6561 GCA_964415705.1 uncultured Chthoniobacter sp. | reverse complement strand
GCCTAAATGTTCCCCCCGAACCGAGACAAAATCACCAGCCCACCAAACTAAAAATCACCCGCTCCCACCTGCCTCTGACTCATTCCTTTTGCTGAACTTGACGGACACAACCCCATTCGCCATTCGCCGTTCTCCTCGTCCCCCGCCTCCGCCCGCGAAATAGTTAGAGGTCCTTCGACTCCGTTCCCGCCCGCCTGCGCCCGCCGGGAACTCCGCTCAGGATGAACGCTTTTTTTCGCGCTGCACGCCGCGCCCGCTCTCCACCGCTTTCCATCCTCCTTCGCCATTCCCTCCTCCGCCCGCGGAAAACTTTGTTCAGGACGGCCGCGCTTACGCCTTCATCCGCTCGATTTTCGCGCCGAGCCCGTTGAGTTTGTCGTCGATCAGTTCGTAGCCGCGGTCGATGTGATAGACGCGGTTCACCTCGGTGATGCCCTGGCCTTGCAACCCCGCGAGCACCAGCGCTGCGGAGGCGCGCAGGTCGCTGGCCATGACGGGCGCGCCGCTCAGTTTCTCGACGCCTTTGATGATCGCGGTCGGGCCGTTGAGCGAGATGTCGGCGCCCATGCGCTTCATCTCGGAGACGTGCATGTAGCGCTGCGGGAAGATGGTTTCCGTGATAACGGAAATGCCCGGCGTGGTCGCGAGCAGCGCACACATTTGCGCCTGCATGTCGGTGGGGAAACCGGGGTAGGGCTCGGTGGTGAGTTCGAGCGATTTGGTCGTCCCGGTGCGCGCGATGGTGAGATTCTGGCCGTCGGCTTTGAGGAGGAAACCGGCGCGCGTGAGGGCGTCGGTGACGCTGGTGAGGTGCGCGGGATTGACGCGGCGGAGCGTGACGTCGCCCTTGCCCGCGATGGCTCCGGCGACGAGGAAGGTGCCCGCCTCGATGCGATCCGGGATGACCTCGTGCTCCGCGCCGTGCAGTTCCTTCACACCTTCGATGACGATGCGCCGGGTGCCCGCGCCTTCGATTTTCGCGCCCATTTTGATGAGAAAATTCGCGAGATCGACGACCTCGGGTTCCGCCGCCGCGCTGTCGATGACGGTGGTGCCTTCGGCCAACACCGCAGCCATCATCACGTTGTCGGTGCCGAGCACGGTGGGGCCTTGCTTGCCGCGGAGATTGATGACGCCGCCGATGAGCTGGCCGGCGAAAACCTTCACGTTGCCCGCCTCGATGCGGTGCATCGCGCCGAGGCCCTCAAAGCCTTTCAGGTGCAGATCAATCGGCCGGTCGCCGATGACGCAGCCGCCCGGCAGCGAGACAGTGGCCTCCTTTTCGCGCCCCAGCAGCGGGCCGAGCACGCAGACCGACGCGCGCATTTTGCGGACGATTTCGTACGGCGCCTCGGTGATGATCTTCTCCGCCTGCACCGTCACGGTGCCGCTGGCCCGCTCGACCTGCGCGCCGAGGTGCGACAGGATTTGCAGCATGTAATGGATGTCGCTCAGGTCGGGGACGTGGTGGATGACGCACGGTTCCTTGGTCAGCAGCGTGGCTGCGAGGATGGGCAGCGCGGAGTTTTTCGAGCCGCTGATTTTGACACTGCCGGATAGCGCGTGGCCGCCGTGAACGAGTATTTTATCCATAGTTGGCGAAGAGAAATCGGTTGCGGCCTTGGTAGTCGGTCTGCGGGAGGATGTCTTGGAAATTGTGCGCGCCGAGCAGCTCCGTGAGCGCGGTTGCCTGATCGTGGCCGATTTCCAGCGCGAGCCGCCCGCGCAGATGCCGCGCGGCCTGCGGGATGAAACGCTCGAAAATCTCCAGCCCGCGCGGGCCGCCATCGAGCGCGGGAAGGGGATCGTGCCGGACCTCGCGGGCGAGCTGCGCGATCTCGGCCGTGGCGATGTAGGGGAGGTTCGCGACGATGAGATCGAACTCGCCGGTCACGCTTTCGAGCAGGTCGCTGTGCGCAAAAAACACGCGCTCCGTGAGGCCGAGCCGCGCCGCGTTTTCGCGCGCCAGCGCCAGCGCGTCGGCGGAAACATCCACCGCCTCCACGCGCGCCTCCGGCCACGCCGCGGCGAGCGTGAGCGCGATCACGCCGCTGCCCGTGCCGACATCGAGCACCCGCGCCGCCGGCCCGCGCGCGAGCACGATTTCGCAGAACTGCTCCGTCTCCGGGCGGGGGATGAGCGCGCGTTTGTCGCACGTGAAAATGCGCCCGTGAAACTCCGCCGTGCCGAGCAGATGCTGCAGCGGCTCGCCGCCGGCCCGCCGCCGCACCAGCGCGCGGAGCGGCTCCAGCTCAGCATCGCCGAGCGGCCGGTCGAATTCCAAATACAGCTCCATCCGTTTCTTCCCGAGGACGTGCGCCAGCAGGTGCTCGATGTTCAGCCGCGGACTCTCCACGCCGTTTTTCTGGAAATAGAGCGTGGAAGCCTGGATGACGCTGAGCACGTTTTGCATGGGAGGGAGAGTGGGCAGTGTTCAGTCTTCAGTGTTCAGTGTTCAGTGTCCGGTCGCGACGTGGATTCTGAATACTGAATACTGAACACGGAACACTGAATACTGCCCACAGCGCGAAACACTCCCCTGCAAACCAGCTACTTTGCGGCCTGCTTGCCGGGGGGAAGCTTGGGGGTGAGCCAGGCGTGGAGGTCGGGGAGGAGGCGGCGGCGGAAGTCGGTCTGGAAACGGATTTCGTCGGCGGCTTTGGCCACGCTCGGGCCGGCGCCGGGCGGGAGATTGGCGGCGGCCCAGGCTTCGAGTTCGTCGGCGCGGTCGGCGGTCGCGGGGAGGGCGGTGAAAAGGCCGGGCACGTAGCTATTGGCTTGGTGGGCGGCGAGTTTGGCGAGGAGCGCGGTGAGGTTTTTCTGCGCGAAAGCCCAGGCGGCGGGCGCGTGCCCCTCGGTGCCGGCGACGCGGGAGACGAGGTGCGCGGCCTCGTGCGGGGGGAGTTCGTCGGTCAGCGAAAGGGCGAGCGTGCGGGCGGCGAGCGCAGGGTCGCGGGCGGCGGCGAGGGCGTTGTAAAGTTCGCGCTGCTGCTCGGAGGTGGGGGCTTTTTTCGCGAGGCGATGGAGCGCGGTCCAGGTGTCGGCATCGGCCTCGCGGGCGACGATGCCGAGCACGGTGCCGCGGAGGTTGGCGTCGAGCGAGGCGGGGT
This sequence comes from uncultured Chthoniobacter sp., assembly GCA_964415705.1. Classification (GTDB taxonomy): domain Bacteria; phylum Verrucomicrobiota; class Verrucomicrobiia; order Chthoniobacterales; family Chthoniobacteraceae; genus Chthoniobacter. The sequence continues at coordinate 3,451 of CAYQBV010000256.1, read as the reverse complement.
CGATGAAGTATTTCACGAAGCGCGAGCGGGCGATGCGCAGCGTCTCGGCGTCGCCCAAAGCCGCCGCGATGCCGAGCAGGCGCGGGCGGAGTTGCGTGACCAGCGCGGACTCACCGGCGGCGGCGTCCCAGCCGAGCTTGGCGAGTTGCGGGCGGAGAAAATGCCGCGCCCATTCGCGGAAACGCGGGCGGCTGGCGTCGTTCGGCTCGGTGCCGCCGGCGGGCGGCGGCCGTAGTGCAGCGGCGTCGCGTTCCATGCGGTCGATGTGGCCGAGTGCGCCGAGGATTTGCTCCAGCTCCGTGGGCGAGGCCGTATCCATCAGGGCGTCGGCGAGCTTCAGGTAATCCGTGACCGGCACGCGGGCCGCCTGGCCGAGCGCCCAGGTGTCGTGCAGCAGATTGAGCCGGTCGGCCTCGGCCATGTGCGGGAGCGCTTTGAGCAGCCTTTTGAAAAGCCACTCCTGATACTGCACGCGGTAGTAGCCGGTGCCGCCGATGTTGCCCTTCACCGCGCCCTCCGCCGGCACGGTGAAGCCCTGCGGCGCTTTGCCCTTGAGCAGCATCGTCTCGACCTTCCCGGGATTTCCGGCGGGCGCGTGCTGGAACGGCACCATCCAGAAAAGCGGAGCGGCGTCCTTTTGATTGACCGTGAAGCGCTCCTGCCAGCACGTCGCGCGCTGCGCATCCTCGACCGGAAACGAGGTGGCCTGCACCACCGGGAAGCCCGGTTGCTCGGTCCAGCCTCGGGCGAAGCCGCGCACGTCCTTGCCGCTCTCCACGGAGAGCGCGTCCCAGAGGTCGGCGGTGGTGGTGTTGAAAAGCGCGTGCTTTTGCAGATAGCGGCGCACGCCGTTGCGAAAGACGGTCTCGCCGAGCCACTCCTCGATCATGCGGATCACGGCCTGGCCTTTTTCGTAGGTGATCTCGTCGAAGGCGTCGCTCGCCTGGCTCTCGGTTTTCACCGGCTGCTGGATCGGGTGGGTGGTCGCCCGCGCGTCCAGCCGCATGGCTCCCTCGCGGCCTGCCATCGCGCGCAGCCACGGCTTCCATTCGGGATGCCGCCGCGCCATTTGCTTCGTGCCCATCCAGCTCGCGAAGCCCTCGTTCAGCCACAGGTTATCCCACCACGCCATGGTCACGAGATTGCCAAACCACTGGTGCGCGATCTCGTGCGCCACGATGCCATAGACGCGCTCGCGCTGCGCCAGGCTGCTCGTCGCCGGGTCGAAAAGCAGCGCGCTTTCCCGATAGACGATCGCGCCCCAGTTCTCCATGCCGCCCGCGCCGGTATTGGGCAGCGCGATCTGGTCGAGTTTGGGCAGCGGATATTTCGTGCCGAAGTAGTCCGCGAAGTCGCGCAGGATTTCCTTGGTGATCTCCAGCGCGTAGCGGCCCTGCTCCTTTTTTCCCGGCGTGGTGTAAAGGCCGAGCTTCACGCCGTCCACGGTGTCCTCCAGTTTCTCAAACTCCCCGGCAAACAGCGCCAGCAGATAGGTCGGCATCGCCGGGGTCTTTTGAAAAGTCAGGTTCTTCGCGCCGGATTCGTCGGTCGTGATCGCGACCTGCGGCATGTTGGAAAGCGCATCCATTTCCGGCGGGAGCGAGGCCGTGAGGGTGAACGCCGCGCGGAACACCGGCTCATCCCAGCAGGGAAACATCCGCCGCGCATCCACCGGCTCGAACTGCGTGGCCAGCCCCTTTTTCTCCTGCCCGTCCTTTTTATACCGGACGACGTAAAGCCCCTCCGGTTGCTCGCGGAGCTGGCCGGTGAACTCGATGGCCAGCTTGTGCACTCCCAGCGACGGCTTCGCGGCGAGCGGCAGCGTCAGCGTTTGTTCCTGCGGATCAAGGACCGGTTTGCCGAGCGCCTGCGGGTCGCCATTGAGCACGCTGCGGGTGATTTCGAGCCCCACGGAATTGAGCACGAGGGCCGGCACCTCTTCGCGGATGTCCACGGTGACTTTTACCGAGCCGCTGAACGTGCCGCCGGCGATGTCCGGGACGATCCGCACGGTGTAGTCCACGGGCACCACGCCCTTCGGCAGCTTGCCCGGCGTTTTGGTAAACGAGAACGGCTCCTCCGCTCGCGCGCCGGCGGCGAGGAGGAGCGCGAAGCCGAGGAGGGCGGTAAAAAAAGATGGGAGCCGTGGAATGGGACGCATGGCAGAGACAGGGAGACGGCCGAGTATGAGCATCGGCGGCGAGGCGTCCAGCTTGGGGGTTCGCGCTTTTCCGGCCCGCGTTTGACTCCCTCGGCCTCGCCCCGTAGCAGTGTCGACCATGAAACGCTCACTGCTGCTCGCCGCGGGAATCTGCCACCTCGTCTCCACCGTTTCCGCCGACTGGACGCACTACCGCGGGCCGGGCGCGCACGGCGTTTCGGCGGAGAAAATGCCCGCGCTGCCGGCGGGCGGGCCGCAGCAGATCTGGACGGCGAAAGTCGGCACCGGCACGTCGTCGGTGACGGTGAGCGGCGAGCGGGTTTTCACGATGGGCAACACCGACGGCAAGGACGTGGTGTGGTGCCTGAACGCGAAGACCGGCAGCGTGGTGTGGAAGCACGAATACCCGCTCGATCTCGACAAGCGGATGTTCGAGGGCGGCACCGCGGCGACGCCGACGCTCGACGGCAACCGCGTTTATACGGTGAGCCATCAGGGCGACCTGTTTTGCCTCGATGCCACGACGGGCAAGCCGGTTTGGGCCAAGCACTATCAAAAGGATTTCGGCGGGAAGCGCCCGCAGTGGGGCTTTGCGGGATCGCCCACCGTGGAGGGAAATCTCCTGCTGCTCGAGGTCGGCGGGAACGGCGCCTCGACCGTGGCGCTCGACAAGGCGACCGGCGCGACGGTGTGGAAAAGCGGGGATGACGCGGCGGGTTACGCCTCGCCCGTGGTGGCGACGATCGCGGGCAAGCGGACGGTCGTGATGTTCAAGGCCGAGCACGTGGTGGGATTGGACCTGGCCGGACGCGAGCTGTGGCGCACGCCGTGGAAGACGAGCTACGACGTGAACGCCGCCACGCCGATGGTTTCGGGCGACAAGATTTTCGTCTCGTCCGGCTACGGCTCGGGCGGCGCGCTGTATGAGATCGGGGCGGGCGGCGCGACGGAGCGCTGGCGGAACAAAGGCATGAAAGCGCAGATGAACACGCCCGCGCTTTTCCAAGGCCACGTCTATGGCATCGACGGCCAGGCCGGGCCCGGCTCACCGCTGACCTGCCTCGACCTCGCGACCGGCACGACGAAGTGGCTGGAGAAATCCGTGGGCGGCGGTGCGGCGGTGGTGGCCGACGGGAAGCTCATCTGCCTCACGGAAAAAGGTGAGCTGGTCATCGCTCTCGCGTCGCCCTCGGGCTTCAAGGCGCTCTCCCGCACGCAGGTGCTCGGCAAGCGCTGCTGGGTGCAGCCCACCTACGCCGGCGGGCGCATCTTTTGCCGCAATAACGAGGG
>CAYQBV010000255.1:0-6569 GCA_964415705.1 uncultured Chthoniobacter sp. | reverse complement strand
CGCGGTGGGCACCGTGAACTACACCGGCGTCCACACGCCCAATGGCACGACCTATCGGCTCGGCGGCGGCGGGGGGATCCTCAACTACGGTTCCGCCATCACGGGCGCGGGAAACTCGTTGCTCGTGTCCGGCGCAGGCACGGTCGGCCTTTCTCTCGCGAACAGCCATGGCGCTGGCACCACCGTGAGCGGCGGCACCCTGCTCCTGAGCGCTGCGGGAACCCTCGGCAGCACCGCAGCCCCTCTCGCGATCAGCGGTGGCACCCTCGACTTGGGCGGCAGCAGCCAGACGGTCGGTGCGGTCACCGTTTCCAGTGGGGCCATCCAGAACGGCACCCTCAGCGGCACCTCCTTTGCCTTCAGCGGCGGCACTATTTCCGTCAACCTGCTGGGGTCCGGAACCATCACCAGCACCGGCAACCCCACGACGCTGAACGGGAACAACAGCGGCTTCAGCGGGCCCATCAATGTTACCAGCAACACGCTTAAGGCGATCGACCCTCGATCGCTCGGGACCGGCCTGGTCACCCTCAGTGCCAGCACGACCTTGAGCTTGGTCAACGACGGTTCGGGCACCGGTACGGGCAATGGCAAGCCGGAGACCCTGAACTACGCTGCCGCAGTCGCCCTCGCCGGAAATGCCACCATCTCCGTTGACCGCCTGACGGCTTCGGGATCGGGCACCGTCGTCAATGCCCAAAACAAGACCATGCGGCTGGGCACCCTGAACATTGGGAGCCTGACGTTGACGGTTGGAAACAACAACGGCTTTGGCTTGGAGTTCTCGGGCACCACGACGCTCACGGCCGCTCCGACTTTCAACGTGGGCGGAGGATCGAATGCCCCGGTGGTTCAGGGGCTGACCTTTGCCGGTCAGGTCGCCGGTGCCTTTGGCTTCACGAAAAGCGGTGGCGGGACTTTGGTGCTGACGAATGCCACGAGCAGTTTCGGCGCAGCCAGCACCATCAACATCACCGGCGGCCTGCTCAGCGCCACGTCGAACGGAGCCTTGGGCCATGCGGGAAACATCATCTCGCTCAACGGCGGCGGATTCCAGGCCAGTGGCACCTTTTCCACCGCCCGCCAGGTCAATACCACCGTCGCCGGTGGGGTAATCGACGTAACGCAGGGCTCGACGCCCGGAAGCCTGACCATGTTGACCCTGACCGCCGCCTTTAACGGAGGGGTCGCGTCGGTTAACGGACTGACCAAGAGCGGCAATGGCATTCTTGAGATCAATGCGGACAACAACGGCGGCACGCCTTACACCGGAGTGTTCACGATCAACGGCGGGGCCGTCCGCATCTCCAATGCCGGCGCTCTGGGTGCGGCGGCCAATAACACGGTCGTGGCGAACAATGTCGGGGCTGCCTTGCAGATCAACGGCGTCGCCACCAGCGAACTGATCACGATCAACAGCACCGGCCTCAACTCCGGCGGAGCCATCGAGAATGTTGCTGGAAATGGAACTCTGAATGGCGCGATCACCCTCGCCAGTGCAGCGACCATCGGCTCCACGGCTGGAACCCTGGACATCGGCGGAGCCATCGCCGGAGCCTTCGGGCTGACCTTCTCCGGAGCGAGCAACATCAACCTTAACAATGCGCTCAACTCCAACGTCACCGGGATAACCAAGATCGGCAGCGGGACCACGACCATCGCCGTGAACAACTTCGGCAATTCCGCCAACATCACAGTCAACGCCGGCACCTTCCAGATCGGCAGCAGCGCCACTGGCCTGGGCAAAACCAATGGTGCGCTAACAGTGAATCCCGGGGCCACCCTGAAGGTGGACAACTCATTTTCCAGTGACAACGACCGACTGAGCGGCAAAGGCGTGACGCTGGCGGGAGCCACATTTGCCTTCACCGGCAATGCCGGCACGAATACGACCGAGTCCGCCGGGGGGCTGAGCTTTGGCGTCGGCCAGAGCACCGTGATGTCCACCTATAACGGTTCCGATACGTTACTTTCCTTCTCGTCCATCGGCGTCCGCCCTCTTGGTGGGACCCGGAACTTCAGCGTCGTCGGCGGAGTCAATGGCACGACCAACCAGATCGTTCTGGGAGGGCAGGCGGAGGGTTACATTGATCACGGGAGTTTCTTTGGGGGCAACGCTTATGCCTACATGGACGCTTTTGGGACGTTCCTTCGCGGCGGAGTTTACGGGAGCGATGCCGGTTTCGATACGAGTGTGGCAACCGTGAGTCTGGCTTCCGCCACACACCAGGAAATCACCGGGGCGGTGACCGCACAAAACACCGAGACCTTCACCACCTTCAAGGTTAGTGGAAACCACAGTCTGACCCTGGCACCGGGGCAAACCGTGACGTTGAACGGCATTTTGAAAGCGGGCAACGTGGCGGGCGGAGCCACGATCAGCGGTGGTAATGGCATCAAGGCCGCCAACAACGCCGAAATGGTGATCTGCACCGATGGGGCGAACGACCTGCTGACCATCAGCACGCCCATCCTCGCTCAAGGCACCAACGCCCTTACCAAAACCGGACTTGGCACCCTGGTTCTTTCCGGCGTCAATACCTATACCGGCCAGACGACAGTCAACCAAGGCACCCTCACGCTGAGTGGCGGCAACTATCGGCTAGCGACGGGCAACCCTCTGGTCGTGAACCAGGGTGGTGTTCTTTCCCTGGGTTCCAACAACCAGTATGTCGGTAATTTGAGCAGCACCGGTCCGGTCCAGGACGCTGGCGGCATCGTCACGGCCGCTGGGGGAACACTCACTGTCAACCAGACGACCGCCGGGACCTTCGCCGGATCCCTTCAAGGATCGGTCAACCTAGTGAAAACCGGCGATCGAATCCTGACCCTAACCAGTGCAAGCCCCACCACTGGAAACATTTCGGTAATTGGGGGCCTTGGCACCCTTCGGGAGAGGAATTCTCCGGCTGGTGATTTGGGCTATGGCCTCACACTGCGAGACGGCGGCGCGCTGCCCAATATCAGTGGACTGACAGTGAGGAATGCAACCCTGAACCTCGACAACTCAGGTTACATCCAAGACAGCAACGCGGCCAACCGTGCCGCCTCACCTTTGTCCACTCACAACCTTGCCAATCGCATCAGCGATACAGCGCCAGTCACACTCGACAACGCCACAATCCGATACGTGGGACGGTCTCAAACCAACTCGACGGAGACAATCGGGCACGTGACAACCTCGGGATTCTCATCAATCACCATGCTCACCGGAGGCACTCCGCAAGGCGGCACAGGCGTAAACAGCGCCACGCTGACATTGGCCGGACTGACTCGCAACGCTGGTTCGATGATCCAGTTCAACCGGAGCGGCGGAACGAACACACCCCTTGGAACCATCGGCAATTTTCCAAGGGTTCTTCTGGCCAACGACAACACGAGCGGTCTGACGTTCTCAAACAATACTGTGGTCGGAATGGTCAGTTACATCGACAACGACAAACTCATGCCGGTCGGGTACGTCCCGGGTTTGGGGTTTGGAAGCATGGGTTCCACAGGCTTTCCAAACAACTGGATGCCAGGGGCGAATCAGAACACCGGATTTACCGGTCTGCCTTTAGATACCGCGAGTCCGACCACGGATTACATCACTTCCGGGGCACCTGTGGTAAAACTCGGGGGGCAAACGATCAACGCCTTGGGAATCCAGGGCAGCGGATTTGGAGCCAGTACGAATCCCCTGACGTTTCAGGCGTCAGGAGACACCCTCACACTGGCCAGCGGATGGCTCGCCATGTGGTTCCAACAGACGCAGATCGGGACCGCGAGCGTCAGAGGTGCGATCACCTCAGGCCAAAGCGAATTGTTTCTCCACGGCACCTATCTCGGTGCGTGGGGAACGGCCGGCAACGTCAACACGATTCACTCGGTCGTTAAGGACAACGGGGGGAATCCTGTCAAATTTGTCATGAGTCTGGGCCGGAACACCGCCCTGACAGCGAACAACACCTACACCGGCGGCACTGTGGTCAATGCCATACTCGCTCTGGATGGCGGTGGAACTTATCTCAATACCCTGACGCTGGGCGGTTCCGGAGGTTCAGTCGTGATTCCAAATGCAACCAATCCCGCAAATGGTCTGGTAATCAACTCTGCGACCGTCGTCATGCAGGGAAACCAAGGCCAGATCGGTGCGGACAACATCGTGACCCTCAACGGCAGCTCCGTCCTGACCCTGACCGGCAACAACACTCTCGCCGGGCTGGTCTTCAACAGCAACGGCGGCACTGCCACGCCGACGGTCTCTCCCGTCGGGGCGCTGACTCTGACGGGGAACATCAGCTCGAATCCGGCGAACGCCGCAGTGACACCCACGATCAGCGGCGGTCTCCTGAATTTCGCGGGCGCGACGCGCACCATCACCGTCGGCGCGCTGCCGGAGGGCGACTTCGCCAGCTTCACCGGCTTGCATATTTCCTCAACGATCCAGAACGGCGGCTTGACCAAGAAAGGCTTGGGCACCCTGACTCTTTCGGGAGCGAACAGCTTCGGCGATCAGTTGACGGTCGAAAACGGTGTTCTGAGGGTCGCGACGGTCAATGATGCCGACACCAATGGCGTGTTCGGGAATAGCTCGTTGCCGGTGATTCTGGGCGGAACCGGCGGGCAGAGCGGCACTTTGGAATACTCCGGGAGCACAGCGACCACGGACAAACCCCTGACCCTCGCGACCGGCGGAGCGGGGGGTGTCCGTGTGACTGGGGCTGGGACGGAGTTGACTCTGAGCGGCTTGATCGCCGGCGCGGGTTCGTTGACCAAGACGGGTGCGGGCACGCTGAACCTGGACAATCCCGCGCAGAGCTACGATGCGCTGGCGGCCAACGCCGGAACGACGAACCTGAACGGGACGCTCGGCACGGCTCCCGGAATGGCGGTCGTGACGGTCAGCAACCCGGGAACGAAACTGAAGTTCGGGAGTGTCAGCCAGACGCTGAACTCACTGACGATCGGAGCCGGCGCGACCGTTGTTTTCACCAGTGACTTCGCCGCTGGTTCATTCAGCGGCGGAGGCTCGGTCGGCAAGTCGACTGGCTCCGCAGTGGTCCCGGAACCGGGCTCGCTCGGTCTGCTGCTCGTGGGGGTCTTGGGAGTCCTGGGCCGCCGTCGGCGCGGGTAGAAAGCGCCCACTTTAGCCGTCCGGGTGGCGATTGTGGGTAAAACGCGCCGGCCTCACGACACTGTGACGCCCCCATGAAGGATGCACCACCCGCCAATCAAATCGCGTTCATCGGCGATTATCTCCCGCGGCACTGCGGCATCGCCACTTTTACGCACGATCTTTGCGAGGCGGTGGCGGCGGCGTGCCCGGAGGCGCAGGGCATCGGCGGCGCGGGTTTTGATCCGCCCATTTTCTCCCGTCGAGTCCGCAGCGCATCGTCCAGATCATCGGCCGCGCCCTCGCCATGAGCGAGGAAGAGGCCGCGCACGAAGTCGCCACCGTGCTGCACGACTTCAGCGCGCGGCACATCGACATCGAGGCGCTGCTCCTGCGCATTTTCCCGCGCGTGGAGCCGCACCTCTTTTCCGACCGCCCGCTCTCGCCCACGCGCCGGTTGCTCATCGGCGCGCTTTTCACCGGCGAGTATGCGCTCGAGTCGGCGGCGCTTTTCAATCCGTCCATCGTGCCGCATCCGGGCCAGAGCGGGCTCGCCTCCGGCGACGTGCGCTTCGTCATGAGCCTGCGCGCGACCGGCGAGGGCCACATCTCCTCGATCGAGTTTCGCACCGGCGTGATCGACAGCGGCGGCGTCATCACCGCCGATCCCGTCACGCGCTTCGTCACCGCGCCCGAGATTCACACCAACCCGAGCTACAACCGGAAGTCTTTCATCGTGAAGCTGCACGAGATGGGCTTTGAGAACGAGTTCACCGCCACCGTCATGCAGCCGCTCGGCGAGACCTTCACCCTCGCCGAACTCGACTCCAGCCTGCGCGCCGTCAGCCAGCCCGCGCACGTGGTCACGCGCGAGGAGCAGCGCACCCTCGAGTGCATGCGCTGGCTCGCGGAATCGAATTACGAGCTGAGCTTCCCGCCCAGCTCCGCCATGTCCGAGCGCATCCTGTTTCCCGTCTCGGCGAACGAATCCAACGGCATCGAGGACGCGCGCTTCGTCCGCTTCACCGACGACGACGGGCGCGTGACCTACTACGCCACCTACACCGCCTACAATGGCCGTGTGCACCAGCCACCGCACCGACTCGATCCGCCGGTTCGCTTTGGCCAGGAGCTGCGCCTTCGCTGAGCCGCTGGCGTAGGTCGCCTCGGCCAGCACTTCCATGACCTCCAGCACGGCATCCGCCAGCCGCGTCCCAAGGACGAAGCGCTGGTTCTTCGGAAAGCCATCCACGCGATCCAGCACCCATTTCACGTAGTCATACCACTTCGCCAAGGCGATCGGCAGGTCAGGCGCAGGCAGGCCTTTTTAGCCAAAAAAAATTCGCCCGCCTACGGCGGAGAAGACCCACCACCGGGCCTCCCGGCCCGCCGAAAAGGAAAAGGGAAAAGGGCCAAAGATCATACCATTTGGCGAGGAGGATGGGCGGTTCCGGCATGGGCAAAAAATTTCGAA
>CAYQBV010000254.1:3492-6574 GCA_964415705.1 uncultured Chthoniobacter sp. | reverse complement strand
ATCTGCACGCGCCAGGTCAGCCAGCAATCAGGAAAGCCGTGGATCATCACCACCAACGGTCCCTGGCCGAGCTGCGCGTAGTGGATGCGCACGCCTTCGTTGGTGGCGTAGCCGTGGGTCACCTGGCGCTCGATATCCAGCGGCACCGGCTCGTTGGCCTGGGCCATGCAGAGCGGATCAAATGTCGGCAGGGAACAGAGCAGGAACAGAACAAGGACGAGGTGCTTAGTCATATTTGGTTCAGATGGTTGTAAAGCGGCAGTCGCTCACTCATACCGCAGCGCCTGGATCGGATGCAACCGGGCGGCTTTGAGCCCGGGGAAAATTCCAGCGAGAATGCCGACGGCGACGCTGAAACCGAAGGCCAGCAGCATCGCATCCACGGTGATGACCGGGGTATAGTCGGCGGGCGAGTCCAGGGTCAAGAGCTTCACCAATCCCTGTGAGGCGAGCAGCCCCGCCACGCCACCGATGATGGCGATGACCACGCTCTCGACGAGGATCTGGATGAAGATATCTATGAAGGTCGCGCCGATGGCCTTGCGGACACCGATCTCGCGAACGCGCTCCGTGATGCTGGCGAGCATGATGTTCATGATGCCGACGCCGCCGACGAGCAGGCTGATGGCGGCGATGATGCCGCCGCTCAGGCGCGCGTTGCGGGTGGCGGTGGCGATGTTCTCCGACCAGTTCTCCTGCGTGTTGAACGCAAAATCATCGATGCCCTTGTGCGTGTGCATCATCACATTTCTCACCTGCTGGAGCGCGTCGTTCATCTGGCTCAGATCCTTGACCTTGAAATAGACAGTGGAGAGTCGCGGGTCAGGCCCGGAATCCAGGCCCGCCGCCGCTCCTGCGCCGGGCATCAACGGTGCGGCGACACCGGCGCGGAATTTGAGCCACATGGTATTGAGCGGAATGTAGATGGTGTTGTTCTTCCACTCGAAGGCGATCCCCGCGCCGCTCTTGCTTTTCCCGCTGCCCTGGCCGCGCTTGCGAGTCGGGCCGACTTTCCCTGGCTCCGGCCCGCTTTCCTGCGCCAGCGCGCGGGCCTTGCGATCAAGCTCGCTCTCGTAGTGCTGGAACATGCCAATGATGCGGAACCGCTGGTGGTTGATGTTGATGAACTCGCCCACGGGATTGATCTCGCGACCGATTTCCTCCGGCGAACCGAAGAGCGCGTCGCGCGTGCCGGTTCCGATCACACAGACGCTGCGCGCCTCCTTTTCATCCACGTCGCTGACCATGCGGCCGTGTTCGATCACGTGCTGGTTCAGCTCCAATGCGCCAGGCCAGGTGCCGACAAAATGCCAGGGGTTGAACGCCTTTCCCGCGCGAGTGACGGTGACCTCCCGGGTCTGCATCTCCGGCGTGACGAGGTGGACGAGCGGCGCGCTGCGTTGCAGGGCGTAGATGTCGTTCATCGTATTGCCCACCGCTTGATCCTTCCGGTGCTGCTGCCAGATGGGGATGGCCTGGGGCGTGACATAAACTTTTTCCAGCCCGCCGATGGCAATGAGCGCCTCCTTCATCCCGTTCTCCAATCCTTTGACCAGGGCGGACTGCGCGACAAGGCTGCCCACTCCGAGAATAATGCCCAGCATGGTGAGCACGGAGCGGAACTTGTTCGCCCAGATTTCTTTGAAGCCAACACTGATGGTGATCAGAAAATTCATGATGGCTGTTGGGTTGCCCTTGGACTCGGGATGGAGAATCTCGGGGTGGTCCCAAGGCCCGCCAGTTTGCTATCTACGTTCCTGGCGATCTTGCCGTCGCGGATTTCAATGCGGCGGGGCGTGAAGGCGGCGATCTCCGGGTCGTGCGTGACCAGCGCGATGGTGCGGCCTTCCTCGCTGAGCTTGTAGAACAATTGCAGAATCGTCTCGCCGGTGTGCGAGTCGAGGTTACCGGTCGGCTCGTCGGCAAATACGATCTTGGGATCATTCACCAACGCGCGAGCGATGGCGGTGCGCTGCTGCTGGCCGCCGGAAAGTTGCATCGGGCGATGCTTGGCCCGGTTCTCCATGTCCACGAGCTTGAGCGCGTGCAGCGCTCGTTCCCGGCGCTCGCGACTCGACACCCCGGTGTAGATCAGGGGCAGCTCGACGTTTTGCAGCACGGTGAGTTTCGGCAGCAAGTTGAAGAACTGAAAAACGAAGCCGATCTTCCGGTTGCGGATGCGCGCCAGCTCCCGCTCAGAAGCGTGTTCGATCATCGTGCCATCGAGCCGGATCGTTCCCTTCGACGGCGAGTCGAGGCATCCGAGAATGTGCATCAGCGTCGATTTGCCGCTGCCGGAAGGGCCGATGATGGAGATGAACTCGCCGCCGTCGATGTCCACCGAGACGTCATCCAGCGCGCGGATTTCCTCACCACCGAGGTGGTAAATCTTGCTGACGTTCCGAACTTCTATGAGGGGCATGGTGACAAATCTATTGTGCATCTGCCGCCGCCGTCCCGTCCACGCCGACGGGGTCTTGTGCGGCCCCGCTCTCGGGCGGCAAGGTTTCGTGCGACACAGGCTCGGCGATTCTTTCCATGCCATGCGTCGAGCGCTGGGGACGTGTCTTCATTGGAAGTAAAACGCGCCAGGGAGAAATATCCTGACCAGATGCCCGAAAATGTTTCCAGGCACCTGGACAGAGTGGATGCAAATATTGCGTTTCTCGACGAGCGGTTGGATGAGTTCGAGGCTGTCTGCGGCGATCCGGGCGAGGTCGCATTCGTCGCGGCGCAGCGGCTCCTGTCCAGCATCAAGGCGGGTGAGACCACGATGAACCGGAGATGAAGGGTGGATTCATCACGATGATTGGCCGATTCATCTCGCCGATTCGGCCTTTCATCCAGTTCCCCACGCCACGTTCGGATTCTCGCATAGATTCCACTCCAACGCTGGATCGGGCGGCTTGTGCTGCCCGGGCGTGGAAAACGAAACAACAAAATTAGAATCGTATGAAACACATCAAGACCATGGCCATGGTGGCCGCCTTTGGCGCCGTCGCCTGTTCAACCGCCCTCGCCCAAGGCCGTCCCGATGGCGGCCCCGGCCAGCGTCCTGCTGGAGCGAATCCGCCCATAGCCA
>CAYQBV010000254.1:0-3392 GCA_964415705.1 uncultured Chthoniobacter sp. | reverse complement strand
CGACACGAACAAGGATGGCACGCTGGACACCACCGAACAGACGGCTGTTGAACAGGCCATCAAGGACGGCAAGTTGCGTCGCCCCGTCGGCGGGCGCGGTGGTCCTGGCGGGCGTCCCGGACAACAGTAAACGGCGTCGATCTCCGGACGCGGCTGACTTCCGCGCCTGGAGTTCGTGCTTTGATGAAACGGCGTTGAAAGCCAAACTCGGCATCGGTTTATGAAAAAATCCTGGCGACTGTTATCACTGATCCTCGTGGGGGCCGCGCTGGCTTACGGCGTGTTCCTCGCGGTGCGCGCGCACTCGAATCTGGTCACGCTCAACGTCCGCAACGCGGATCTCGGCGAGGTCATCAGCCAGATTGAATGGCAGACGCGCGAGGACATCATTGTGGGCCCCGCCGTGAAAGGCGCGGTGACGTTGAATGTCCGCAAGGTGCCTTTGGAAGAAGTGCTGCGCATCATCGGTGAACAAACCTCGTCGCGCGCGCTGGCAGTGTATCCCGTTTACTCCAACTCCTCGACGCTCCAGCAGCTCAAGGCCACGGCGCAGTCCGGCAAATCGCCGGGCGACAGCCCGTGGAAGTCTTGGACGGATCAACCGGCGTTTCGGTTCGGCGGGCCTTTTGGCAATGCGATCCGTGATGAGAACCGCCTGGTGAATGTGCAGTTCGCCGCCGAGGACGCCGCCTTCGCCGCGCAAAGCTTGAACCGTGCTTCCTCCGATCGCGTGGTGGCCGAGGACAGCACGCCGGGTCTGGTGACGCTCAAACTCGCGCAGGCCACGCTGCCCGACGCCGTCGCCCAGGTCGCGAAACAGGTGCGACGCAAGTGGACGGTGTTCTACCTGCTCACGCCCGCGCCGTTCATGGGCCGGCCCGGATTGAATCCCATGAGTTCCACCACGCCAGAGCAGAAGGCCGAGGCGCAAAAACAATTCGAGTCGAGCATCGCCACGCTCAGTCCCGAGGAACAGGAGAAGGCCCGGGAACGCCGCGAACAGTTCGAGAAAATCCGCGAACTGCCGCCCGAGCAGCGCGCCCAGGCCATGCAACAGGCCGCGCAGCAGATGATGCAGCAGAATCCCGGAATGCAGGACCAGATGCGCCAGCAGATCATGGAGCGCTTCACTTCCGGCTTGCGCGATTCCACGCCCGAGCAGCGTCTGGAGCGCAACCAGATGATCAACGAGCGGCGCAAGATGTTCGAGAACTCCGGTGGTTCACCCGCACGGCCATGAAGACACATTCCAGCCCCGGCCCGCGCGCCTTCACGCTCATTGAACTGCTCGTGGTCATTGCCATCATCGCGATTCTCGCGTCCCTGTTGCTGCCGGCGTTGATCCGGTCGAAAGGCAAGGCGCGCGACATCAACTGCGTGAGCAACCTGCGCCAGATCGGCCTGGCCGTCGCGGTGTTTGCCGACGAAAACGAAGGCCGGCTGCCCTCCGCCGAGCAACGCCCCACCACGCCCGTGGCCACCAACAACGTGCTGCTGCGCATCTGCGATTTGCTCGCGCCGCAATTGAGCTCCAGCAACTCGGTCATCTTCCGCTGCCCGGAAGATCGCGGCGGCTACTTCCAGGCCGAAGGTTCGAGTTACGAGTGGAACTGGATCTTCAACAACCAGGCACTGGAACAGATTCAGGTCGGGCCGCCCTTTGCCCGCATCACCATTCCGCCGCATCAGGCCGCGCTGCTCTACGACTACGAGAACTTCCACAGCGGCGGCACCAACGGGATCAAGAACGTCATCTATGGCGACGGCCATGTATCGCCGTTGCGGTAAGGGACCTGCCGCCAAGGTGAACCACTCCTCTTCCAGTTCCGTGCGGCGCCGGCTTGGACTGGTGCTGTTGCTCGTGACCGCGTGGGGAGGGCTGGTGACGCTCTTCGCCGCGCAACTGGTGCTGGTCGGCGCGATGGAATGGAGCGAGGCGCTGGGCGTGTCCATTCCAGCTTGGCTGGCGTGGGTCGGACTGCTGCCCTTGACCGCGTGGCTGGCGTTTCGTTTTTCACTGGAGCGTGGGCGCCTGGCGGTGAGTCTGCCGGTGCATCTCGCGGCTTGCCTGCTGGCCGTGTTGCTCTGCCAGTTCGGCATGTGGCAACTGGTGAAGGGCAACCCGAACTTTTCCCAACGTCCCGGACCGCCGGAGCTGCGCGAATCCGCCCGCGGCCACGGGCCACCCTTCGGACGACCGCCGGCGGGACGAGGTTCCGTCCGCGCCGTCGCGTTCCGCATCCCGTTTGACGCCTTGATCTACTGGGCGACCGTCAGCGTCTGCCATTCTGTGGTCTGGTCGCGGCGCTCGCAGCAACGCGATCGGCGCGCGTTGGAACTGGAGGCGCGGCTGTCGCAGGCCCGGCTCCAGACGTTGCGCATGCAGATTCATCCGCACTTCCTGTTCAACACCCTCAATGCCATCTCCACGCTGGTTCACACCAATCCGCACGCGGCGGACAACATGATCGGCAGCCTGAGCGAACTGTTGCGCCTCTCGCTGGGACGTAGCGAGGAACAGGAGGTGCCGCTCGAACAGGAACTGGATTTCCTCCAGCGCTACCTCGAAATCGAGCAGGTGCGTTTTGGCGACCGGCTGCGGGTCGTGCCGGACATCGCGGCGGACACGCGCGCGGCGTTTGTGCCCACGCTCATTCTCCAGCCGATCGTGGAGAACGCCATCCGTCACGGAATTGAGAAGCAACTGGCGCCCGGCACCATCACGCTGCGGTCCCGGCGGGAGGGCGCTCGGCTCATCCTGAGCGTGGAGGACACGGGGCCGGGCTTGAATCCGGCGGCGCAGAACGCCGGCGGCCACGGCATCGGCCTGGCGAACACTCGGGCGCGGCTGGAACAGCTCTACGGCGCTGGACAGCAGTTCTCACTGCGGGGTGGCGAGCGGGGTGGCTGTGTGGCCCGGCTCGAAATACCCTTCAACCTTGAACCAATGCCGGCCGCCAGACCCATGTCCTCATGAAGATTCGCACCCTCATCGTCGATGACGAACCGCTCGCCCGTGAACGCATCCGGCTGCTGCTGCGCGAGGAAGTGGATCTGGTGATCGCAGGCGAATGTTCCGGCGGGCCGGAGGCGGTCGCCGTCGTCGACCGCGAGGCGCCCGACCTGATGTTCCTCGATGTGCAAATGCCGGAGATGGACGGCTTCGCCGTACTGCGCGCCATTGGGCTGGAAAAACTGCCCGCCGTGATTTTCACCACGGCCTACGATCAGCACGCGCTGAAGGCGTTCGATGCTCATGCGCTCGACTACCTCTTGAAGCCCTTCAAGCCCGCGCGCTTCAAGGAAGCGGTGGAACGCGCCCGCCGGCACCTCGCCCAGCGCAAGGCCGGCACACAGATGGAAAGCCTGCTCGCGCTCATCAGCCAGAGGCC
>CAYQBV010000253.1:0-6585 GCA_964415705.1 uncultured Chthoniobacter sp. | reverse complement strand
GTCTCGGCAATCATCCAGGTCGATTCCGACAAGATCGATGGGCAGGATGTCACGGACCTGCCGTTCTGGGGGTTGATGAACCGGTACGGCGGGGCGGACGTGTATTACACGGAATACTTCCGCGTGCATGGCGACTCGCGCTTAGAGAAGTGGATCCTCGAATCCGTCACGCAGAATCCCACCGGTCGGCCGGTGGTGGCGCAGATGATCGGCAACGACATCCCGGCGCTCGTCCGCACCGCGCGGGAATTGCAGCAGCATCCGATTGCGGCCGTCGATCTGAACCTCGGCTGCCCTGCGCCCGTGGTGTATCGCAAGTGCGCGGGCGGCGGTTTGCTCCGCGACCTCCCGCGGGTGGACGCGATCCTCGGCGCGCTGCGCGCGGCGGTGAGCGTGAAGTTCACCGTCAAGACGCGGCTGGGCTTTGATGATCCCGCGATTTTCGACAAGCTGCTCCCGATCCTCGCCCGGCACTCGCTCGATCTCGTGACCGTCCATGGCCGCACCGTCGCCGAGCGTTACCGCAGCGCGGTCCACTACGATTTCATCGCCCGCGCGGTCGAGGCGCTGCCCTGCCCGGTGCTGGCCAATGGCAACATCTGCTCCGCCACGAAAGCGGCCGAAGTCCTCGTGCTGACCGGGGCGCGCGGCCTGATGATCGGGCGCGCGGCCATCCGCAACCCGTGGATTTTTCAGCAAATCCGCCAGCAGCGGCGCGGCGAACCGGTTTTCCAACCGCGCGGCCACGAGGTCCTCGACTACGTCCGCTCGCTCTATGACACCACCTCCGTGCCGGGGCGCAATCCGAACCAGCAAGTCCAGAAGATGAAGAAATACGTGAACTTCCTCGCCCTCGGCGTCGAACCCACGGGCCGCTTCCTCCACGACATCCGCCGCGTGAGCACCGAGGCGGATTTCTTCCGCGTCTGCGCCGAGCACCTCGACCACGGCGAGTTGATGCCGCTGGAGCCATTCCCCGTCGTCCTGCAGGAAAACGACGTGCTGGCCGGCGAACACGGTTAGCCAGAACCGGCGGGTGGAGTGTGCCGTTTCGTCGTCGGTCGCGCACTGGCCGTGCCGGGAAAAATCTAATCTTTCCGAGCAGCGGGGATTCCATTTACCTATCGCCCGCCTGCCCCTGACCGCATGAATTCACTCCTCACTCTGGCGCTCTGCGCGCTGACCATGCTCGCACTTTGCCCGCCGACCCCGGCGCGGGCGGCGGAGGCGGCGAAACCGAACGTCATCCTCTGCATGACGGATGACCAGGGCTGGGGCGATGTGAGTTACAACGGCCTCACGAAAATCCAGACGCCAAACATCGACGCGATGGCGGCGGCGGGGCTGCGCTGCAACCGCTTTTACGCGCAGCAGAGTTGCTCGCCCACGCGGGCCAGCGTGATGACCGGGAGGCATCCGAACCGCATGGGGGTCTTCTGGCCCGGCATGCCGCTGCGCAAACAGGAAGTGACCATTGGTCAGGTCGCCAAACAGGCCGGTTACGCGACGGCGCATTTTGGCAAATGGCATCTGAGCGGGGCCGCTCCGGGAGCGGGGCGGGTGATGCCGGACTCCGATCCGCTGTCGCCACGCAGTGTTGGATTCGATGAATCGTTTTCCGTGACGAATTACTTCGAGACGGACTGGACCTTTGGGCACAACGGCAAGCCCGAAAAGACCACGGGCGATGGCTCGGACGCGATCGTGAGCGAGGCGCTGAAGTTCATTGGCCAGCAGACCGAGCAGAAGAAGCCCTTTCTCGCCGTCATCTGGTTTGGCAGTCCGCACGTCCCGCATGCGCCCCTGCCCGAAGATCTCAAGGCTGCGGGAGGGTCGGGTTTTTACGGCGAAATGATCGCCGTGGATCGCAGCATGGGCACGCTGCGCGCGGGGTTGCGGAAGCTCGGCATCGCGGACAACACCATGCTTTGGTACTCGAGCGACAACGGCGGGTGGAACGACCCGAAGAAGCCCGCCGGCCACGGCACCAATGCCGACCTGCGCGGACGCAAAGGCGACCTGTGGGAGGGCGGCATCCGCGTGCCGGGACTGATCGAGTGGCCGGCGCGAATCAAGCCATCGGTGACGGAGATTCCCGTGGGTGTCGTGGACATTCTGCCGACGCTCGTGGACCTCTTGCAGGTGAAGCTCACGCATCCCGTGCCGCTGGATGGCATCAGCTTGCTGCCGTTGATTAATGGAAAGATGCAGGCGCGTCCGCAGCCGCTGGGTTTCTGGCAGTTTGCCGCTGATTCGGAGGACGATGAAGCGGTGGAAAAGAAGGGCTTCGACACCAACTCCGGCCCATCCGCGTGGAGTGACAACCAATACAAGCTCGTGAAGACTCCACCCAAGGAA
This sequence comes from uncultured Chthoniobacter sp., assembly GCA_964415705.1. Taxonomy (GTDB): domain Bacteria; phylum Verrucomicrobiota; class Verrucomicrobiia; order Chthoniobacterales; family Chthoniobacteraceae; genus Chthoniobacter. Next base: position 4,227 of record CAYQBV010000253.1, on the reverse strand, counting down.
ACGGTTCCCGGCAAGTGGGAGTTATTCGACTTAACCGCCGACCGCGCCGAGAAGACCGACATCGCGGCCCAACATCCCGACGTGGTCGGGCGCATGAAAGCGGAGTTGGAAGCGTGGCAACTCTCCGTCATCCGCAGCCATCAAGGCGCAGACTATCCCGAGAAACGGGTGATCCAGCCGCCGAAGCAAACCAAACCTCCAGCAAACCAACCCAAGACTTCAACCAAGCAACCGTAGCCTTTTAACCCATACCCAATATGACCAACTCCACCCTCCGTCGCCGAACCATCAACCTCGTTCTCGCCGCCTCCGCGGTCGTCGCCGCACTGCCCGCCGCAGCCGATGTCCGCATGCCGCGAGTTTTCACCGACAACATGATGCTGCAACGCGACAAGCCGGTGCGGGTCTGGGGCTGGGCCGAGGCTGGAGAGAGCGTGAACGTGGCGCTGTCGGGGAAGACCGCAGCGACCAAGGCCGATGCGAGCGGCGCGTGGAAAGTGGAACTCCCGGCGCTCAAGGAGGGCGACAACTTGGAACTGACCATCACCGGCAAGAACAGCGTCACTTTGAAGAACATCATCGTCGGCGACATCTGGGTCTGCGGAGGGCAGTCGAACATGGAGTGGACCATGAACCAGATTCAGGTGCCCGATGACATCAAGGCGGCGGACTTTCCCAAAATCCGGCAGATTAAGTTTCGGCAGAGTAAGTCCGACCAACCCGAGGCCGACGCCCCGGCGGCGACGCCGTGGCAATTGTGCGCGCCGGGCACGGTGGGTGGGTTCACGGCAGCGGGGTATTACTTTGCCCGCGAGATTCACCAGAAGACCGGCGTGCCGATCGGGCTCGTTTATTCCAACTGGGGCGGCACCCGGGTCGAGCCGTGGACGGCGCCGGAAGGGATCGAAATGGTGGAGGCGCTGCGCCCGGAAATCGCCGGAAAGCTCGAAGCGATGAAGAACTACAAAGAGCAGTTGCCAAAGGTGCTGACGGACATGGAGAACTGGGTCGCGCAATCGCGGAAGAACCTTGCCGCCGGGGCCAAGGTCATGCCTCCGCCCGCCATGCCCCCGCTGCCGGCTGGCAAGGGCGAGTGGAGCGTGATGTATAACGCGATGATCCATCCCATCGTGCAGATGCCGATCAAGGGTGCGCTGTGGTATCAGGGTGAGTCGAACGGCAACGAAGGCGAGAGCTACTTCCAGAAGAAGCAGGCCCTCATCGGCGGCTGGCGGAAAAATTTCGCGCAGGGCGATTTCCCGTTCTACTTCGTGCAGCTCGCCAATTTCCAAACGCCGACCCAGGACCCCGCTGGCGGCAATGGCTGGGCCAAACTTCGCGAGGCCCAGTCGAAGACGCTGACCGTGGCGAACACCGGCATGGCTGTCATCATCGACACCGTCCCGCTCGCCCAGGCGAACGACATCCATCCGAAGAACAAATTCGATGTCGGCGTACGGCTCGCCCAATGGGCACTGGCCAAAGACTACGCACAAAAGGGCGTGGTGGCTTCCGGGCCGCTCTTCAAGGCGCTCAAGATCGACGGCGGCAAAGCGCAACTGACATTCGACTACAACGGCGCGGGCCTGATGGTCGGGAAAAAGGAGGGCCGCAATCCCACGACCGAAGCCAAGGATGAAAAGCTCAAGCGCTTCGCCATCGCCGGGGAAGACAAGAAATGGTTCTGGGCCGAGGCCGTGATTGAGGGCAACTCCGTGGTCGTCTCCTCGCCCGAGGTGAAAGCCCCCGTCGCCGTGCGCTACGCCTATGAGATGAACCCCAACGGAGCCAATCTCTACAATCGGGAAGGTCTCCCGGCGTCACCGTTCCGCACCGATAGTTGGTGATCGGGGCGGTTGGGGAGGAAATCGTGGCTTGAAGCGCGGCGGGCGCGGGTGAAGCTTCCGCGCTCTCATGGACAACACTGAAATGCGGCTCGATCCGCTAACTGAAGCGTGGACGATTTTCTCCGAATCGCGGCCGATTCCGCCAGCGTTCGGCTCGGTGCGCGCGGAGGCGAAAGGGGTGAGTCCTTTCGCTGCCGGGCAGGAGCAGGGTGCGGCGCATGCGCTTTTCACCGCGCCGGGGGAGGGCGGGGGATGGCAGGTGCGGGTGGTGCCAAATCGCGCGCCGGTGGTGCGGGTGGAGGGCGATCCCACGCGGCGGAGCGACGGTTTTTACGACCGGATGGACGGGGTGGGGGCGCATGAGATCGTGATCGAGGATCCGGGTGACCGGGCGCTGGAGGAGTTGCCGCTGGGGGACATCGAGAAGGTGGTGACGGCGTGGAAAGTGCGGATGCTGGACTTGCTGCGCGACCCGCGAATGCGGGCGTTTAGCGTCGTGAAAAATGTGGGCGCACCGGCCGGGGCGCGGGTGGCGCACAGCGTGAGCCAGCTCGTGGCGATGGCGGTGGTGCCGCCGCTGCTGGCCCGGAAGCTCGCAGTGGCGCGGGCTTTTTTCGAGGCCAAGAAGCGTTCCGTTTTCGAGGACATCCTGGCCGAGGAGGTCCGGACAGGCGCGCGACTGGTCTATGAGAATAACGGCTTCGCGGTCTTCTGCCCGTATGCGGCGCGCGCGCCGTTCGAGCTGGCGATTTATCCGAAGCGGCAATGCCCGGATTTTCACGGAGTGAGCGAGCAGGAGGTCGCGCAACTCGCCGACGCGCTCAAAACCGCGCTGCGCAAACTCAACCGCGCGCTCGATCACGCGCCGTATAATCTCATGCTCTTCACCGCGCCGGTGCGGAGCGGGCGGCCCGATCACTGGACGACGATCGAGAGCGATTTTCGCTGGCACATCGAGATTTTGCCGCGGCTCTATTTCCGGGGCGGGGTGGAACTTGGGACCGGGTGCTGGCTGAACACGGTCTGGCCGGAGACGGCGGCGGAGTGTCTGCGGGGGATCTCCTTGGAGGAATGATCGCGCGGCAGGTTTTCTACGAAGGGCGCGTGCAGGGCGTGGGTTTTCGTTTCACCGTGAAGCAGCTCGCGCGCGGCTACGAGGTCGTGGGCTGGGTGCGGAATCTCGACGACGGCCGCGTGGAATTGCAGTGCGGCGGCGAGCGCGCGGAGGTGGAGGATTTTCTGAAAGCGATCGCCGAGAGCGAACTGAAGGGACACATCAAGAGCGCGACGCTGCTGCCAATCGCACCGCTCAAGGACGTGCGCGGCTTCGAGATCGCACGGTGAAAAGTCGCACGTTGCCCGCGCCGATATTTTGTCCTAATTTCCGCGCATGAGCACTATCGCTGAGATTCGTGAGGCCATTCAAAAACTGTCGCTCGCAGAGCGTGTCGAACTGCTGGCCGAACTGCAGGGCTTTGAGGACGATGACTGGGACCGGCAGATGAAAGCCGATGCCGCAGCAGGAAAGTTCGACGAGATGAATCGCCGAATCGACGCCGAGTACCAAGCGGGCCTTTCCCGCCCGATCGAAGATTTGTGTAAATGATCCAGAGTCGCGGAAGCGTAGAATTCTGGCGCTGTTACCATTCTCTGCCGGAGGCCGTCAAAACGCTGGCGCGGAGGAACTATCGGGTTTGGACGAGTGATTTTCGACACCCCTCGCTGCACTTCAAGAAAATCGCCGGAGCGAATTGGTCCGCGCGGGTAGGAGCGCATTACCGTGCCGTCGGAAAGTTCACCGGGGAGGAGTTTGTGTGGGACTGGATTGGAACGCATGAGGAGTACAACAAGCGTCACTGATTGCGCTACTGAGCCCGCACCAAAACACTGCATTTTCCCGGCTGCCATGCCCACACCCGCGATCTCCATCCAAAACCTGACCAAGACCTACCCGATCCCCTTCAAGCGGGAGAAGGTAACGGCGGTCAAAGACCTGTCGCTCACGGTGGAACCGGGGCAGGTTTATGGCCTGCTGGGGCCGAATGGATCGGGGAAGTCCACGACCATGAAGATCGTCCTCGGGCTGGTCTCGCCGTCGAGCGGACGGTCGGAAATTTTCGGGCGCGATTCGACGACCGTGGAGAGCCGGGAGGACGTGGGGTTCCTGCCGGAGAATCCGTATTTCTACAAGTTCCTGACCGGCGCGGAGACGATGGCATTTTTCGGCAAGCTCTGCGGGTTGCGCGGGGCGCGGCTGCGCGAGCGGACGCGGGAATTGCTGGCGCTGGTGGGGTTGGAAAACGCGGCGGATCGCCGGCTCGGCGGTTACTCGAAGGGCATGATGCAGCGCATCGGGCTGGCGCAGGCGATGGTGCAGGAG